>NZ_JADEXR010000187.1 GCF_015206995.1 aff. Roholtiella sp. LEGE 12411 | reverse complement strand
CCCCCCTTCCCCCACTCCCCAGTTCAACCGCTGGCTAGTACCGATGGCTGGTGGCCCCAATGCACGGGTGGCGATTAAATTTTTACCTGCTTTAGTGACATTGGGAAATAATCCGCAAATTCGGCTGACACAGGTGTTTAAACCATCTGAGTTCAAGCCAGACATGACAGTTTTAGAACAAGCCATTCGTCAGTTGATGCGTCGTCGCAATTTGTCCAGTACTGTAGTTGCTGTTCCAGTCCAAGCTGATTCAGTCGCCGAAGGCGTGATTAGTTTAGTGAAAACCGAAGGTTACGATGTTGTCGTTTTAGGAGCTTCTCGTGAGGGATTATTACAACATGCGATTCAAGGTAATATTCCGGAAGCGATCGCCTCTGGTGTTGAGAGTACAGTAATTTTAGTTAGGGGTGCAATTAACAATTAAAAACCAAGATAGAAACAGGACTTACGCAAGTGTCATATTTTTAACGCCAGAGGTTGTCCAGAGTCAAAGGTCAAAAGTCCAAAAAACCTTGATTTTTGAACGCCACTTGCTTCTCCTGTCGCAGACGCAAGTGGCGTTCAAGTCGGCATAGCCGCAAGGGCGCAGTGGCTCCCCTTGACTCTTATACCAGAAGCCTTGTGTGCCAGTTGCGTAAGTCCTAAGAAAGTAGAAAATATATTTTGACTAAATAGCGATCGCTATTCTAAATAATAAAAATAAGTAGATAAATTAACCTGAGCAAAACCAGCTTCAGGGAAGAATCCGCCTCTATCGTCGGAAAGTTTCTTTCAAAAGAAACATTTGCAAAAATAAATAGTCAACAGTCAATATTAATTTTGACCATTGACATTAACTCTATCGCCCGTTAGAAGACCTGACGATAGGATTTTCCACAGATTCTCGATACTCTTGAACTGCTTCTGTATAGGCTATTGGCAGAACAGCTTCAACATTTTCATGAGGACGAGCAATAATCACCCAAGATTCCAGGGTACCACCATAAACGTTTTCTGCGGCTTCAACACCAGCAGCCATAGCTGTCTTAACCTCAGAAACATCGCCACGAATATTAACTGTAAAGCGAGCGCTACCTACTCTGATATAACCAACCAAGGTGACTCGACCGGCTTTTACCATAGCATCGGCTGCTGCTAGTACAGCAGGAAAACCTTTAGTTTCCAGTGCTCCAACTGCCTGTAATGACATTAGTAATCTCCTTTATGAATAAACGTATCTGCGCTATAAGTTAATTGTACGAAGCTTCGCTACAGATTTTGATGGCGAAACTGCTTAGAACATGCGGAAAGGTTCTGATTCTTCAGTGAAGTGAATTGGTAGAATGGTTTCTACATTTTCCGGGGGATTGGGAACGATGTAGTGGGTGATTACTGTACCAGCCTTTACTTCTTCTCCAGCGGCGATTCCTGCTTCAACTGCTCTTTTGACTTCAGCAACATGTCCCCTGACGGCGACTAACAAGCGAGCGCTTTCAGCTTGACCATAATACACAATTGTGACTGCGGCAGATTTGACCATCGCATCTGCTGCGGCTAACACACTAGGAAAACCTAAAGTTTCAATTACGCCAACCGCCATTGGCATGGCATCAACTCCTAAATTGAGGAATAGGCGATATTAATTGTACGTGGCTTTAGTCCCAATTTGGACATTTTAGAAAACTTTCTTTGATACCAGTAGCTGCTAGAGCGCCTGCTGGTGAAAAAACTAGCGTTATGCAGGAGGCAATTAGTACGGTAAACTAAAATGTATGTTTCCTAATTTTCTTCCTACAGCTGTTGGGCAATTAACAGAACCCGCCTCGATCGCATTAGCGCAGAGTATTCAATCGTTGGCGATCGCTACCCCTCTAAGTAATCAACCAATTACCACAACCTATGTACATTTGGGAAGTGGTGGAACGCCTATATTATTAATTCACGGTTTTGACAGTTCTGTATTAGAATTTCGTCGGCTTTTACCACTGCTTTGTAAAGATAATGAAACTTGGGCAGTGGATTTATTGGGGTTTGGATTTACAGACAGACTTGCAGGAATTGCCTATAGTCCAACTGCCATTAAAACCCATCTTTATTATTTCTGGAAAAGCCTAATTAATCAACCTGTAATTCTGGTTGGCGCTTCGATGGGGGGTGCAACAGCAATTGATTTCACGTTGAGTTACCCGGAAGTTGTAAACAAGCTGGTGTTAATTGACAGTGCTGGGTTGGCGGGTGGTTCACCTTTGAGCAAATTAATGTTTCCCCCGTTAGATTATTTAGCAACTCAGTTTTTGAGTAATCTGAAAGTACGCGATCGCGTTTCTCGTATAGGATATAAAAATCAAACTCTTGCCTCTATCGATGCTCTATATTGTGGAGCATTACACCTACAGATGCCAAACTGGCATCAAGCTTTGATTGCTTTTACAAAAAGTGGTGGCTACAGTGCTTTTAAATTTAATAAATTAGCAGAAATTGTGCAATCAACGCTGATTTTATGGGGTGATTCTGATAAGATTTTGGGTACTGAGGATGCCATAAGGTTTAAAAGGGCAATTTTACAAAGTACTTTAACTTGGATACAAGATTGTGGTCATCTCCCTCACTTGGAACAACCACAAATCACTGCCCAGCATATTTTAGAGTTTCGGGGTTAACTCCCAACATAACGACTTTTTTCAGTAAAAACTGGATTCAAGTCTAGTCAAGTAACCACATCTCATTATTAGAAGCATCAGCAGACTCGTTTGGTTGATTATCTGGTTGATGTTGGTTATCTGGTTGATATTGAGCCAGCTTTTCAGAAGAACGGTGTGATTTTTTGTAGTTCAGTGGGTTGTAGTTTTCCTTTACTGGTTTTAAAGCACTAGTTTCTTCTATTGGCTGAGGTTTGGCTTTCTCTGCGGTTTTTAAAGCACTAGTTTCTTTTATTGGCTGAGATTTGGCTTTCTCTGCTTGTTTTGAGGCATTAGTTTCTTCGATCAGTTGAGAGTTAGCTTCTGCAAGTTGCAGTGCTGTTTTTTTCGCTTCGTGCAATTCTTTAGTTAGCCGTTCAGTTGATGTTTGTTGTTCAGACAATTTTGATTGCAAATCAACAACTTGCTGCTGAAGCTCAGCTTCTTTTTTATGGTTTTTTTCGAGAGTTTCTGTCAATTCTTTTACAGCTGTTTCTAAATCAGCTTTAGTTAGATTTGTGCGCCTAGAAGAAGTTTGCTCCAGTTCTTGTGCTGACGTTTCTTCAGCAACTTCCTCAGCTGTAACTTCAATCGCAGATTCACCTTCAGGAGGTGTAAATTTTTGCGCCTCTTCTTGTAGTAAGTCGGTGAGACGTTTCTTAACCATTATTTCCTCCATTCACGCTGTAATTCATCAGCCACGCGGCGGTAGTCTAAATCCGCCTCGCGAGCATTTCCCCCTCGCCATTGAGTAATCGCTATACCCTCAAGTGCGGCTCGTTCATGAGCTTTATAAGCACGGATAAAGGTATTAAAAGTCGGAATACCTAGCCCCATGAGGGTGTTTTTCGCTTCTAGTGCTTCTCCCATGCTCCGCGTATCAACTTTAGTTAGCAGTACCCGATGGGAGGTTCCCACAGGGATGATGGCTGCTTTTACCGTCTCCACGAGTACAGCTAAATCCATTGCTGCTGGGGGTGTAGGCAAAACTAGATAATCTGCGATCGCAACTACCGCCGCTAATGCTTCAGAGCGTAGCGCCGGAGGCGTATCCACCACTACTAAATCGTAACCTGTTATCTTTCCTAAATTACCCAAAAGTTTAGGATCAGTTTCTTGAGATAAATCAAATCCCATTCCTTGCTGATTGCGCCCACACCACCAACTTGCAGAACCTTGAATATCTGCGTCAACTAGAATCACCTTTTTTTTCTTCGCAAAGTTTGCAGCCAGATTGACTGCGGTAGTCGTTTTGCCGACTCCTCCTTTACCGTTGAGAATAGCGATGATTTTTGGCACTGCTTGTTTCCGACGCTGCCTTACAAGAATATACCGCTTTGTGTAACCCTCAAGAACATGAAAACTCGTAACAATAAAAATCAGAACCCGTCAATTCTACAAACTACGATGACAGCAACTTCAAATCTACCCAATGGGCCAAAAATGCCGCGTTTTCTGCGGCTGCTCAAATTTATTGGTCAGCCAGTAAAATATGTGGATGATTTTGCCAAAATCTATGGTGATACCTTTACCATCAGGAGTAGTCGCGGGGATAACCATCTTGTGTATTTTAGTCAACCCCAAGCACTTGAGCAGATTTTTACTGCGGATTCCAGCCATTTCGAGGTTGGGAGGGGGAACATAGGACTAAGATTTTTGCTTGGCGATCGCTCCTTTATGTTAGCGGATGGCGATCGCCACCAGCGCCAACGTCAACTATTAGCGCCTCCTTTTCATGGTGAAAGGATGCGAGCTTACGGTCAGGATATCCGTAAAATAACTCAACAAGTGAGTAACGAGTGGCAAATTGGTAAACCTTTTGATATCCGTGAGTCGATGCAAGAAATTACCTTGCGTGTTATTTTGCGGGTTGTATTTGGTTTGGATCAGGGACAGCTTTTTGAAGAACTAAGGCGATCGCTAAGTGACCTACTAAACTTTATCAGCTCGCCTTTAATGTCCAGTGCCTTCTTTTTCCGGTTTATGCAAAAAGACTTAGGTGCTTGGAGTCCGTGGGGTTGGATTCTCCAACAACGACAAAAAATTGATCGACTTATTTATGCTTTACTTCAAGAACGTCGGGCTGAATCTCACCACAATCGCCAAGATATCCTGAGTCTGATGATGGCTGCTCGTTACGAGGATGGACAAGGGATGTCTGATGAAGAATTACACGACGAATTAATGACAGTGTTGGTAGCGGGACATGAAACCACCGCCTCTGCACTGACATGGGCTTTTTACTGGGTTGACCATTTACCAGCGGTGCGTGAGAAATTGCTACAGGAACTCGACAACCTTGGTATTAACCCAGATCCAAGTAGTGTTGCTAAATTGCCCTATTTAACAGCAGTTTGCCAAGAAACGTTGCGGATTTACCCAATTGCCATAAATGCTTTCTTGCGGATTGTGAAAACCCCAATTGAAATTATGGGCTACAAACTGCCAGAAGGAACAGCAATAATTCCCAGTATTTATTTAGCACACCATAGAGAAGAAGTTTACCCACAGCCCAAGCAGTTTCAACCAGAACGCTTTTTAGAAAGGCAATTTTCACCTTATGAATATTTACCGTTTGGTGGGGGTAGCCGCCGCTGTATTGGGATGGCATTTGCCCAGTATGAAATGAAAATCGTCTTGGCAACTATTTTGTCAGATTTTCAAGTATCCCTAGTGAATAAGCGTCCTGTGCGTCCTGTACGCCGTGGTTTAACTTTAGCCACACCAGCAGGAATGCGGATGGTAGCAACGCCCCAGGAGAAGCGTGCTAATATGCCAGTCCCAGTTTAAGAATGGGGTACGCATTACTATGTATTGGTGTCAACTTCAGATGAAAATCTTGACACAAATAAACCTGCATTATGCACTTGTTTTCCCATTAGGTAGTAGAAAAAACAATGTAGGGCACAATAACATCGTGCCCCTACAAAACATTGTGTAACTTTGATCAAATTTATCGCCGTTTAGGAGTGCTGCGTCGTGTTTCGCGTTTTTCTTGTTCTAGACGCCGGCGATCGCGCCAATCTGCCAGTGTCAAATAACCAATACCACCAGTGACTACCACTAGTAGCACTACAGCAGCTAAACCCAAGATACTCAGGAATGGACTTTCTACCATACCTTTACAGTCCGTTACGTCCCCAAACTACCATTGCAATTGACCAAGTGAACACAACTAAGAGTGATACCCAACCCAGTGTCAATATTGCCATAGTCCCACTTTTGAATTCATTTACAAAACGTCTCTAATATTTATCATACTGGGGATTGGGCATTGGGGATTGGGGATGGGGCATTGGGGATGGTTAAGGATATCGCTGACTTTCAAAAATGTGAGATGTTAAGTGAACGAAAATTCAGATATTCAACTGATGGCAGAACGTTTAGAATCCCTCAAAGCTGGAATTATTGGGGGTTTATCTGTGTGTTTCACTTTCATCATTACCAGTCTTGTGAATAGTCTGGTACTGGCAAAGTATTTTAAAACACTCGCTAGTTTGGAATTTGATGTTAATTGGCAGTGGTGGGTGAGTGGTGTAGTTGCTTGTTTGTCTGGTTTGCTGTTTGGTGTCACCTATCGCTATATCATCCGCTCAGACAAAAATCCCCAACTCAAAGCTGGCGGTGTACTAGCTTTTGGCTTGGTGCGGGGATTAACCCAGATAGAACTTGGCTGGAATGCTGACACAATATTGCCTTGTTTAGTACTGGCTGGAGAAAGTATATTGTGGTTTGTAGTGGGGGCGATCGCTCTCGATACCGCTATTCAACTTGGCTGGATCAAACCTTTTCCATCAGCCTAAATTCTTTATAAACACCATCAAAATCTCAAAACAGACTTTTTTACATCTACCTCAAGTATCACGATCGCATGAAATCTCTAACCTCTCGTATGCAAGCGGTACAGTCGCCGATCATTCCTGTGGTTGGGGAGCTGATTAAAAACTCTCCCGGAACCATTTCTCTAGGACAGGGTGTGGTTTCTTACAACCCACCACAGTCAGCAATAGAGCTTTTACCTAAATTCCTTGCTGATTCTGCTAATAATCTCTACCAAGCAGTTGAGGGAATTCCTCCTTTATTAGTAGTACTAAAAGAAAAATTGTCGGCTTTCAACAGCATTGAAATCAACGAGGAAAACTGCATCGTTGTCACAGCGGGGAGCAACATGGCGTTTATGAATGCCATTCTGGCGATTACTTCCCCAGGTGATGAAATTATTCTGAATACGCCTTACTATTTCAATCACGAAATGGCGATCGCAATGGCGGGTTGTCGTGCAGTGTTAGTAGAAACAGCCGAAAATTACCAACTGCGTCCAGAGGCGATCGCTCAAGCAATTACCCCGAAAACACGAGCAATAGTGACAATTTCACCCAATAATCCAACTGGAGTCGTCTATTCAGAAGCGGCATTACGCCAAGTCAATCAAATCTGTGGCGATCGCGGCATTTACCACATTAGCGATGAAGCCTACGAATATTTTACCTATAACGGGGTAAAACACGTTTCCCCTGGCGCATTTACTGGCAGCAGTCAGTACACCATTTCTCTGTATAGCCTTTCTAAAGCTTACGGTTTTGCCAGTTGGCGCATCGGCTATATGCTGATTCCCAAACATCTGCTTGTCCCCGTCAAAAAAGTCCAGGATACTATTTTGATATGTCCACCAGTGGTTTCCCAGTATGCAGCTTTAGGAGCATTGCAAGCAAAACCGGAGTATTTAAGAGACAATATTGGTGCGATTGCTCAAGTCCGACAACTAGTACTTGAATCCCTTAACCGCCTACAAGGATTATGTACTATTACCCCTGCCGATGGTGCTTTCTATTTTTTCCTCAAAGTTCATACCCCAATTGACGCTTTTGAGCTAGTTAAAAGACTAATCCAAGAGCATCAAATAGCAGTCATTCCAGGAACAACCTTTGGCATGGACAACGGATGCTATCTACGAGTTGCCTATGGTGCGCTGCAAAAAGAGACAGCAAAAGAAGGTATAGAAAGGTTAGTTCAAGGTCTACAAATTATAGTTAAAAGTTAATAATTATGAGTAAATATTAATTTTTTTATAATATAAAACAGCGTTTATGTACTTACTTTCCATAACAATCACTATCTAAATTTGAAGTAATGCCGATTATTAATAGAATCATCCAAATCGAAACTTAACAGGGAATTAATATTCATAATATCACACCACAAATACAAGATTTTATTGCCTCGACATCGATTAAAAATGGACAAGTTTTAGTATTTTCTCGACATACTACAACAGCTTTGGCTGTCAATGAAAATGAAGCCAGATTATTAGAGGATGTGAAGGTATTTTTACAGAAATTAGCACCTGAATCAGAACGATACTTGCACAATGACCTGCATTTAAGAGATGTTCCAGAAGATGAACCAATAAATGCTCACTCTCACTTGATGGCAATGATGCTAAGTACAAATGAGGTGATTCCCCTCATGGACGGAAAATTAGCTTTGGGAACTTGGCAATCTGTATTGTTTTTTGAGTTGGATGGGCCTCGCCAACGCACTGTATTTTTGCAAATTTCTGGAGAGTAATGTTTAGCTTAAGGTTTTTTCTTTTCCCTTTCCTGTTCCCCTTTACCCGACAAGTATTAGGGAAGATATAGGATTCCTGTTTAATTTTTGAAAAAACCGCATACACCTCTAATATCATGTTCGCTTAAATACTTACGATAAAATGAACGCCGAGATTTTTAAACATAAAGACTTTGGGGATTTTATATCGTAAGCGATATACCGAATATGATATAAATCCTTTTTTTCCTATCCCCCATTCCCTATCCCCCATTCCCTATTCCCTATTCCCTATTCCCCATTCCCTATTCCCCATTCCCTATCCCCCATTCCCTGTCTCTACGAGTCAGTTCACGAATCAAATCGGATTACTATAGTAGTTAACGCTACTGTTAGTTATGAGTCACTGAGATAGGAAGCAATGAATACGCGAGATATTTGTCCTTAAATTGTAGAAGGAAAACAGTATCTCGTTCTCCAGGTTCGATAAAATTGACTGACATCATCTAATTCTCTACATCTCAGCTGCACTATGTTGATGAGATGTCTGAGCACATCCAGGTGTATCTCTACCATAAATGTATATTGATAGCTGTGTTCTATTAGACTGCTAAGATTACTGAATTTTTAATTAACTAAAGGTTATAAACTTGAGTAATTGCGATGGTATAGCTTACCGTAGGTATGCAATATTGTGCTGTGGGAATGCAGATGGATTGGATTAGCTTACTAAGAGATCAACAAGCTGACTTCCTTCAACGTGTGAAAAAATCCAAGACTCACGACTTATCTTTGCTAGAAAGTCAAGTCAAGGGTTGCCACACTGAAATTATGGTATTCTGGGGCGAGCCATTGGCAAAAATCCTGGAAGTTGCTCGCCAGCAAGCAGAAATCCTTGCCAAAAATCCGCCGCCTACGCCGCCTGAATATCCTGAACCTCCTGACTGGACGATACCCTTTACCAAATACTTCCAGCAACAAGCAGAAGATTATCTTTTGCGAGAGCAAGTCGTTGAACGGGTGATGACTGAACGCTTGGGTAAATTGATCAAAAAAGTGCCACAAGACACCTTGCAAAACATAGTTTTAGATGATGAGGGGAATTTGAGCGGCGAAAGTAAATTTTCTTACGTGCTCAAAGAGCATCCTAAGATGAGTGTTAAAGTTTACGTTGCTGATGGAGAAAGTTTTAACAGTCTTAAGAAAAACAAAACTAAATGGTCGGTTACTCAAGAGGATTTAAAAAATCACCAGGTATTAATTTTTCTTTGCTTGTTTTATCCATTTGCAGGTAAATTAGGCTACGAAAAACAAATTGTAATCGCGGGATTTTTACCTACGAATCAACTTGAATTAACTGAACCAAAACTTTACATTACTTCGAGCAACTTGTTGTATGCAGGGGGATTAAATTGGTATTTAGAATCACTTACTACTAAAAAAGCTGCGCCGCTAATACCAGTAATTAATGAGAGAATCGTGGCAGAAACAATTCAGACTTTGCCACCAGAACATTCCCTTAAATGTATAGTAGGTGACTGGGAATGCTGGCAAACTTTGAAAGGTCACACTAGAGGAATTAATTGCCTTGCTTTCAGTTCAGGGTGTAAAAATATCAAAACCATGCCTATATTGGCAAGTGGTAGTCTTGGAGAGACGAAGCTGTGGGATTTAAGCAAGGGTGAATTAATAGATACATTGTCTGAATATCCTTGGGTTATGTCTGGACTGGTGGATGAAGTGAATTCCTTAGCCTTTAGTTCAGATGGACAGACTTTAGTAAGTTGCGGTGCTGATTCCACAATAAAGATTTGGCATGTAGGCGCACTAGATTTGATAGATATTCTGCACAAGCATAATGGGGTAGTGCGATGTTTAGCCTTTACTCCAGATGGCAGGATGTTAGCGACTGGTGGAGATGACAGAAAAATTCTGTTTTGGGATTTAATGCAACGTCGAGTAGCGATCGCTCTTTCTTTAGATGATACCGCGGCTCACTCCCTAGTTTTAAGTCAAGATGGGCAAATGCTAGTCACGGGTAGCTACCGCAAAATCAAAATCTGGCACACCTCATCCCAAGCAGGGGGGAAAATTCTCAAGGACACACCACCACTATGCACCCTCATGGGTCATTCTCATATCGTTAGCTCTCTGGCAATTAGTGCAGATGGTAAGCTGCTCGTCAGTGGTAGCTGGGATAAAACAATTAAAATTTGGCAGTTGGATACTGGCGAATTAATCTCCACCCTCAAGGGACATAGAGATCGAGTGTATGCGATCGCTTTAAGTCCTGATGGAAAAATTATAGCTAGCGGTAGTGCTGATAAAACTATCAAGTTGTGGCATCTACAAACAGGAGAACTGCTAGGCACATTTACAGGTCATGGCAATACAGTCACAGCATTAGCTTACACAGCTTCCGGCGAGATGTTGGTAAGTGGTAGTTTGGATAAGACGATTAAAATTTGGCAACGGAGTTGAACATTCTTTCGTCCCGCATTCCTATCTTTAGGGACAGGCCATTCCCCATGGCCAAAAAGCATTATCTAATTAGCGATCGCAGTAAAATAAGTCAATCAGGAGAAGGAAGTGAAAAATTAAAAATTACTCTCACTCCCCATTCCTTCATTCCTGATGAATGACAGTCACTTTTTAATCACATTTATTTTTAATAATATATAAAACTAATATTTGTATATAACTAATATTTGATTTTTGAAAAAAATTAGTACACCTTTATCACTTCTTACCCATGCCCCATACCCCATGCCCCATGCCCAATGACCAATGAC
>NZ_JADEXR010000186.1 GCF_015206995.1 aff. Roholtiella sp. LEGE 12411 | reverse complement strand
CCCCAATGCCCCATCCCCAATAACAAAAACATGAATATTCGTATTGGTAACGGCTACGATATCCACCAACTAGTGAGCGATCGCCCCTTAATTTTAGGAGGAATTAATATTCCCCATGAACTGGGTTTGTTAGGCCACAGTGATGCTGATGTGCTAACCCACGCAATTATGGATGCCATGCTAGGGGCATTATCTTTGGGGGATATTGGTCATTATTTTCCGCCTAGCGATCCTCAATGGGCAGGAGCAGATAGTTTAATACTATTAACTCAAGTACATCACCTAATTCGGGATCAAGGCTGGCAAATAGGAAATATTGACTCAGTGGTAGTAGCAGAACGCCCCAAATTAAAACCGCATATTCATCAAATGCGCGACATGCTAGCCACTGTTTTAGAATTAGAACCGAATCAAATTGGTATTAAAGCTACTACCAACGAAAAACTAGGCCCTGTTGGACGCGAAGAAGGTATATGTGCTTATGCTGTCGTTTTGCTAGTGGCTTTAGAGTAACTTTTCTTTACTGCATAAGTGAAGCTATTTAATCATCGTTAGGATTTAAATAAATAGGGTGATAGGAGATAAACAAACTTACCTGATTAGGAAATTAGAGCCATGCAAGCTACAAACTTAGAATTGCAAGATGTAGAGCGCCCGGATGTTGTGGCACTAGACAAAGATGGAAAAATTGTTTTGATAGTTGAAGCTCAAGGTTTTCCATTTGATTCAAACCCAAAAAAGACCAAAGAAAATTCTATTTTGCGAATTATTGACTACTTGGAAGCGTCAAAAGACCTGATCCCTTTTGCTATGTTTGTTGATTTGAAAAATATTTTAGTTTTTCAATGGGATGGTTATAATTTGTCAGAACTTCTTAGTTTTAATACAAGTGATGTTCTTAGTTATTACGAGCCAGAATTTAATCAAAAACAAATTTTTAATCTTTATCTTACAGGTCTGATAGAAGCTTGGATAAGTGATTTTTGTTATTACTGGAAGTCAGAAATACCGCCAGCATCCAAGGAGATAGCAGAAATAGGTTTGTCACAGTTATTAAAAGGTGGAATTACTCAACCTTAGGTACTATTAGCAGTGATACTTTATGTAGAAACAAACTTTTTAATGAGTATTGCGAAAGGACAAGATGAACTAGCAGAAAATTTTCTGCAAAATACACCTACCTCAGTGTCTAATGAATTTGGCAGACGTGAAGTTATAGAGGTTTTACGAGATAGTGGGATTCAGTATTTCAATAAAACCAAAAATTTCCTTGGTTGGCTACAATCTCAATCAAATTAATTACACTATTCGCCTATTGAAATTATGAAAATTTTTAGTAAAATATTTCTTTCAATTAAACATTTTTGGTTGCCAATAATTCTGGCTTTAATCACAGTACTTACAGTTACTGCCTGTAACCCAGCTAACTTTAAAAGCGCAGCCGCTCAAGTACCGCAATTGGTAAGAAGCATTCTCAGTGACCCCCAAACTTTTAACTTTCCCCTGAATCAAGATGCATCAACAACAGGTCTTCTGTTATTACTTTACGAGGGGTTAATCACCGAAAATTACCAAACAGGTAAAGTTGAGCCAGCTTTAGCAGAATCCTGGCAATTTTCTGATGATAAATTAAAAATTGTTTTTACTCTGCGCGAGGGTTTGAAATGG
Source organism: aff. Roholtiella sp. LEGE 12411 (assembly GCF_015206995.1). Classification (GTDB taxonomy): domain Bacteria; phylum Cyanobacteriota; class Cyanobacteriia; order Cyanobacteriales; family Nostocaceae; genus Komarekiella. The sequence goes on along the minus strand of NZ_JADEXR010000186.1, from coordinate 9,434 downwards.
TCTGATGGGCAGCCACTTACCGTAGACGATGTGGTCTTTACCTACAACGACATCTACTTTAATAAAGCAATTCCTACCGATGTCAGAGATGTTTTAAGAATTGGCGAAAGCGGTAAGCTACCAAGCGTAAAAAAAATCGATGAACGTCGGGTTGAGTTTATTGTCCCAGAACCTTTTGCGCCATTCCTACGTAGTGCTACTGGATATCCAATCTTACCCGCCCACACCCTAGAAAAATCTGTAAAAACTAAAGACCAAGAGGGTAAGCCAATATTTCTGTCACAGTGGGGCGTTGATACTCCGCCGGATCAAATTATTGTCAACGGCCCTTACAAATTAGAGCGTTATGACACAAGTCAACGTGTGGTGTTCCGGCGCAACCCTTACTACTGGCGCAAAGGGTCTAAAGGAGAACCCCAACCCTATATTGAACGGATAGTTTGGCAAATTGTAGAATCAACAGATACCTCTTTGTTACAATTTCGTTCTGGTGGGTTAGATACTGTGGGAGTTTCACCAGATTACTTCTCTTTACTAAAGCTCCAAGAAAAGCAGGGTAATTTCAAAATTTATAATGGTGGCCCAGCAACCAGTACATCCTTTGTTTGGTTCAATCTTAATAAAGGTAAAAGAAATGGAAAACCACTGGTCAATCCAGTCAAATCGCGTTGGTTTAATAATTTGCAATTTCGGCAAGCTGTAGCCTATGCAATTGACCGCCAAACAATTATTAACAACACTTTTCGCGGCTTAGGGACTACACAAAATTCACCAATTTCCGTACAAAGTCCTTATTATCTTTCTCCGAAAGAAGGGTTAAAAGTTTACGATTACAATCTGAAAAAATCAAAGGAATTGTTACTAAAAGCAGGATTTAAGTACAATGACAAAAATCAGTTAGTAGATGCCGAAGGAAACCGCGTCCGCTTCACTTTGCTCACCAATGCTGGCAATAAAATTCGTGAGGCAATGGGATCACAGATTAAACAAGACCTAAGCAAAATTGGTATTCAAGTCGATTTCACGCCGATAGCATGGAATACTTTTACAGACAAAATTTCTAACTCCCTTGACTGGGAAGCTTCTCTGATGGGACTCACTGGTGGTTTAGAACCAAATGATGGGGCTAACGTTTGGAATCCCGAAGGTGGATTGCACATGTTTAATCAGAAACCTCAACCAGGACAACAGCCGATTCAAGGTTGGGAAGTAGCTCCTTGGGAAGCGCAAATTGGTCAGCTTTATATTAAAGGAGCAAGGGAATTAGACGAAGCCAAGCGCAAAGAAATTTATGCCGAAACCCAACGGATTACTCAGGAGAATTTACCGTTTATTTACCTGGTTAATCCCTTATCATTATCAGCGGTACGTAATCGTTTTGAAGGAATCAGATTTTCCGCTCTTGGTGGCGCATTCTGGAATATTCATGAAATAAAAGTAACGGATTAGTTATTGGGCATGGGGCATGGGGCATGGGGCATTGGTTATTCACAAATGACAAATGACAAATGACAAATGACAAATGACAAAACTTTGCGATCGCTCCTCGAAGCGGTTGCCAATGGTAAAGTTACTCCAGATACGGCATTAAACTCTCTCAAAGACTTAGCTTATGAATCCGTGGGTGAGTTTGCCAAAATTGACCACCATCGCCAGCTAAGAACTGGTTTTCCAGAGGTGATTTGGGGGCCAGGTAAGACGCCTGAGCAGATTGCTCAAATTATGGAGGTGATGCGCCTGCGCAACCCGGTGGTGATGGCAACCCGCATTGAACCTGGAGTTTATGCCGCACTGGAATCAAAAGTTAGCGGTTTGCGATATTACGAATCGGCGCGAATTTGTGCGATCGCTCCTCCTACCATCGAACCACAATTTGGGGGTGAAATCGGCATTCTTTCTGCTGGTACTGCTGATTTACCCGTTGCAGAAGAAGCCGCTGTGACAGCCGAACTTTCTGGTTTTTGCGTCCAGCGCCTCTGGGATGTCGGCGTTGCTGGGATTCATCGCTTACTGAGTAACCGCCACGTCATCGAGTCGGCATCGGTGTTGATTGTTGTGGCGGGGATGGAAGGCGCTTTACCTAGCGTCGTTGCGGGTTTGGCAAATTGTCCCGTGATTGCTGTTCCTACTAGCATCGGTTATGGCGCAAGTTTTGGCGGGCTAGCACCGCTGTTAACCATGCTTAACTCTTGTGCGGCTGGAGTGGGTGTAGTAAATATTGATAATGGTTTTGGCGCAGCGGTTTTGGCGGGGCAAATTTTGCGGACAGCCGATAAATTACGGTTGGCATCGCCTGCATCTTAGGTTATGACAGTAGCGTAATTACCGCAATCGCTACGCGTAATTGCGGTAATTTTTGTTTCATTAACTATTTAATGCAGTCCACAACCCTTTAATCACCGAATATGAGCCAGTACAACGATTTGATATCTCAGCTACTTTGGCATTTGCCAGTAAATTTGACGGTGCTAGCGCAAACAATTACTGACCCAGACCTTATGGGTCAAATCCAAAAATCTTGGAGCCATTTTATACAGACAGGACAAGTATGGGCATTATTGATTGGTTTGGTGATTGGTTATATCATTCGGAATCTCACTAGCTATGGTTAAATTTAAAAGTTAGGAGTCGGGAGTCAGGAGTAGAGACGCGATTAGAGCGTCTACGCGTCTGTACAAGAGCCAAGAATTAGGAATTCTCCCTCTCTCCTCACGCCACTCGCTACAACGGAGTGGCTCCTCTCCCCATCCCCTTCTCCCCTGAAGTCTATGACCGAAAAACAAACTTGGAGTCAGCGATTTGAATCATCGTTGCATCCGGCGATCGCTCTTTTTAATGCCAGTATAAATTTCGATATTGCATTAATAGAATACGACCTGACTGGTTCTCAAGCTCATGCCCAAATGCTGGCTCACACGGGCATTATTTCCCCAGAAGAAGGGGAGCAACTAGTTACTGGTTTAGAACAAATTCGCCAGGAATACCGCCAGGGAAAATTTCATCCTGGTGTCGATGCTGAAGATGTACATTTTGCGGTTGAACGACGACTGACGGAAATTGTCGGCGATGTGGGTAAGAAACTGCATACGGCGCGATCGCGTAACGATCAAGTAGGTACAGACACTAGGCTCTATCTCCGCGACCAAATTCAACAAATCAAAAGCCAATTACGAGAATTTCAAACTGTCTTAGTAGATATAGCTGAACAGCACGTTGAAACTCTGATTCCTGGATATACTCACTTGCAACGCGCCCAACCGTTGAGTTTAGCGCACCATCTCTTGGCATACTTTCAAATGGCGCAACGCGACTGGGAACGCCTGGGAGATGTTTACCGCCGCGTGAATATTTCGCCCTTGGGTTGCGGTGCTTTGGCGGGAACCACTTTCCCCATTGACCGCCACTATGCAGCCGAACTCTTGAATTTTGACAGCGTTTATGCTAACAGCTTGGATGGAGTTAGCGATCGCGATTTTGCGATCGAATTTTTGTGTGCTGCTAGCTTGATCATGGTTCACCTCAGCCGACTTGCAGAAGAAGTCATTCTTTGGTCAACTGAAGAATTCCGCTTTGTCACTCTCAAAGATAGCTGTGCTACTGGTTCCAGTATCATGCCCCAAAAGAAAAACCCTGATGTACCAGAATTGGTACGGGGAAAAACGGGACGTGTATTCGGTCATCTCCAAGCGATGTTGGTGATCATGAAGGGGCTACCCCTGGCATACAACAAAGACCTGCAAGAAGATAAAGAAGGTTTATTCGATAGCGTCAATACAGTTAAAGCCTGTCTAGAAGCAATGACAATTTTGCTGAAGGAAGGTTTAGAATTTCGTACCCAGCGTTTAGCAGAAGCTGTGACGGAAGATTTTTCCAATGCTACCGATGTAGCAGATTATCTAGCAGCGCGGGGCGTTCCCTTTCGAGAAGCCTACAACCTTGTGGGTAAAGTTGTAAAAACTACTATTGCCGCAGGGAAACTCTTGAAAGATCTAAAATTGGAGGAGTGGCAAGAACTGCATCCAGCATTTACAGCAGATATTTATGAAGCTATATCCCCTCGTCAAGTTGTTGCGGCGCGTAACAGTTACGGTGGTACTGGCTTTGCACAGGTAAAAAAAGCACTCCTAGCCGCCCACGCTCAAATTGCTGAACAGTAAGAGTAGGGAAGGAAAGCTTTTTCCCAATGTTTTATTAATGGTTCTTAACTCTTGCCTAATGCTTAGTTCTCAATAAATCAGGGCGTACATTTGTACGCCCTGATTACTAAAAGATTCAAAGAGCAAGGATTATAATAGGCAACTTACTCAGTATCAGCTGCTGCTGCGCCTTCTTCTTCCTCACTCTTCGGTGGTCTTTGTTGGAATCTTCTCTGCATTCTTCCTGTCGTAGTTCGTTTACGAAACTTTCTGGCATACGCCTGGTTCCGTAGCGCCTTTTCTTTTTTCGGGTTACGGCGCTTGGCCATGTTCACCTCATTAATAAACAACAAAAAAGGGAGTAACTAGGCATCACGTAGGCAATATCAGCTACCAATGTTATTGATATGCTTTTAGCCTAGTTCAGCAATTAATAAACTTTTAACAGTATACTAGTCTACCGTGTTCTAATGGGCTATGTCAATACTGCTTTAGAAGTATGTACTTTTTAGCTAAATAAAAACACATTTTTTCAGATCAAAATAGGTCAGCTAGATGTAAGTTAGTTAACTAGCTGTTGCAGCTATTGGAGCAACTGGATGTTTGATTAACATAAGTTTGAACTAGGAAATAGTAGAGAGTTGAAATTACTAATTAAGTCTCAAGAGGTAATACAAGCAATGAAATTATAAAATTTAGGTTTTTGATATTTATTTTCTGAATTTGTTCTGAAAAAATAGTATTAATTGTCGCTTTGAGCAAGGCTAATGCTAGCTATCAAATGAAAAAATTGATGCGCTAATAAATGTTATGCGTATGTACATACAGTACATTTATTTAAACCTGATGTTAGAATTAATAATATTCTACGGAATACGTTAGAATACTATTCCAAATCACAAACATTTTTGTATAAAACAAAACTCAACTAACATTTTATTAGTTGATTATTATGTAAGTGACAAGGAATTATAGAGTACAACCCAAACATTTGAAGATTGAACGTTCTGGCTTTTTTTGCAGCAGTTGTGCAGTCCACACGTAGCTTATGGCGCTATGGACAAACAGTACTGGGTATCATATTTCGGCATCCCATTACTGGCACTAGTATCATTCCGATTTTACCAGATGGTCGCATTGTACTGATTCGGCGACGCGACGATGGTCGTTGGGCATTGCCGGGAGGTATGGTGGACTGGGGAGAAGATATTCCTAGCACAATTCGCCGGGAGTTGAAGGAGGAAACCGGACTGGAGTTGGCGGAAATTCGGCGTTTAGTTGGAGTTTATTCCTCACCAGACCGCGATCCCAGAATCCATTCAATTTGCGTTGTGGTTGAAGTCGAAGTGCATGGGAAAATGGAGGTTCAGGATACTTTGGAAGTCATGGAAATCCAGGCTTTCCCTGCCAATTCCCTACCTCCAGGACAAATGTCTCACGACCACACGCGACAGTTGCAAGACTACTTGAATGGTCTGACAACACTAGCATAAAACTATTTTGTCATTGGTCATTTGTTATGAGTCAACTCCTAATGACTAATGACTATTTACTAGTATTCTAAAAGTTAACTACTCAATTAAATATGGATACGCTATTTCGTAACTCCCGGAGAAAGCTTTCACAAGGGCTACTATTTTGGCGTGAAGTTGGTAAAGGAACTCCTGTGATTTTTTTACATGGTGCTTGGAATGATAGCAGTCAATGGATATCTATCATGGAGTCTCTTTCACAAGATTTTCATTGCTTTGCACCTGATTTACTAGGGTTTGGTGAGTCAGAGAATCCTAACATTCACCATTCAATTGACTTACAAGTGGAATGTCTAGCTGAGTTTCTCCAAGCTGTGAAGCTAGAAAGAGTATATTTAGTAGGACATTCTCTTGGGGGTTGGGTTGCTGCTAGCTATGCTCTCAAGTATCCAGAGAAAGTTGATGGTGTGGTACTGTTAGCACCAGAAGGGGTAGAGATAGAAGGACAAGAGCAGCATTACTGGAAAATGCGACGGTTACTAAACTATCCACCATTAGTAATTAAGCTGTTGCGATCGCTAAGTCCCTTGACTAAAATCTTGGGTTGGTATGAGAAAATTGCCCAAGACTTGGAGCGGCGTCAGGAGTTGTCACTATATCCTATAGCTTGCCAATTACTTTTCAAAAGAAAGCAAGCAGAAATTGAGGCGGAATTACTACAAAAGCGACTTTATATGATCGAAGTCCCAGTTTTGATTTTACAAGGTGGTAAAGATACTCCAGATGCTTTAGCTAAAAGTCGGGTTTATGCTCAACTGACGCCCAAAGTCGAGTTGAAAATGATTGCTCATGCAGGAAATGACTTATCAGAATCTTGTGCTGAAATTGTAGCGGTTGATATTCAGGAGTTTATTAAAGTAAATTTAAGCATACATAGCGTGTAGAACTCCATTGCCGAAAAGATCAAAGCTGAGTTGCGACCCTCGAATTAATGAACAATTCCACCCACTTTATTGATGGTGTTTCCCGCCGACTTTCATAAATATAAGCTGCTCTGAGTCTGACTTAGAGCAGTTTTACTATTCATCCATTATCCACATACTATTTCCTGTATTCCCCAAAAAATTAAATTGGGTTCCACAATTAAATGTGCAGCAATTTTGGGAAATTGGGCTTGTAGATAGTTTATCAATAGAGTGCGATCGCCTCCTTTAATCGCAATCTTTCCTTCAGGAAATAAATTCCACCACGTCTCAATAAAATCTTTGATTCCAGCTAATAAAGTGTAAATCACTCCACTTTGAATTGCCTCTTGTGTATTGAGAGCAAAACGTGGAGGTAAAGACGTGAAATTGCGTGTTTCCATAAGTGGTAATTGCCCTGTTTTTTGACCTAGAGTTGCAAATTGCAACCCGATTCCCGGCAGAATTGCTCCTCCAACAAGACATTGATTAGCATCTGCACCTGTAAAAGTAAGTGCTGTTCCAGCGTCAATCACCAGCATCGGAAAACCCCAAGTTTTCCCCGCACCCCACAAAGCTAAAGCGCGGTCAATTCCCAGGGTGGGATACATTCCCATTAGAGGTAGTTGCTCTAATGCAATAACGCGAATATAGGGATACTTCTGCCAAAGCGCTGTTTGCTTAGGTACTACAGAAGCTAGAAAGATAGGTAGACAAGAAGATGTTTCTGCAATAATCTCTTGTTGTCTCTCACTGTGCTTACTAAATGGAAAAACTTCTGTAGGCAAATCATCTAATGTTCGACATTGAGCTATCTGCTGTATGACAGATTCAGGTAAATGGTCAGTATCCCAAACACACTCTAGAGTTTCGCCTGTAAACAACGCCCAATGCAAGCGAGAATTCCCAATTTCCAGAGCTAACCAAAGATTTTCTCTATATTCTGGGTATTTTTGTAGTTTCACACTTTTAATTTTTTTAAGTCAGTTATAGTTTTTTTAATAAAATTTAACATTCCAGGCGTGTAACAATAAAATCAGAGGAATAAATACTCAATTTGTCAAGGAGGGAGTTATGGTAGCGCTCACCGAAAAAACTGAAAAACGGCTCACCATACAGACTGTGGAAATCGCTCAAGATACGACGGCAATTCGTTCTTTGGACTGGGATCGCGATCGCTTCGATATTGAGTTTGGTCTGCAAAACGGTACTACTTACAACTCGTTTCTGATCCGAGGCGAGCAGACTGCCTTAGTTGATACCTCCCATGAAAAATTTCGTCAACTATATTTTGATACGCTCACGGGACTAATTGACCCAAAAGAGATTGACTATTTGATTATTAGTCACACCGAGCCAGATCATAGCGGCTTAGTTAAAGATATGCTGCAACTGGCTCCAGAAATCACCGTTGTTGGTTCTAAGGTGGCGATTCAGTTTCTTGAGGATTTTGTACATCAGCCATTTAAGCGGCGGATTGTGAAAAATGGCGATCGCTTAGATTTAGGTAACGCTCACGAATTTGAATTTGTAATTGCACCCAATTTACACTGGCCAGACACCATCTTCAGCTTCGACCACAAAACCCAAATTCTCTACACCTGCGATGCTTTTGGGTTGCATTATTGCTCAGATAGCACCTTTGACGAAGACTTAGCGGCTATCGAAGAAGACTTTCATTACTACTACGATTGTTTGATGGGGCCAAATGCGCGGTCAGTTTTGTCTGCACTCAAGCGCATGGGGGAACTGAAAACCATCGGCATGATTGCCACAGGTCACGGCCCACTATTATCTCATCATGTTGAGGAACTAACCGGACGTTACCGCACTTGGAGCCAAAACCAAACCAAAGCAGAAACAGCAGTTGGGATATTTTACGTTTCCGAATATGGGTATAGCGATCGCCTAGCTCAAGCAATTGCCAACGGTATCAGCAAAACTGGTATAGCCGTGGAAATTGTGGACTTGGGATCAGACATAGATTTACAAGAACTGCGAGAACTAGTTAGCCGCTGTACTGGACTTGTGGTTGGTTTACCTCCTGCTTCTGCTGCTACTAGCATCCAAGCCGCACTCAGCACAGTGTTAGGATCTGCCAAAGAAAAGCAAGCCATAGGGATATTTGAAACTGGCGGTGGTGATGATGAGCCGATAGATCCTTTGGTGAGCAAATTCCGTAATTTGGGTTTGACAACAGTTTTCCCAGCGATTCGGATTAAAGAAACCCCCACAGAAAACACCTACAAGCTGTGCGAAGAAGCGGGTACAGACTTAGGTCAATGGCTGGGACGCGATCGCAGTATCAAAGCGATGAAATCTCTGGGTGCTGACCTAGACAAAGCATTAGGTAGACTCAGTGGTGGACTATACATCATCACCGCCAAAAAAGGCGATGTCTCCAGTGCAATGCTTGCTTCTTGGGTGAGTCAAGCTAGCTTCAAACCGCTGGGATTCTCCATTGCAGTAGCCAAAGACAGAGCAATTGAATCACTAATGCAAGTAGGCGATCGCTTTGTCCTCAATGTCTTAGAAGAAAGCAATTATCAAAAACTCATGAAGCACTTTTTAAAGCGATTCACCCCTGGTGCTGATCGTTTTGAAGGTGTGAGAACTCAGCCAGCTGAAAATGGAGTTCCCATCCTCACCGACGCCCTTGCATACATGGAGTGCGAAGTCGTCAGTAGAATGGACTGCGGCGACCACTGGGCAGTATACAGCACCGTCTACGCCGGACGAGTTTCTAAGCCAGATGCTCTGACTGCTGTACATCATCGCAAGGTCGGCAACCATTACTAGATGAGAGAGTGGGAGAGTGGGGGAGATGGAAAATAACCAATGCCCAATGCCCCATCCCCATCCCC
>NZ_JADEXR010000185.1 GCF_015206995.1 aff. Roholtiella sp. LEGE 12411 | reverse complement strand
CCCCAATGCCCCAATGCCCAATGCCCAATGCCCCATGCCCGTAGACAAAAAGCCATCGCACTAAAGATGAAAATCGACACTTAAGTTCAAAATGTGGGATGTTCAAACAGCACCAAAGAGAGAAAAAAATCCATGATGAAAATCGACACCCAAGTAGTGACAACTGCTTTTGTTGCTGATTCTCCTACTTCTTTGGCTCCTCCTTTGGTTGTTAAGCCCCAACTACAGCCGTTAATAGCAACCAGAACTCCAAAAATAAACCCTTTAAACAAAACTATCAACAAATCTGACGGTTCTAAAAAATTTCTGATTGACTCTAAAAAAGTTTCTGGAAGTATTTGAAAAAATTGTGATCCGGCAAAAACTCCACCCATGATACCCGTAAGTAAAGCAAAAACTGTCATAAAAGGCATCATTAAACAGCAAGCAATTACTCTTGGAAGTACTAAATAATCAATTGGATCAGTTTTGAGCATGTAGAGTGCATCAATTTGCTCTGTCACTCGCATTGCTCCTATTTCTGCTGCATAAGCAGAACCTACTTGTCCCGCAAGAATACTAGCGGTCAAAATTGGAGCCAGTTCTCTGCAAAAAGCTAACGCAAAAGCTCCTCCCACCGCATTGACAGCACCAAATCGTACTAGTTCTCTCGCAGTCTGAATTGTAAAAATCATCCCAGCAAAACCACTTACTAGGAGTACTGGAGAAATAGAAGCTGGCCCGGCCGTCACCAGATGTTGCAGAATTTTGCGATAGTAAGTTTTTCCTTGGAGTAAATGCAGCCAGACTTGACCACAAAGAAGTATTGCAGCAAAACAGCGTACAATCCAGGACTGCTCTAAGTTTTTTTTTGGTTGCAATTTGATCGCCATTAAGACTGACTTTTTTTGCACCTATGTTAAGGCGTGGTTCATGAATAGATACTGCTTGCCCTCAAATTTTGAGGATAATGTTTAAGCATGGATCAACTCAGCTTAGTAAACTCTACCGGAAAATAGCGTTAATCTTTCAAATATGAGCATCATAAAATACGTTATTTTTGTGTTGCTGTTGATACTCTCGTTCTCAATAGCGCTGCCATCTTATGCATCTGTGTGCCGTAATCATGATGGTCAGCCATTGGTGATAATTTAAGGCTGTAAGTCTTTTGTCAAGAGGCTTTCAGAGAATTGTTGAAAAAAAACTGGTCAGACGCTCGTTACATAAGAATGCCATGTTTTTCCTGACCGCACTTCAATCAAACGTAAATTGATAAACGGAGTCTTTTTAGTGCCAGAACCGAGACGTATCTTCCGGTCTCGCAATCCATAACTATCTGTAAATACTTGTTCTACCTTGATTCCTGCTCCTTTTTTTATTCTCGTAATAAAGTCCACTTTTTTTTCGATTAATTGATGCCAAAAGTTAAAGTGATAAAATCCTCTATCTAATAAGAGTAAAGTCTTTGAAGTCACTAAATTCAGGATATTTTCTTCCAGCTTAGTATCAGAAGCTTTGGGATTTTATTCAAACCAAATCTCTATAGGTAATCTGGTCATTAAATCAATGACTGTACTCATCTTTCCTGCTAATTGTCCTCTTTGCGCCTCTTGTAGGCTTTGTAATTTCCTAAACAATGCTTCCAATGTTGAGCCATCTACTATCCAGGGCGGCCGCATCATGTCAATAAACAAAGTCTATTATCAATAGAGTTAAAAATAATATCATTAGCTCTTGCTTATTGCGAAAAATTTAGGCGTAGGCGTAGCCCGCCGCAGGCATCGCTTTGGGGCTTTAAAAATAATCAAACGCGAAAGGAAAGATTTTTTCGTTGGTTCTTAATATCGGTCGTGATCAAGAGTACTTTAGATGCGTTTGCCCTGATCTACTATCCAAATTTTCTCGAATTTTAAGAATGTAAATTGAATACTTTCTGGCAATTGACGTTTATTTCTACTGTGCCAAGCTGTTCTCAAACTAGGCAATAAATCTTTAAATACTTTTTCAAATAACTCGGATGGAAATGTCAAAAATCTTTGTGATACTGCTTGTTGACTAACTTTTGTGGGATTACTCCAGAGAAAACCATCTCTGGCTAACATTCTTGTTAGTTCTCTGACTCCTGCCACGTCTTGCCACAGTAGGGTTAACACCGCAGCCATCATCAACGGTAAATTCAGTATCCGTTCTCTGAGTCCTAGTTTACGGTAGTAATTTTCTTGATTTGTAATGGCTGGTGTCAGTAATCTTTCCAATTGCGGAGCAATTACTTCATCTTCCACCATTGGTCGTTGTTTCTTTTTGGCGTGGTCTCTATTGGTTTTTCGGCTGGTAGTCATAGCTACTCAAAATCGCTCAATTACTTGTCTAGATTGAGTTTCTCACGATTTTTGATCTATCCAAATACCACCCTTGACAATTTCCTCTTTTCCTTAACTTGTCACCAATGATATAAAGCTGTAAGCTATTGTTAATCTCATTAAATTTGGCAATAAATAAAACTTGCAATTTATGTAAGTTTTTTTAGTCCAATTTTTGAACCATCTTTGTCCTAAGCCTTCTCTATTGGAGATTCGTATTTAGCGACTCGCCATTTAAAAAGGCATTATAGCCAACTGCTTTGCAAAGAATTAAAGTTTTCTTTGTCTAATTTTCATGGCAATAAAACTTCAAACTTACTCAAAGTAGCCGACAATTTTGAGAAACCCAAATTTATTTTGCATTTTTTGTAGCCAAAACCCCAGTATGTCATTGACTAATACGATCCATTTTAGAAACTTACAAGGCGATTTATTCGGTGGTCTAACTGCTGCGATCGTTTCGTTACCTCTACGCTAGCATTCGGTGTTGCTTCCGGTGCTCGGTCTGTGGCTGGCCTTTATGGTGCAGTTTGCGTCGGCTTTTTTGCCGCCCTGTTTAGCGGTACGCCAACGTTGATCTCTGAACTGACCGGGCCAATGACCGTAAGCCCTCTCTACAGGTTCTTGTGCAGCACCTGTGCTGTAGGAGTCAAGCGCATCAGTCTTTTTTAAAGTTCATTTATTGTAATACTCCTCATCAGAGGAAGCACAAGGAGGTATTCGTGGATTTTTTGTCCCTTTTTCTAATGGACTTCATTAAGCAGTTGCAGTCCCCAACACTCGCCTTTTTGATTGGTGGCATGATCATTGCTGCCCTCGGTAGCGAATTGGTCATTCCAGAGGCGATTTGTACGATCATCGTCTTCATGCTGCTCATGAAAATCGGTCTGACTGGTGGAATTGCGATCCGCAATTCTAATCTGACGGAGATGGTGTTACCCATGATCTTTGCTGTAATAACAGGGATTACGATTGTATTCATCTCGCGCTATACGTTAGCCAAGCTGCCAAAGGTCAAAGTCGTTGATGCGATCGCAACTGGGGGATTGTTTGGAGCCGTGAGTGGTTCTACAATGGCTGCTGGGCTGACGGTACTGGAAGAACAAAAAATTACATACGAGGCATGGGCTGGCGCACTCTATCCCTTCATGGATATCCCCGCGCTCGTAACTGCAATTGTTGTGGCTAACATTTATCTCAACAGGAAGAAGCATAAAGAAGTAGCCTACTTTACTGAGCAGCCTGTTACGGCTGGTGATTATCCCGATCAAAAAGATTATCCCAGCAGCCGGCAGGAGTATATCAGTCAGCAGAAGGGGGATGGGGATAATCGGGTCAAAATATGGCCAATTATCGAGGAAAGTCTCCGAGGTCCTGCCCTATCGGCAATGCTGTTAGGTCTCGCTCTTGGCATATTCACCCAGCCAGAAAGTGTCTATAAAAGCTTCTACGATCCCCTCTTTCGTGGCTTGCTTTCGATCTTGATGCTGGTCATGGGTATGGAGGCTTGGTCAAGGATTGGCGAACTGCGTAAGGTAGCCCAGTGGTACGTCGTATATAGTGTGGTGGCACCGTTTGTGCATGGGCTAATCGCCTTTGGTCTTGGGATGATTGCCCACTACACCATGAACTTCAGCCTGGGCGGTGTTGTGATCCTAGCTATCATCGCCTCATCCAGTTCAGATATCTCAGGTCCTCCTACGTTACGAGCCGGTATCCCGTCAGCCAATCCATCTGCCTATATAGGCGCGTCCACAGCCGTCGGTACGCCCATTGCGATCGGCTTGTGTATACCGTTCTTTATCGGGCTAGCCCAGGCGATCGGCGGTCTGTCACCGACCCCTTGACCGGGCAGACCAAGTAGATAAATTACATCATTTCAGGAGGTAAGCAACATGTCCAAGCGTGCCAACAAGCTCGTCATCGTCACGGAAAAGATTCTGCTGAAAAAGGTCGCCAAGATCATTGATGAAGCCGGGGCAACTGGTTATACGGTGGTGGATACTGGCGGTCAAGGCAGTCGCAACGTGCGCTCTACGGGTAAACCCAACACTGCCGACACCGATTCAAATGTAAAGTTCGAGGTACTCACCGAAAATCGGGAGATGGCAGAGAAGATTGCGGATCAGGTCGCAATCAAGTTTTTTACCGATTATGCGGGCATTATCTATATCTGTGAAGCAGAGGTACTGTACGGGAGAACTTTCTGTGGGCCAGACGGCTGTTGAATCGAGACGATGCGCCACCAAATCTTTTTTGGGATATTTAAGTTGGGTAAATACATTACCCTCATGCCTTACAGCGTGATTTCTGGGTTTATGTCTGGGATTGGCGTGATTCTGATTATTTTGCAGATTGCTCCTTTTGTCGGACAGGCAAACCCTACAAGTTTGGCATTTCGAGGTTTGTACCAGAGCATTACATGTTTGTAGATCGTGTTGATGCACTTAAACAAGCGGTTGCTTTAGTTAATCCTCATGCAAGTGCTAATACTCCTGGCGTTGGTACTTACACTGACACCTATTTGTAATTCGTAATTCGTAATTCGTAATTAATGATGAAATTACGAATTACGAGATATAAATTACATTTTTTAAATTGGCTTCAAAATGAATCAGAAACACAAGCAAAAACATGATTTTTTCAGAACCAATACTTAATCCGTTTACCTGGTTAAATTTTCTCCCTGCGGGTTTACAGTCTCCTTTACTAGCAACAACTAACGAGGCAGAATATGCTCCTATTGTGCTGACTGGAGTATTGCTAAGTTTAGTAGTCATTTATCTGGCTAGTAAAATTGGTGGCGAATTATTTAGAATGATGGACTTGCCACCTGTATTAGGAGAATTAGTTGGTGGGGTGCTTGTGGGTGCTTCTGCTCTCCATTTGGTTGTATTTCCCGACAGTGGAGCGGCTGGTAGCGACTCCATTATCATGACTATCCTGCAATTCATTAATAACCTCAGTCCTGATGCCGTCACATCAATATTTCAAAGCCAGAGTGAGGTTGTTTCTGTGCTTGCCGAACTAGGTGTGATCGTTCTGTTATTTGAAATTGGTCTAGAATCAGACTTAAAAGAATTACAGAAAGTCGGTTATCAAGCAACAATTGTTGCTTGTGTTGGGGTAGCTGTTCCTTTTGCGGCTGGCACGGCAGGGTTGATTTTGTTGTTTCATGCGCCAGTAATTCCAGCGATTTTTGCTGGTGCAGCGCTCACAGCTACTAGTATTGGGATTACCTCGAAAGTTTTGTCAGAAATTGGGCAGTTAAAATCTCGTGAAGGTCAAATTATTGTTGGTGCAGCCGTCATTGATGACATTTTAGGTATCATCGTGTTGGCAGTAGTGGCGAGTCTTGCTAAAACTGGTGAGGTTGATATTTTCAACGTCATTTATCTAATTGTCAGCGCTACAGTTTTTCTCATTGGCTCAATTCTCCTCGGTAAATATTTCAATCAGAGTTTTGTTGCCATTGCTGAGAAATTGCAAACGCGAGGCAACTTAATTATCCCAGCATTTATCTTTGCCTTTTTTATGGCTTTTCTGGGTAGTGCCATTCATTTAGAAGCTATCTTAGGTGCATTTGCGGCTGGCTTAGTTTTGGATGAAACGGATAAACGCAAAGAGCTAGATGAGCAGGTTAAACCTGTTGCTGATATGCTAGTGCCAGTTTTCTTTGTGACAGTTGGCGCAAAAGTTGATTTAGGCGTTCTAAATCCGTTAGTTCCAGGAAATCGAGAAGGATTAATTATAGCTACCTTCTTAATTGCGATCGCAATTATCGGTAAAGTTGTCACAGGTTGGGCGGTTTTTGGTCAACCTGGAATTAATCGGTTAGCGGTTGGTGTGGGGATGATTCCCCGTGGCGAAGTTGGGTTAGTGTTTGCCGCCATTGGTGCAGCTAGTGGTACCCTTGATAAACCATTGCAAGCTGCGATCGTTATTATGGTGATTTTGACAACCTTCTTAGCACCGCCTTTATTGCGGTTTGCATTTAAACAATCGCCAGAAGAAAAAGAAGCTTTAAAAGAAGCCAATTTAATCGGCTAGTGCCGCAAATGAAGAGGCAGGGGGCAGAGAGCAGGGAGCAGGGGGAAATGACCCACCCCTTCTCTACTAGTGGGACTTAGACAGAATAGAAGAGTAAAAAAGAGTATAATGCTATCTCAGCATAGCTTTCACGTTGAAAGAAGCTCATGAAAGAAACCACCCCAGCAGCCATGCCTCCGTGCTTTGAAAGTAAGTAATATCACCAAATAGCATAAATTTTTATATTACTTGACCTACTTAGGGCTTGCTGAAAAAGTCATAAAAAAGCAATTCTTTTGGGTTGATATCATGTCCGGTAGCTTACCCATAATAAAAACGTTAAGCTGCAACTGTGACTTGAGGCCACCAATAAAAATTTGTTATGCCTCGAACTAAATCTTTTTGTTTGAGCAATTGTTGGCAGCGATTAATTGAAGGAGGCAGGAGGCAGAAGGCAGAAGGTTTTTTTCACTTATAGGATTCAAACCCCTCCTGAAAAAGAGCCACCAAATTGAAAATTTGGAGGGGGTCTTAAACCCTTGCTCCCTCTGGTCGCGGCAGTCTTGCTGAGGGCAGTTTTCCTCCAGCAAAGCTGCCCTCAGCAAGACTGCCTTCTTCGATAAAATTTCCTCTACCTCGTCAAGGTCTTTATACTAATATGTTTTGGCATTGGTACGGTAGATACTTACAACAGAGGGTATATAATTTACTTTACTATGGGTGTGCCACCGGACATGATATTACGCCCAAAGAACTCCTCAAGTTCCGCTAACTCACGTTCTCGTTCTGGTGTGATGTCCGGCAAGGGACGCGCCATTATTTCAGTCAGTGTCTTGCTTGACGGATGTTCGATGGGCGGTTTCGACATCAATTCCTCAAGTTCCGCTAATTCGCATTCTTGCTCAGGTGTGATGTCTGGTAAGGGACGCGCCATTATTTCAGTCAGTGTTTTTATTTGTTTTTCGGTCATTCGAGGCTCCCTCTAGGTACGGCGACAAAAGAATAAAAGCGCTGTGCGAATACACAGCGCTTTTATTCGGTAGTGAAATAGTGGTTTAGCGTTATTCCTGGCTTAATTTCTCAAACTGAGTCAACACAGGTACTAGTTCACTGGTTTTGATTAACTGACTACAAACCCGTCCTGCGTCTCTAGCTTGACTCATCAGGGAATGTCCTTCGATGTATTTACCTTGTTTGAATTTCTCGATCGCTTGACCACTCTTGACTTTGGCTTCCTTTGCCAAGGCTTGTATCAGAACTTTATCCATTTTGATACTCTAAAATTACGGCTAATATTGCTTCGGCTTCTGAAAATAGTCTATCCGCTCTAGCCTCCAATAAGCTAGCGTCGCTATAATCTTCATTCTCTACAGCCTTCTCAAAACCCTCATACAACTCATCAATAATTATATGTAATGAATTGTAAGCCTGAAATAAAGCTCTGACGGTACTTTGTTTCATTATTAGCCCTCACCACCTCCCTATTATTACCTTTTGTTAACATCACAGCACATTTAATTGATGAACATGGGTTAACTAGAACGGCTTTAGGTGAAGCAACGGGGTTAACCGCTGGCGCAATACGTGGCTTATGCGAGAACACAGCCAAGCGTTACGATGCTGACACAATAACTGTTTTATGCGTTTATTTTAATTGCAAAATTTCCGATTTCTTTGAGTTAGTCCCTAAAAGAAGAAATTTGGAAGAGGATTAATAACGGGTTTTGAAACAGTTTTAAATATCAAACCATGATAACTTCCAGCGATCGCCCCAACTTGGCGGGAGGTCAGCGATCGCCTGTCCTATTACCTAGGAACACTATGAGTTTACCTTTAAATCAGTCCGTGTTGCTGGAGTCGAGAACGCTGAGGACTTCGGCTTTAAAAGATTTCTCTGGCGACAAAGCCTTATCCATTCTCCAGCAGGACGTTTATGTTTACCCTTGCCATGATCCAGTTGTTGCCGCAGGGTTGACCAAAGCGATTGAAGAGTTTTTCGCACACCTGTAACGAAAGCAACAATTAACCCATTTCAAGAATTGAATGTGCTTGTAGCTCAAACTTTGGGATGTAAAGAAACGGGATTTGAACAGGAGTGTAGCCAATTCACCCCTGGGGCACAATGGCAATATGGCGGTGATTACCATGCTGTTAAAATTCAATTATTTGCACCTGATGATAATGCTACAGACGAAGATTTTGATGCAGAATGTTGGTTTGACAATTATGGATATGTGCCTGATTTCTCTACTGATTGGTCACACACACAGCTACTGTTAAAGGAATGCGATCGCCGCAACATTGTAATCAATTGGGTGCGCGACAGAGACTATATTAGCTGTGCTTTTGATGATGGTAAAAATCCGGCAGTTACTTATTGATCGTGATACTTCCAGTTCTATGGCATTAGCAACAGTTTTGGCTTGGTTAAAATTTCAGGGCTACGAGATTGAATTAGATTTAGAAGATTTGGAACAGGAAGGTAAATCATGATGAAAAACAATTGGGATTCTCAAAAAGATTCAATTGAAAGTGCTTTATTACTGCCACAAGGCGAGCTATATGCTAGTCTTGACTACGTAGAAAAAACACTAAAGCAGCCGATAGACGATCATCTTGTTCTCGATTCTGCGAAAGAGTTGAAAAACTACTGCAACGAGCGCATCATCTGTTCAACTCAGTCAGAGATAATTGTTTCAATACATAGTCGCAACCTCGGTTATCTGCCATCACATCTCATTTTTTCTTCATCTACAAAAAATGAATAAAATCCTTTTTCTCGACCTCGACGGAACTGTCCGTCGCACCAAAAGCGGAGCAAAATTTAGCGTTATTCGTTGCGCCGTAATTGACTTCGACTACCGAGACGATTTACGGCAGTGGCAGGGATAGAAATTCTAGCGCTGCCCGTTCCCGAATTGTGCGACCCTTCTGGCTGTGTTCTTTGGCTGTGGTATACCAACAACCACATGATTGAGGCTGCACAGTGCTTGCAGACTTGGGGTTTCACGCTCCAAACCATCTTGACGTGGGAAAAAGTTACCATTGCCGGGACTCCGCATATTGGCACTGGCCACTGGCTCCGCAATTGCACTGAACATTGTGCTTTAGCTGTGTGTGGGAATGTTTTGGCATTTGCTGGGCGATCGCTTACTAATGAACCGACTATCTTACACGCACGACGGCGGGAGCATTCGCGCAAACCTTTGGAATTTCACCAACTTGTAGAGAAACTTTGCCCCAATATGTCCAAATTGGAGATGTTCGCAAGGGAATCGCGTGACGGCTGGGATTGCTGGGGGGATGAAGCGGGTATGTTTGATGAGACTGATGAAAGTATCTCGCTGATTGCTTAAAAGCACTACTAGGATTCTTGCCCATATTCAACCGCGATCGCTTGCCGCAAGATTTTTTGAACGTATTGCCCCCATTACAAAGAGTTTGAGAATCCAAGCTCTTTTATAAGCGTTTAGCTTATGCATGGGTAATTTTGGCAAAACTGGCAAAACTTTTGTAGGCTCTTATTTTGGCAAAGGTATTGACAACTAAAAAGTGTATCTGCTGTTTTATAAGGCTTTCAAGATTAGACCTCTTGCATAAATGCTTAACTTCTCATGTTGAGCGGAGTGAAACATCTAGTGAGATTCTTCTCTCCACTGCGTTCCGCTCAGAATGACATTTCTGATTTTTGGACTTTTGCAAGAGGTCTATTCCCGCATTTCTCACAAGTGCCGCGAACCGACAGGTCGGCGCTATCGCAATCCTCAGAATCCTGATCCCAAATATGTTCTGGGAATTTTTAATTGGTGATTTTTTTTTCTGGAGTGTGAGAGCCTGGAATCTAGATTTGATAAGGCTTTGATAATTGTGGTGAGAAATTCGGGTCTTGCTCGGCTAAATGTTTAGCTAGAGCAGCGAGTAACTGTATTTGTGTCATTGCAGTTTCGTTATTGCTGGTGGGTTTAGTCCAGCCCACAGAGTCTTGTATCCATGCTCGAATGCCGATGGTGTTGAACGAACGGCATACCAATCTCGCTTGCTTGGTACAGTATCTACCAGCTTCATAAGCGTAATATTCCAGAATTATTGCGATCGCTATGTCGGGGATACCGTTGATGCGCCATTCGGTCAGTTCCGCACACTCAAACCCATGTTCTATAAGCATTTGAGCTAACTTCGATGGCTTGAGTTCCGCACCCTCAAGTGTGCTGCGAATCGCTTTTTCATCAACCCCAGCTAATCTTGCTGTTGCTCTGACACTGGCCTTACCCGGATTTCTCACCAACTCGTAAAAAAATGGGGATAAAAGCTGCTAAGATGTATATATGGTAAGCATTTCAGTAGTTTTAAAGGATGATTCAACCAGCAACGCGATCGCTCCCAAAAGACTTCAAATTTGAACAGCCAAAGTCATCGCCAGTCGTAGTTAATTTCAACGGGGGACAGGTAACATCTGATGCTGGTTTAAGCTTAATTGCAGAACTAGACCGAAAACTGCAAATAACATCACGGTTAGCAAGATGTTTCCAAGATTACCGTTCGTCAAATAGAATTGACCATTCGATAGAAAACTTAATTGCACAACGGATATATGGCTTAGTCATGGGATACGAAGATTTGAACGACCATGAAGAGTTACGTCATGATCCAATGTTTGCTCTAGCATTACAAAAAAGAATTGGTATAGAAAATGAACCGACTGTATTAGGGAGATCCAATAAATAAATCAGCCCAGCCGTATCAATAATATTTTTGGCAAAACCGAGAGATTTAGGCGCTTTCGCCCTCAAGGCGAAAGCGACGGCTGGGCTGATTTATTCTTGGCAAGTG
>NZ_JADEXR010000184.1 GCF_015206995.1 aff. Roholtiella sp. LEGE 12411 | reverse complement strand
GGCATGGGGCATGGGGCATGGGGCATAGGCAGAATTAATGTTGATATTCTATGCCCAATTTCCAATTACTTTGAATTTTTAGTATCTAGTTTTGGGTAAAGGTTGACCAAACTCAATTACCTCGATATTAGGATCATTAGGTTTATTATTCGGGATTTTTGGTACTGGAAACTCAGACTGATTGAAGGGAGGAGTGCTATTTAAGTTACCAGATTGATTTGGGAAAGTAGCAGGCGGAAGAATAGAATTAGGTAGTTGAGAGGGTTGGTTAGGAGTCAGGGGAGGTACAGTTACAAAAGGCTGTTTTGGATTAGTTGTTTGTGGTAGGTCGGATGAGGGCGGAAGTGTGAACAAGGGCGGTTGTGTGTTAGTAGTTGTTAGTGGTAGATTACCAGGCGGCTGTGAGTAGTTATAGGGTACTTGGGGTAGGTTACTGGAAGGTTGTGAATAGTTGTAAGGTGTTTGGGGTAGGTTGGTAGGTGAAGGCGAAGAATATCGCGGTTGTACAGAAGTACTATAACCAGGAGTCACAGGACGTAAAACCCAGCGAGTGGGGTTGTTTTGGGAAATAGGTTGCAATTGCAGCTGTTTGGGATCTAAAGAGGTATTTGGTGCTAAATCTAGGACAATGCGGGTGCTAGTTGCGTTTAATTGGGAAACGCGAATTCTTTGGATTGCTCCAGAATAATTTTGTTGAGTAGTAACATAACCCAACTTGGTATCCGGCAGATCTACAACAATACGAGGGGGTTGGGAAAGGTAGAAATAGCGAGGGGTTGTACCTGCTGAGAGGGTAATTTCTAGTTGTACTTTCTCTGGATAAAAGCGCCAATCATCTAATTTTGCTACTGGTGTGGCAGCACTGCTAACAGTTTCAAGGGCAATTGCTACGTACAGGCTAAATAAGCTTACGCCAAACAGCTGCTTGTACCATTGGAAAAATTTCCTAGTCTTTAGTCCCTTGTCCATTCTTTTGATCCCTTGTTAAGTTGAGCGATAAGTATGGTTTCTCGACATTCTTAATAGTTGCCGATTTTTTAATGGCTGTTTAACTTCTGGGATTTTTCTTGAGCTTTTTGTGGTATAGCAGTAAATCCTAGATTTTGCGAGATATCACTTATGGTTAGTTGACCTGTCATTTGGCCTCCATCTACAAGTTGCATTTGAATTGTGACTGAGTTCCTCGGATTATTTTGCAGTGGAGAAATATTACAAAGGATGGATTGGTCAACTGTTCCAGATAAACTCAACTGCTGATTTCTCAGCATCATACCTGTAAGCGAGTGCTTGACGTCAGTATCTGCGTTAGTGTTGGCTGGTAATAAAGAGGCATTCAAGTAAATACCTGATTGCTGAAGATTTAATATCAAAGCACCTGATTTTTCACACAGCGGCCAATTTTTAGCTAGTGTCAGTCGATAAAGACCATTAATTGCGGGAGGAGCCTGAAGATTGTTTTCCCCGTAAGCGGTTACGACTTTAAACAACAGTAGTACTGAACTTATTGCTACTCCATAAAAAGCTAAAGATTTGAAGTTGAAATGATTCATAGTTTTACATCTCAACTTTTGATTCTTGACTACCAACATCAGGAAGCACGGAGGCCAGGTGAGAGGTGAGTTGACTGTAGCGACGGGTAATTAGTAGGGAGGAGCGGCATTGAATAGCTAGTTGATCTGTATATCGTCCCAAAGTTTGACGCTCAATCCCCCAAGTACGGCTAGTACCAGCAATTGTCAGATCGACACCTTCTGAGGCTGTAACTACAGCTTGGATTGGCTCTGGAGCTTCGATAATTTTGATGTCTATGCGATCGCGTACACTAGTCGGCAATTGTTCCATCATCCTATGCAGTTCGTAACTCAATTCTTCCTTGACATGATTCGTTACTACTTGTAATATATGCAACATGCAATTTTCATGATTGATTAGTAATCTCAGTGCAAGTATCAATGCCAGATCATCATGAATATTTGCCGAATAAGGAACCAACAAGCTTTCTAATCGCTCGCCTCCCTTGTCTACAAAAACTGCCACATCAACTGGCGCATTGGTAAGAATTTGCCCGACTCGTCCACCTAAGCGATTGCTACTAAAAGCTGGACGATGCCATCCCACTAAAATTAAATCAGCTTGTTCTAATACGGCAATCTGTGATGTTTCCCGCGCGACATTGCTAGAGATGCGAACGATAGAATGCACATGAGATTGTGTTTCTGGTGGTTCGAGAGTATTAATCAATTCTGCTAGCTGCTGGCGACGCTGTGCGATTAATCGGTCTGCCTCAACTGGGGTACTTTCAAAGGCATAGTCTTCTTCAAATTCAATCAAGCTTAAGGGATTAACAATGGCGGGTTGTTGGTAGTTAAGAGCGATGTTTGCGGTAGGCAACGCGATCGCTACAGCTAATTGCACCAAACCTTTTTGTGTACTGGGATTCGCAATCGGTACTAAAATCCGGTAGGGACGAGTGTAAGCTTTGCTAGCAGCATCTATGCCTGCTTCTGCTTCCAATTCTGGTTCCACTACATCTAATCTGATCAGCTTTTTCGGATATGTCCATTCTAGGAGTGGAGAGGTCATGAATGTGGTTACTAACGCCATTATGACCAACATGGTAAATATTAAAGGGGAAATTACTCCTAACTCCAAACCAATGTTTAGCACTATCAGTTCGGTCAAACCACGAGTATTCATCAACCAACCGAGTGCTGCTGCTTCCCGTTTATTAATGCCACTGACACGAGCTGCTACATAAGTGCCTATATACTTGCCTGCGATCGCTACTCCTAAGACCAATGCACACAAAAACCACAATTCGGGACGGTTAAGCAAGCCAATTTGCGTCCGCAAACCACTGTAGGCAAAAAATATTGGCAGTAAAAATATCAGCACGAAATCTTCAGTTTTTACCGCCAATTCCCTTACTAAATCTGCATTCTTGGGCATTGCTGCGCCCAGTAGAAATGCTCCAAAAATTAAGTGAATGCCGATTAGTTCAGTGATCAGTGCAGACGCAACCACTGCCATATAAATCAAAGCTAGAACCAATTGGCTAAGGCGTCCAGCGCGGCGATAATGAGTAGCAAGACGTTGTAAGAACCAACGTCCCACCGTCAGCATCAAAGCAATGTAGACTAAGCTGGCAATAATTGTAGGTAATGCACCAGCGAAGTTGCCTGTACGAGCTACGGCGATCGCTACTGCCAATAAGCACCAAGCCGTCGCATCATCCACTGCGGCACAAGTTAATGCCAACGTTCCCAGGCGTGTCCCTTGCAAATTGTTTTCAGTAATAATTCGTGCTAGCACGGGAAAGGCAGTAATTGACATTGCTGCCCCTAAAAACAGAGCAAAGGTGGTAAAAGATACATTTGCATTGGAAACCAGGGGATAAAGCAGCACCGATAACAATGTTCCTAAAGAGAACGGCGCTAAAATGCTTACATGAGAAGTTAGAATTGCTACTTCTAATTGCCCACTCAAGTATTTTGGATTTAGCTCTAGTCCAATGAGAAACATGAAAAATATTAGCCCCACCTGAGACAAAACATTTAGAAAAGGAATAGTTTCTGGTGGGAATAAGGTAACTGCTGCATGGGGAGCAATCCAACCAAATAAAGATGGGCCGAGCATAATCCCCGCGACAATTTCACCAATTACTAGTGGTTGATTAATTGATCGGAATGCCAGCCCTACTAGCCGTGACAGTCCGATAACAATCAGCACCTCAACCAGAACGAGAATAATTGTGTGCATGGTTTCCTTAAAAGCGACTATCCGGTTTCCTTAAGATGATTCTTTAAATTCATGGAAAATGTCAACCTTGTCAGACACACTTAAAGTTAATTCGCGCTTAGTTGTGATGTTAATTGTTACAACACAGTTGCAGCAGTAGAAAATGCATTGAATAGCTAACCCTAACAGTATTTACGAATTAACTATATAAACATAAATCGGTAATTATTCTTGAGAATAAGGTTTGTATTAGTACTAGTAATTATTACCTCAACTTTTGGCTGTGCCGTTCTTAAACAAAAGATTTTTCATATAGGATTCCTATTTGATTTTTGAAAAAACTGCGTAAACCTCTAATTCCCTTTTTTCATGTTCCCTATTCCCTATTCTCCATTCCCTGTCTTTACGAGTCAGTTCACGAATCAAATCGATTACTATAGCTTGTACCTTGTAACAAAAAGGCAATTAATGGCGATGCCATGAGTGTAGTGATAATCGCCATAATAACCATAATAGTGAATAAAGTTGGAGTGATTATACCTTGCTCAAGACCAACATTGAGAATGATCAACTCCATTAAACCGCGAGCATTCATCAATGAGCCAATTATTGCTGAATTACGCCAATTTTCGCCCCCAAGCCTTGCTGCCAGTGTACAAGAAACTCCTTTACCAAAAATGGCGATCGCAATAATTAATATGGTTATTCCCCACAAATTAGGTGTGTTTACCAGTCCAATTTGAGTATTAAGTCCAGAGAAAACAAAGAAAATCGGTAGCAGAAATGAAGTAGTGAAAAACTCGGTATATTGACGAATTTGCTCAGCAAATTCTCCACGTGGCATCACTGCTCCAAGGATAAATGCACCGAATATTGCATAGATACCGGTGGCATCAGTAAACCAAGCGCAGAATGTCAAAACTATTAACAATAATGTCAGGGTTTGCCTACTTACAACTGCATCACGTTTTGTCATACGCGTGAAGATGCTAAGTACATGTTGCCCTACGAAAACTGCAAATAGTACATAAATAATGCCACCACCAATTGCTAAGACAGCAATGCTCATGGAATTTTTCACGCTTGCAAGCACAATCGCTAGTAAACACCAAGCAACTCCATCATCAACCGATGCTGCTCCTAAAGCTAAAGTACCAAAGCGGGTTTTTGCTAGACCGCGTTCGTAAATGATCCGAGCTAACATGGGAAACGCCGTAATTGTCATCGACGCACCAAGGTACAAAGCAGCAGCCCAAGGCGTTACATTTTGTTGGAAAAAATTGCCCTTCTTGTACAGCAAAAAAGAGGCGATCGCTCCTAAAATAAATGGAGTAATAATTCCGGCAGCAGATAGTAATCCTGCACTTTTAATATGATGTTTTAATAGTTTGGTATTAAACTCCAACCCAATCAAAAACATATAAATTGCTAACCCAATTTGGCTGATAGCATATAAAATCGACATCGATGGATTAGGTATCTTGCTTCCTAGTGCAGTCAAAATGGGAAGTTTGGGAAACAGCCATTGCTGCAAATCTGGTGCTATTAAGCCCAAAAGTGATGGGCCCAGCATCACACCTGCAATCATTTCACAAACAACATCGGTTTGACCCAGATAACGTCGTCCTAAAATCGTGACGATGCGACAAGTGATTAAAATTATAGTGAGTTGTAAAAAAAGGTTAGTAACTAGGTCAAAATTCGACATTATATTTCCTTGAGCACAAATTAAGAATATATTGAGGGAGTTAAATATAGCAATTTTAAGTCAACAGAACACAACAGTAAAAGTACATAGATGTGAAAAATCACGTCTGCGATTATATAATGACTATTGACATTACTCAAATTATTGGCTTCTTAAATAAGTTGCGAATATTGTTGTTCAAAGAGAGTACATGAGGCTTTATAACCACTGACCACCTCGGAAACGCCAACGAGGAAATATAATTCGCATGAGGCTTTGCGAGGCAATAAAAACTGCTAACCAAACGACGCTGTAGTGTAGTAAAAAAGCTCCTAGCGATAGCTCTTCTTTTGCCAGAGGTATTGGTAAAAAGCCAAAAATTTTTATCCCACAGAAGACAAAGAGTAATTCCCAGATACCAGCTAAGAGTTGATAAGCTGCGGGCCAGTCCCTATCCCAGCGAGATTTTTGAAGATAGTTATAAACTACATCCCAACCCAAGCCAAAAATAGCAATATAACTGAGTATCCAAAAATAAACTGAGTTAGTACCAGGCCCAACTAAGCCTATTGCAAAGGGCAAGGATACCAACACACCAACGGTAGCAAGTAGTAATAATCGAGTTTGCCAACGACCTAATAAAGTTGGAGTCATAACAGAGTCGAGTAGTGAATAAAAAATATAGGATAACTAGGGATTTTTATAGATAGTTATAAACAGGATTTGACTTTCATTGATATTGAAAATTTCACTAATATGTGGTGTTTACTGCAATGCTCCATACAGAGCAGCCCTGTTGCTCACTGATAAGCATAATATATCTAGTACATTAAGTAAAAAAATTGGACAAATCTCAATCAATCTGCTTAAGTAATGATACTGTTTTTCAACAAAAATTTCTGTGTTTTCCTAGATAAATCTTAGAAAATGTATAAAAATCATCAAATTTTCTCTGGCTACTTTAAAAAAATAGGAAAATTTTATGTTATATTCCCTTTCTGAAGGGTGATTTAGGGATATCTCTAATGATTTTGATGTCATGCTCGCGACTTTTGGGACATTACTCTTGCTACTGCTTTTCTCTAAATAAGGAATTTGATGTATGAAGACTTTCAAAAATTTGACTGTAGTTACTATTGGAATGGTGGTTACAGCTTTCGGAACATTGGGATCTATATTTCCAGTCCAAGCTTTAACACTTTCTACTAGCAGTGGACAAGTTGGAAGCGTTGATGTTGCGACAGGTGTGTTTACTTCTTTTATTAACAATGCACCAGTTTTTACTGATATAGCTGTCAACGATAGTGGGCAACTTTTTGGTACTACCTTTAGTCAGCTATACAGTATTAATCAAAGCCCAAGTTCATTTACATTGATTGGCGATGAGAACGTTAATGACATAAATGCATTGGGATTTGCCAACAATAACGTACTTTATGCCACAGGCTTTAATAGTGGTTTTTATTCTATTAATGCGTCCACAAGTGCTGCAACTTTGATATCTGATATCTCTGGTAACCAAAGTGCTGGTGATATTGTATTTGATCCTACAATTAATCAATTCCTGGCTACATTCACAACTCCAACCGATAGCACTTTATTTTCTATCGCTTTAAACGGTATAGCTACGCAAATTGGCAGTGTTGGTTTCAGCAGCGTGTTTGGACTGGGTTTTGATCGTGGAACTTTGTATGGTTACACAATTGATGGAAAACAACTGATTATTAATTCAACGACAGGAGTAGGAGTTTTTGATAAGAATGTTACAGGACTTTCTGGTTCTCAAATCTTTGGAGCTGCAAGTTCTATCAGTGAAGCACAACCTGTTCCTGAACCAATGACCCTTGCTGGTTTAGTGGCTGTTAGTTTTATGGCGTGGCCAATGAAGCGTAAGCAAAAAACTTCCCAATCTGCATAGTCATAGATATTATCCCTCTTGCATAAATGCTTAACTTCTCATGTTGAGCGGAGTGAAATATCTAGTGAGATTCTTCTCTCCACTGCGTTCCGCTCAGAATGACATTTATGATTTTTAGACTTTTGCAAGAGGTCTATTATCCCTTTTGCCCCTCCAGATATTTCCCTAGAGGGGTTTTTAACTGGAAAGCTGAAGAGAGCAGAATTTAGCTGTTAAGGTTAAGTGTGTTCTTGTCGGCCTGTCTACAGAGACGAGAAATCCAATAAATATAGATAGACACCTGTGATCAGCACACTATTGAGATGAAAGTGCAAAATTATTGAAAGAAGCTATGGGTTTCTCATCAAAATAATTGGGTCAGGTGACGATGGGAATGGTAAGCTGCAAGTGCGTTCCAATGGATCACATCCTCTAACAAAGCTTGATATCCTAGTGTATTAGGATGAAGGCCATCTTCACTCAAGCGTTTGAGTCGCCAAGTTTCACCGCGTTCCATCCATTGCTCGAAAATATCCAGATAGGGAATTTGCCGTTTGGAGCAAGCAACTTGAGTAGCTGTTTTGTAGCGGGATTGTTCGGCATGATTGTAGTAAAAGCAATCTAGAAATGGCATTTTGACCTCATTCACTGGTACCATGCCTACAAATAATACCGGACAGAGTTGCTGTGCCAAATCTAGTAAAGAAGCGATTTCCGATTCAAATACGGCAAAATCTGTATAATTGCGTCCATCAGGACGAGTTAACCGCGCTGAGTCATTCACGCCTACTGATAAAATAATTAAGTCGGGAACACGATTTCGCAATTCACCTCGATGGCGAAATTCCACTTCTAGCCTTTGTGCTACTTGCTGGGTGCGATCGCCTCGCACTCCTAAGTTATATAAAACATGACCCGCACTATTTGGCAACATCCACCACCGCCGCAACTGCTCAACCCAGCCTCCTTTTTCCGGGTCGCCAAATCCATACACTAAGCTATCTCCCAGTGCGACAATCTTCAAAGACTGACATTTATTTGATGGTACAGACAGCTGCATTGAAGAAGTAGCTTGAAATGTTTGCATCTTAAAAAGAATATGTTTTACATCTTTACAAGATTCTATACATTTCTACACCATTAATGAGTATTTTTACGCTTCATCTTGAAAGGCGTTGATTAAGTAGGGGGCTGCTGCATCTCGGCGTGGCCAATTCTGGGAAAGGAAGCGAACCAGCAAAGGCAATGTTACTAGCATCAGTAGGACACCTAGCCACCAGTTAGAACGTAATTGTTCTAGACTATTCACCGATGAGGTAGGATTCGACCCACTAGAGAAAAGTCCCATTGTCACCGCTAGGAAGTTATTCAATGCATGGCTTGCCATCGGTACAATCAGCGTGCGGGTTTTGATGTATAACACC
This sequence comes from aff. Roholtiella sp. LEGE 12411, assembly GCF_015206995.1. Lineage (GTDB taxonomy): Bacteria > Cyanobacteriota > Cyanobacteriia > Cyanobacteriales > Nostocaceae > Komarekiella. The sequence goes on along the minus strand of NZ_JADEXR010000184.1, from coordinate 2,657 downwards.
CCCATGATTATACCAAATATGGACAATCCCAAAACGTTTGCATGTAAGATTCCAAATAAAAGTGACGAAATAACCAAAGCAGATCGAATGCCCCACTTAGCCGCCCAGCGCTGTAAAATAATACCTCGGAAGAGAAATTCCTCTGCGATTGGGCCAATCACCACATAAACCATCGCTGCTAGCAAGTTGTCAAACAAAGGTGCAGAACTTCGAGGAGATGGATTGGTAGTAACCTGGCGGATGACTCCCTCCACAAAAGAAGGCGCGACTAATAACAATAGGTAAAATGACACAAGGAAGGCACTGAGGGAAAACAGGATTGTGAGAATCACCAAGCCTACTGTCTGTAACCATCTGTGATTTTTTGGTACTCTACCTACTACGTACTTGAGATTAATTCCAAAGCGTTTGAAATCTGCCAGTTCCCAGAGACAAAGTAACCCAAATATTAAGATGTAGAGGATCAATGGTACAACTTGATTGTTGAATTCCAGACCAGTGATTCCTTGTACAAAGCCTAGTGCAAAGCCAAGACTCAACGATATCAACAAACCTCGCAACAGCAAATTGCGAACCTTGAGCTTACGGAATGGATTATCGAGAGTTTGATCTGTCATAAATTAATGATGGGCGATCGCTTATAATTCCTTTACTTTCACCTAATTAAGGCGACTGATTCAATACCCACTTCAACCACTGCCCATAGGAACTTAGAGTATTCAAATATTGAACTCCAGGCGCACGGGCGGTGACGAGTCCATCAACGGCAACTAAGGCGGCGTACTGCAAGCCCAGAAAACTATCAACTGCTGCATAGGGCCCGCCGAGGGTAATGGCTCCAGCCGCATACATCTGACCTCTGCCACTACGCATTTCTATCAACTCAAAATTGTTCGCTACAACCAACCGCCCCAAGTGATTCAGCGGCAGATTGTAATGTTTCACCAAATCGTCTAACAAAGGATTTGTTTCTACCTTGGCATCTAGTCCAGTAGCATCAACAATAAAGTCAGCAGCGAGATTCATTTCCCCAAAACCTTTTTCCCGGATACGGGTAATAGTGCGGTTTTGGGCATCTCGTTCTACACCCAGCACTTCACCAAAGGTAATTTGATACCAGCCTTCGCTTAGCCCTTGTTCTGTGATGCGTTGCCAATCGTGGCGGTCAGCGGTGGTTGTACCGCCCCAGTCCGTTATTAGGCGCTTACGTTCATCAGGACTAGCTTTTTCTAACATAACGCGGAGTTCACCGCCCCAACAGGCTTTGGGCCAGTTAAATGGTTGAAATTCGTAATGATTTTTAACTAGACGCTGAGCAGTTTGAAATTTATTACCTTGGGGTTTAGGCGATCGCATCAAATGCAAAACTGTAATATTCTGATTTTGCTTTCTTGCCTCATAAATACGCTGAAAAACCCGCGAAGCGACAATCCCTCGCCCCCGAATCAACACTGTACCACCCTGTTGCTCTAGTTGTTGGTAAACATGATCGTGTGCCTCATAAGCATTCACGACCGACTTAAAATCTTGATATTTTTCCCTATAAGCTTGTAAATCTGGGAGAAACTGAATGGCTGGGTAGCCAGTAGCTAAATGTAAATAACGACTAACTAGAAAAGCATAATTTCCTGGGCCACGAGAATAAGCTACGCAATACCTGCCATCATCTGTTTTGCGAATTCCCCTAATTCGCCCATAACGATAAATTTGATTCCAGCCAATGCGCTTGGCTTCCCGATCGATAGAATCAAAGACATTACCCGCACGAGGTGTATAAGTTTCTGCAAATGTTGGTTCAGCAAATACCTGCCACAGATATCTGAATGCTGAATTAATCTTGCCTTGGGTGAAATCATACCAAGATTCCCGCAGAGCATAGCTAGGCCAGCCCCAAATATTATCGGGACAAGAGTCAGAATTAGATCGTAGTCTTTCATGTAAGGGAATTTGCGAATTCATGCAGAGGCGTTTGTAACGAGCATACGGCTCTCCCTCTAATCCCAAAGCCACAATCTTGTCGGCATGGACACCACTAATTCGCAGTAAATCAACCCAGACAAAGCTACCCAACCCCGCCCCAATCGCCAAATAATCAGATTCATCTACTGGCAAGCCTGTAGCATGGAGTGCTTGCACAGCGACGTTTTCCGCTTGAAACGCTGATGGCGGAAAATTGCTTCTTGAGGGTGTAGACTGCGCTGGGGATAAGCTGGGGTCTGGGAGATTAGTATTTGGGTTGAACTGAATTGTTGAAGGAGGGCTGGTGATTTGTGCGGATACATTGGTGGCAAATGTCACCGTCATCATGTAGGGGCCAATTTGTAGCATATCCCCATTAGTCAAAACACTGCGCGTTTGTTGTTGACCGTTGACAAATATACCGTTAACACTACCTTGGTCAATCGCCACCAGTTGGTTTTGTTCCCAGTCAATTAGGGCATGGTAGCGAGAAACTTCGTTACTGTTAAGCAGCATCCTGGAGACACGTTGTCCTCCGATTTCGGCAGGTAAGCGGGCGAATTCTCGACCAAAAGCGATAGGTAGATTTAACTTTGGTTCTCGCCGTTCTCCCGTTGCTGGATCTTCCCAACTTAATTGGATTTGTAAGTCATTGGTCATTGGTCATTGGGCATGGGGCATGGGGTATGGGGCATGGG
>NZ_JADEXR010000024.1 GCF_015206995.1 aff. Roholtiella sp. LEGE 12411 | reverse complement strand
AACGCCGCACTCAATATTCAAATGGTTGGGGCATCAACCATTGGGTTAGGCGATGTAAGTCGGGCTTTGCCTGCAATTGCTGTTTGAGCCTAGAATCCCCACCATTCAATGGTGGGGAGTATGTCAAACACTATTATTAGTTAGGATCTTAGCTAATTTTATATGACTTTCCGTGAATTTTCGCCAACACAACCAGTCATCTTGGGCTTTGATCCAGGTCGAGATAAGTGTGGTTTAGCAGTGATGGGACTGGATCGGCAACTCTACTATCACCAGGTTGTGCCTGCAAAAGAAGCGATCGCTACTATTGATACACTGCGTCAAAAGTTTCCCATCTCTTTGATGGTCATGGGCGACCAAACCACAGCTAAACAGTGGAAACAGCGAATGTCTCAGGAATTAGCCGAACCGCTGAATATTATTTTAGTAGATGAGCGCTATACAACTTTAGAAGCACGCGATCGCTATTGGCAGATGTACCCGCCTAAAGGGCTAACAAAGCTATTGCCACAGAGTATGCGACAGCCACCACGGCCAATAGATGACATTGTTGCCATTCTCTTGATCGAAAGATATTTAAATCGGCTAACTGAATCAGTTAAGAGTTAACTGATTGACTACAGTTCTGCCCGAATAGTAAAAGCATAGTCTCCTCCAGGCTCTAGCTGGTAATCTTGTTGCTCCAAGAAGCGACCAAGAGGTTCTTTAATTAAGGCACGACCTTGGGAAGGCTTAACGGAAAGTTCTCCCCGGCGGAAATGCCACTGGAAATGCCATTCAAAGTCACCTGCACTTACTTCGCCCTCAAGGAAGCCGTGTTGCCAAGATTGGCGGGTAATTTTGACATGGGCAATGGTTTCTGGCAGACGTTTAGCACTCACAATGCTTTGTGTCAAGTGTAAGAATAACAGCCGATCATGTAGACTATTTATTTTATTTACCAGACATAGCTTAAATAGACAAACTGACAAAATGAGTATTTGTAGTTGACTAGATGAGCCATACGGCTGAAATCGCGGTTACATGAACAAAGCTAGCCTACCCAGGCTAGGAAAAACCAATGCTAGAAAAAAACGTGTTTTTGGGTAATAATTGTAAATGAATAAGCATTTTTATCAGTGTTTGTTCGGATGTTCATCACTTCAAGCATGGTGATAGTTGGGTAGTATTTTTGTTAGCGAATTATTTTCATTTATTAATAAACCATGACACAGGCAAATAGAGAATTTTCACAAGATGAGTTCTATCACGTCTTTGTACCTTATCAGACAGCCAGCGAGGGTGGAACTCAAAGAGTTATATTAAGGTCAGGAAAAAGCTATGAAGTCAAGATTCCAGCCAATACTGCCGAAGGCGGTAAATTACGCATGAAAAAGTGTGGTTTGCAGGGAAATAATGTTGTCCTGATTCTACACACTTTATTTGATCAAAATCTGAATATAGAAGAATCAGTAAATTCATTGATAACCAATGCAGATATTAAGCTAGAAAGCCAAATCAGATGTAGAAGAATCTATCAGTTAATCAAAGATGCCAATTACATTGAGGATTTAGCTGCTCTGCACTTATTAGATTTTATAGTTTCTTCCTCGAAGGCTGAGTCATCAGTTGGTGAGCGCTACAATATTTCTAGTCAAAGTTGTAAATTGATAAAAATTGAACAATGTCTGGAAGATGCCTTGACTAAATCTCAATTAAGTGAAGCTGAGAAGCAGTCAGTGCAAGGAATATACCAATGTATCAGAGCAGGAGAAGGTATAGCTGATTTTGACGTTCTTAATAATCTTGATTCTATTATTCAGAGTTCTTCACTTGCGAACGAACTCAAAGAATTTTACTTTCAGTACAGTGTTACATCTAGGGCAATTACTACTGATTTATTTATTGTTGATTTAATTAATAGTTCCTCTAGTACTTCCACCAGCAGTATAGACAAATCCAAGCTACTTGATGCCTACTCTCAACTTAGAGATGCTAAAGAAGTTTCTGAACAAGAGGTCTTGATTTCATTAGATTCACTCATATTAAATTCTGATATCCCAGATGATTGTAAAGTAATTTACAAGTTGATGCGTGAGCCAGTAACCAACCGTCAAGGAAAGAATCAAAAAGATGATGATATCTTTGCCAAAGTAAAAAAAGTTTATGACTCAGTTAAAAAAGCATCTGGGGTTGTTCCTGCTGTTACAACAATCGGTACAACTATAGGCGCAAAAGCAGGAACAGGAGCAGCATTTGGTACTTTTTTTGGAGGTGCAGCAACTAATGCAACCTTAGCTTTATTAGGGGGTGGTTCTGTTGCTACGGGTGGCTTAGGAATGTTAGGCGGATTAACCGTAGCCACCGGTGGAGCTGCTTTGATTGGTGCAGCAGCTCTAGTGTCTGTTGCTTCTATTGCTCAAATGGGTTCTGAAGAGAAAAAGAATTTAGGAATCGCAGCAGGAGTAGGAGTTGCAAGTAGTGCAGCGGCTGTTGGAACAGCTTGGGCCGCTATGAGCGCCTTTGGTGTGGCTGGTACAGGTACAGCGATTAGTGCTTTATCAGGAGCGGCAGCTTATAGTGCTGCTATGGCAGCTCTTGGCGGGGTTGGTGTTATGACTGGAGGGGCTGCCGTTGTTGCATTTGGCGCAGGTTATGCAGCTTGGAAATTTCTTGGGGGAAATAAAAATGATCCTAAACGCCAACTAAAAGAGTTGGAGGCGAAACTATATTCCTAATATTTCTAATAAAAGAATTAAATGATTGCAAAAAATCCTTTGGTAGAGACGTTGCATTGCAACGTCTCTACAATGGTTTATCTGTCACATTTTTTTCAATTGGGATAATTTCGTCGAGCCTGCGAAAGCAGGCTTTGTTTTTATAGCCGCGACTTCAGTCGTTCGGCTCCATAATCTTCTTGACAATTGATTCAGAGAAGCATACGGCGATGCCAAATGCGTTGGCATCGCGGATTTTAGATGCAATCTAAAATCCTAAATCGATTTAACGATTCACTGCCGCAGCTTCTCGCGCCGCAGCTGCTTGATCTGGGTGGATACCCAAACGTGTGAGATTAATCCGACCTTTATTGTCAATTTCGCGCACTTTGACAATTACTTCGTCTCCGACTGCTACTTCATCCTCAACTTTACCAACACGGTAGTCAGCTAGTTGAGAAATATGGATCATGCCTTCTTTTCCAGGCAAAAATTCCACAAATGCACCTATTGGTATAATCCGAGTAATGCGTCCTACGTAGACATCCCCTTCATGCAGCTTGCGGGTCATACCTTGGATGATGTTACGTGCTCTTTTTGCCTTGCTCTCATCCACAGCGGAAATCGTCACGGTGCCGTCATCTTCGATGTCAATTTTTGCACCGGTTTCCTCGGTAATGCCCTTGATAGTCTTGCCTCCGGGGCCGATAACCAGACCAATCATGTCTGAATCAATCTTGATTGTTAACAGACGTGGGGCATAGGGTGAGGTTTCAATGCGTGGTTGCTCAATGCAGGCGAGCATTTTTTCCAGAATGTGCAGCCTGGCTGATTTGGCTTGATGGACGGCTTGGGCGATAACCTCCAAAGACAGTCCGGAGATTTTCATATCCATTTGCAGGGCAGTAATCCCAGCATCTGTCCCGGCAACTTTGAAGTCCATGTCGCCTAAAAAGTCTTCAATGCCCTGAATGTCGGTTAGGACTCGTACTTCGTCGCCTTCCTTAATCAGACCCATTGCTGCGCCACTGACGGGTTTGAGAATTGGTACACCAGCATCCATTAAGGCTAGGGTGGAACCGCACACCGAACCCATGGAGGTGGAACCGTTGGAGGAAAGTACTTCCGATACGATGCGAATCACGTAGGGAAATTGTTCTTTCGATGGTAGTACAGGTAAGAGCGATCGCTCTGCTAATGCCCCGTGACCGATTTCACGCCTTCCTGGCGCACGCATTGGCTTGGTTTCCCCGACTGAGAAAGGCGGGAAGTTGTAATGATGCAGATAACGTTTTTGTTGATCTAGCTGCATGTCATCGTTGAGGTTTTGGGCATCCCCTGGTGTACCCAAAGTACAAGTGGATAATACCTGAGTTAGTCCCCGGTTAAATAACCCACTGCCGTGGACTCGCTTTGGTAAAACACCAACTAAACAAGAAACGGGACGTACTTCATCGAGTTTGCGACCATCAACGCGGACGTTATCTTCGATGATTTGTCGGCGCATGAACTTCTTGGTAATGTCTTTAAAAGTGTTACCAAGTGCCTTGCTGTTTATAGTTGCGGCAATTTTAACTGGGTCTTGTTCTGGTAGTTCAACGATCGCAGTTGCAATTGTGTCTTTGACAATATCCAAAGCTGCATCGCGTTCCGGTTTGGTGAATTCAAATTGCGACAAGATTTTTTTAATTTCGCTGCTGGCGCGATCGCTGATATAGTTTTCCAGCGTCTGGTCTACCTCTGGTGGTGCTTCTTGCACTACTTGTAGACCCAATTCTGCCAATAAATCTTGCTGCGCTTTAATTAAGTCCCGTACCGCTTCGTAGCCAAAATCAATCGCCTCGATAATATCTCGCTCTGGTAACTGATTTGCTCCTGCCTCCACCATGATCACGCCATGTGGTGAACCTGCTACGATCAGATCTAAGTCTCCAGCTTCAATTTCTGCATAAGTGGGGTTAATAATGAAATCATCTCCCACTAAACCAACCCGCACTGCCGCCATTGGCCCATTAAAGGGAATTTGGGCAATTAGGGTAGCAATTGAAGCCCCAGTAACCGCCAGTACATCGGGTGGTACTAGCTCATCCATCGATAGCGTTAGGGCAATAACTTGCAGGTCATCCCGTAACCATGAAGGGAACAGAGGACGCAAGGGACGATCTATAAGACGGCTGGTGAGAATTGTTTTTTCTGGTGGACGACCTTCCCGGCGCATAATTCCTCCGGGAATTCTACCAGCGGCATATAGCCTTTCTTCGTAGTCTACTGTGAGCGGAAGAAAATCAATGCCTTCTCTGGCTTGCGATCGCGTAGCCGTCACCAAAACCGCAGTGTCCCCCGATTGTATCAAAACTGACCCACCAGCCTGGGGAGCTAATAGGCCGACCTTCAGCCGAATATCCCGTCCATCGAAGGATATTGACTTATCAACTTCTGCCATTCAGTTTTTTTTCCTTCTCTTTCGCTATTCTCTCTCTGTGGCAATCCTAACATTTATGCCCTATGGCTGACCTTTGTTACATACAAAGATGCACAAGTCGTTCAATGCCAAGGACGATACATCGACAATGGGTCTACCACTTGTTTATCTTTTAGCTTTACTGCACCGGGAATACGCCCAATAGTCTGAAATTCTAACGATTGCCAAAGTGTAATGGAAAATATCATGATTAATAATATTTATGATGCCTGACTAATTTGATGTTCTTATTATATTTAATTGTATGATTAAATGAATGATTTACAACACAGCAATTAAGTAGAAAAAACAAATATTTCCTGCTTGAAGTTGGTGAAAATACAATTAATTAGCAAATGGCGATCTTACACGGTAATTGGTTATTAAAAAATCAAAATGGTTGTTTATTTGTTTGGGGCGAAATTTGGCGATCGTCGCGGGTAAATTTCGATTTGAGTGCATCGCCAGATGTGCCACCACATCCATTGGCAATGACATTAGTTGAGTTAAGCGAGTGGTTGCGATCGCAGAACATGACAATTGCCGACTTAACGCAGCAACCGCAAGCTACCTTCGCGAATACAGGGCGAACTCGCAAAGGCGCAAATACTACTGAATTAAATTTACCAACGCACTCCCAAATAATTTCTCTACCAACTTATATTTCAGAAAGTAACGGGGGAACGGTATTAATTTCCCCAGTACATTCTGCCTCTACCACAGTAGACTTGGAAACAGAATCCCCACAATATTTACAACCGTGGCGAGTTGAGGGTTTTTGTCTTAATCCCACCGCAGCGATAAAATTTCTCACTTCTATTCCCTTAAATGCTGTTAATGGAGAGGATGCCTTTTGGGGAGGAGATCTACGTTTTTGGTCGCAAGCCGCCCGCTGGAGTTTAGATTTAATCTCGCGCTGTAAATTTTTACCGACAATTCAACAGCAATCTGATGATTCTATCGCTGCGAAGTGGCAAGTACTCTTAGACAGTGCTGTAGACGGAACCCGCCTAGAAAAATTTTCGGCGAAGATGCCATTAGCTTGCCGCACTTATCAAGGAGAAGAGAAAGGGGAGAGGGAAAGAGGGGAACAGGGGGGAGCAATATCTTTCTTATCTTCTCACCTAGTAGTGGACTTCCTCATCAAACCTCAAGAATTGTTGTTGGGATTTCTCAATAGTACGATAGATGCCCAAGTGCGAGAAATGGTGAGTTCTCAACCTCCAATGGAAGCCAAGGTGATGGCATCTCTACCGTCTGCGGTGCGACAGTGGTTGCAATCTTTAACTAGTGCATCTCATATAGTGAACACAGATGCAATTGGAGTTGAACGACTGGAAGCGGCGCTCAAAGCTTGGACTATGCCGCTACAATACCAATTAGCTCTAAAAACTCTGTTTCGCACCTGTTTTCAACTGCGTTCCCCGGAGCCTGGGGAAACAGATTGGATATTGGCGTATTTCCTTCAGGCGGCTGATAATCCAGAGTTATTGGTGGATGCAGCAACTATTTGGAACAATCCCGTTGAGCGATTGGTTTATGAAAATCGGACAATTGACGAACCTCAAGAAACATTTTTGGGTGGTTTGGGATTAGCTTCAAGATTGTATCCCGCGCTCGCATCCAGCTTAGAAACTGAATATCCCCAATCTTGTCGTCTCAGTCCCATACAGGCGTATGAGTTTATTAAGTCTGTGGCTTGGAGGCTGGAAGATAGTGGTTTGGGCGTGATTTTACCTCCAAGTTTGGCAAACCGCGAAGGATGGGCGAACCGTTTGGGATTGAAAATTACTGCTGAAACTCCCAAGAAAAAACAAGGAAGTTTGGGGTTACAGAGTCTGTTGAATTTTCAATGGCAATTGGGAATTGGCGGACAGACTATTTCTAAAACCGAGTTTGATAAACTTGTGGCATTGAATAGCCCACTTGTAGAAATTAACGGCGAGTGGGTGGAGTTGCGTCCCCAAGATATCAAGACAGCCCAAGCCTTTTTCGCCTCTCGCAAAGACCAAATGGCGCTTTCTTTAGAAGATGCTTTGCGTCTTAGTACAGGGGATACCCAAGTTATTGAAAAGTTACCAGTAGTCAGCTTTGAAGCATCTGGAGCATTGCAAGAATTAATTGGGGCCCTAGCCAATAATCAAGCGATCGCACCTTTACCTACACCTAGTGGCTTTCAGGGACAGTTGCGGCCGTATCAAGAACGAGGTGCTGCTTGGCTAGCCTTCTTGGAGCGTTGGGGCTTGGGCGCGTGTCTAGCCGACGATATGGGATTGGGTAAGACCATTCAGTTTATCGCCTTTCTTCTGCATTTGAAAGAACAAGGTGCATTAGAAAAGCCAACTTTACTAGTTTGTCCAACTTCTGTTTTAGGAAACTGGGAAAGGGAAGTTAAGAAATTCGCGCCAACGCTGAAGGTTTTGCAGTATCACGGTGATAAACGACCTAAAGGGAAAGCCTTTGTCGAAGCAGTTCAAAAGCACGATTTAGTCATTACTAGTTACTCATTAATTTATCGAGATATCAAGTCATTACAAAGCCTTTCTTGGCAAGCAATTGTTTTAGACGAAGCGCAGAATGTCAAAAATCCCGATGCGAAGCAGTCACAAGCAGTCAGACAATTAGAAACTACATTTCGGGTTGCTTTGACGGGTACACCAGTAGAAAATAGATTACAGGAATTGTGGTCGATTTTAGATTTTCTCAATCCTGGATATTTGGGTAAGCGACAATTTTTTCAACGGCGGTTTGCCATGCCAATTGAAAAGTATGGTGATACAGCTTCTTTGAGTCAGTTACGTGCATTAGTCCAACCATTTATTCTGCGCCGTCTGAAAAGCGATCGCGAAATCATTCAAGACTTGCCAGATAAGCAAGAAATGACCGTCTTTTGCGGTTTGACTGCGGAACAAGCTGCGCTTTATCAAAAAGTTGTAGAACAATCTTTGGCAGAAATTGAATCGGCTGAAGGATTACAACGTCGGGGAATGATTTTGGCTTTACTAATCAAGCTCAAACAAATCTGCAATCACCCAGCCCAATATTTGAAACAAGCTACATTAGAGCAACATAATTCCGCCAAACTTCTGCGGCTAGAAGAAATGTTAGAAGAGGTTTTAGCAGAAGGCGATCATGCTTTAATCTTCACTCAATTTGCTGAGTGGGGTAAATTACTCAAACCCCATCTAGAAAAAAAACTTGGGCGAGAAATATTGTTTTTATATGGGAGTACCAGTAAAAAACAACGCGAGGAAATGATTGACCGTTTTCAACACGATCCTCAAGGGCCGCCAATTATGATTCTTTCATTGAAAGCAGGTGGCGTAGGACTGAATTTAATACGAGCAAATCATGTATTTCACTTTGATAGATGGTGGAACCCAGCCGTAGAAAATCAAGCTACAGATAGGGTATTTCGTATTGGTCAAACTCGCAACGTACAAGTACATAAATTTGTCTGTACTGGCACTTTAGAAGAGAAAATTCATGACATGATTGAAAGTAAGAAACAATTGGCAGAACAAGTTGTAGGTGCAGGTGAAGAATGGCTGACTGAACTAGATACAAATCAGCTCCGTAATTTACTATTACTTGATCGCAATGCAGTAATTGATGAAGATGCAGAATAAGTAGAGACGTTGCATTGCAACGTCTCTACAATGCAACGTCTCTACAATGCAACGTCTCTACAATGCAACGTCTCTACAATGCAACGTCTCTACAATGCAACGTCTCTACAATGCAACGTCTCTACAATGCAATGTCTCTACAATGCAACGTCTCTACAATGCAACGTCTCTACAATGCAACGTCTCTTAACCCACCTGAAAAACATATAATTCTCAACTTTGATAAAATAAAACGTCTTGACAACGTGGGATATTTACTCACTAATACTTAATTAATAAAATTGGAAAATCATGACTAATTATACCCTTCAGGCAAGTCGAGAATGGTGGTCACAACGATGGCTTGATTTGCTAGATTCTTATCGGTTTAAAAAGCGTTTAGAACGTGCGAGAAACTATGCTCGTCAGGGAAATATCTTGAGCATCGAGTTTAAAGGTGCAAAAGTCTTGGCTAGAGTACAAGGTAGTGAAGCAGAACCTTATAAAGTTTCCCTTTCCCTTGACCCCTTTAGTGATGAACAGTGGGGTTATATAATTGAAACAATGTCACATAAAGTAACTTTTGCTGCTAAGTTGCTAGCAGGAGAAATGCCACAAAATATTGAAGAAGTGTTCACAGCTAATGGTCTTTCCTTATTTCCTTTTACCCTCTCTGATATCCACAGTAAATGCTCTTGTCCTGATAAAGCAAATCCTTGCAAACATATTGGTGCTATTTATTATCAGTTAGGCGATCGCTTCAGTGAAGACCCGTTTGTACTATTTCAATTGCGTGGACGTACAAAAGAGCAAATTATTAGCGATTTACGAAAATTACGTGGTGTTAAGGTTGAAGCTCAGACTATTGAAACGCCTGAGACTCAACAGTTAGTTCCCAACAACCAATACTCGGTAAAAATTGATGCTTTCTGGCAATATAACGAGCCACTAGAGTCATCTTTGGTAGTGATTGCGCCGTCAAGTAGTGAGACGATATTAGATGTATTAGGAGCAATTCCCTTAGCGAAAGAGGCAGAAAATATCGCAAACCTAAATTCTAGTGATGTGGTAATGAGCTATTTGGATGTAGTTTACAAAGATGTTAGCCAGAAAGCATTTTTAGCCGCAATGAACGTGGGAGTGAGTTGACTGGGTAAATTTAGGTTATTCCCTGGTGCTCCCTGCTTAACATCAGGATAGGGTGCTTACGTACAACAGGGAGCCGAGGCTACCTGGAAATTAAAAGTTCTCTTGAATACTAGTGATTGAATGTTATAAAAGCAGAGTAATCCAGTCAAATCAACATGGAACTCCAAACTAGAATTATTTCGGTAGAACTTGCTGATGGTACACATATCCGAGTTGAAGCTACACTAATCGGCGAACGCAAAATAAATTTTCAAACTCAACCCTTTAATGAACTAACCGTTGCTATAGAATCTCTTACTAAGGAAATTGCAGAAGTAGTACATAAAGCTAAGCCAGACAGGGCAAGTGTAAAATTTGGTGTAGAAATTTGTATTGAATCAGGTAAGCTCATACCTTTGCTATCCAAAGGTACTTCCACAGCCAATCTGGAAATTACCTTAGAATGGGGTCACTAATTGGTTACTCAATGACACTGCTTATCATCTCAACAGATTAGTCATTTGCGTAACGAAAACCTAACGTTAAGTTAATTGTTGCTGCCTTTCCTAAAAGGTAACGACGCTCTAATAAGTTTTTCTTTCAGATTATTTCTAAAAGTCTCTTAAAAAACGCCATACAAGCTTAACTTGTCAAAAATGGTCTTTTGCTAAGTAAATTGAGATTATTTTACTGTCTACATTCAGATATAAAAAATCTATGTGTTACATGAGACTTATTTAGTTCACAATTATATTTTTTTTCATAATATAAATAGCTAATGTCATCATGTTAAGCTAGAAATTAAGTCAATAGAAATATTAATTAGTTTTTATTGCAAAAATATCTTTAGGAAATACTCTTTTGGACGTTAGGAATAAAATTTTATTTTTTCTCCTTATGCCTTAAGTTGCCTTTTCTAGGGTGGGCTATCTTAAGGAGAATCCTAATGTCAGTTAACGAAAATATTTTGAAGCAGCCAGCAAACAAACTGCTCGCAGCTTTGCCTACCTCTGAGTATGAGCGTCTAATTCCCCACTTGAAATTTGTTGAACTCTCATTTAACCAAATTATTTACGAGGCAGGAGAACCCATCACACACGTCTATTTTCCCAATCAATCAATGATTTCTATAGTCACGATTATGGAAGATGGCTCAACAGTTGAAGCTGGAATAGTGAGCAATGAAGGCATGGTAGGTATCCCCGTAATTTTAGGAGGCGACACAACAACCACAACAGCTATGGTACAAGTCGCAGATGGTGCTATGCGGATGGATGCAGATGTACTCAAAACAGAGTTCAACCGGGGTGGAGCACTTCAGAGCCTGCTGCTGCGCTATGTACAAGCCCAATATACTGAACTTGCACAAGGGGTTGCCTGCAATCGTCTTCATACACTGGAGGAAAGGCTCGCTCGTTGGCTGCTAACGATTACTGACCGTTTGGAATCAGTGGATTTTCTACTCACTCAAGAACTTATTGCCCAGATGCTCGGTGTGCGCCGCTCCGGTGTCACAGTAGCAGCTAGCACCCTTAGCCGAGCAGGCATAATCCGCTATAACCGTGGTCGCATTAGCATCCTCAATCGAGAGACTTTGGAGGCTACTTCTTGTGAGTGTTATCGGGTCATACAAGACGAATTTACTCGATTACTGAGCAATAAGCCTAGGCGCAATTCTAGATAAATTTTTTGATTATCTATGTGCGAAACCGGACAGACTCAACTAAATGATTAGATTTAATCTAAAAAAAGTGTGCATCTTTATGTAATTGCTGTTCCAAGTGTAAAAATTACACGGTCGGGGGAATTAATGTCTAGCGAATCCGCATTTTTCAAAGGTCTACGCCTGCTCGTTGTCGATGATGACCCTGATACGAGGACGTTACTTACCTTTCTATTTGAATTGGACGGAGCAGAGATTATAACGGCTGCTTCGGCAGGTGAAGCTATGGAGATTATGTCATTTTTTAAACCAGATATCCTTATAATTGACATCTGCTTACCAGATGAAGACGGTTACTCGCTGCTCTTGAAAGCCAGAAATCTGGAATCAGGGCGAGAAAGAAGGATTCCAGCTATTGCTGTAACCGCATCTGCTAGCGAGGAAGGGCACATACGTGCATTGTTAACAGGTTTTCAAATATATCTATCCAAGCCAATAAACTTAGACGAGTTAGCCTCTGTGGTTGCTGATTTGGCTGGACTCAAACAATACGCGTAAAGGGCATTGGGAGATTGGGTGTGGCAGTTCTCGCATGGGTAAGGTAGAGAAAAAAATAATTAACCACAGATGAACACAGATAAGTAATCAGACAAAATTAATTACATAATTTTCTCCAAATTCTTTCAGTATTTTTTCAATAGGTGATTGATGCTTCATTTAACTATCCCTTAAATGCCATCCAACCACCTACCCACAGCCCAGTATAGAAGCGAATCACACGGCTGAAACCTGCTTGCTGAAGCAGTTCTAAAATTTTCGCTTCTGAGAGCGGATAAATAGCATTATTGAAGCTTTCCAGGAGTTGCTTCTGCTTGTCTACAGAAAGCCCTGTTTCTTTCCAATAGGCGTGAAGCGTAGCAATAATTTTTTCTAATTCAGGGCTTCCTTTTGTACCAAAAACATCAACTAAAATAAACAGTGCCGATGTTTTTAAACGTTGAGCAATCCCTTGTAAGAAAGCAAGTTTACCATCTTCACCTGGGATAAAATGCATTACTAAAATGCTCGTGGCTGCATCATAGACGAGATAATCTGGTAAATCTTGAACATATCCTTGAATGATTTTAATACGTTTAGATAGTTGATGTTGAGTTATTTTTTGCTGTGCGATCGCCAACATCTTTGCTGAAGGATCAACACCCAAAAGCTCCCACTGGGGATTGCCTTGCCCCAAGCGAACTAGCTCCATTCCCCCACCTGCACCGACAATTAATAAATTTGCTGTTTCCGATAAACAGGAGCGCAAACAAGCCTGCACAAAAGTATGCATTACTTCATAACCCGGCAATGCCAGACGTACTATTTGCTCGTATTCATCTGCCGCAATCGGTGAATTGGTATCGAAATCGATAATTTGCTGTGACATATCTTTCTCGCTTAATTTGGTTTGACTGTCAGGGTAAGATGTTCAATAGGCTACTATTTATAATTAGATATAACAAGGAAAAGTGCTAGTATTTTGAGTTACAGCGCTTTTCAGAATGAGTAGACCACAAATCCTAGAGTGAACAATACCAGTTCTACAAGAAAAACGCTGTAATTACGAACTACGAGTTACGAATCATTTTGGTCATAGGGTTGAGGCTCTCTCAGACGCTGCTGAATATGCTCACGGCGATTCCGAGTCGCTTCTTGGTAAATCTTCTTGCGAGCTAGATTTAATACACCAAGTGGCTGATGTTCAGGTAGTGTATGCCAAGGCGTAAATGACAAACCCTCATCTAGTCTTTTGCGTTCCTCAGTATTAAATATTTGACTGGGAATCTTAATTGTTGCCACTTTAACAAATGGTGAGTCTGTCTGTTGCCACTCAATTGTTGAGTCTTCAATAGGAGTTTTCTCATCATTTACATACAACTGAACTAGGAAGTCAAAATAGGCATCCTTGCCTTCAGTTGTCAGCTGGTTAACTATTGCCTCTCGTAGATAGTTCTCTGAGTCAGCAGGTGAGTGAGAAGTTTCGTTATCAGAATGGGGACTTACAGAAAACTTGATCGCTTGGTTTCCCAATTGATAAGAGGTTGTACTCCAGTAGTGGATACTCAAAGGATTAGAAACTTGATGTGCGTTCATCTTTGCTAAAAGTCCAAGCTCGTATGACATCGAAGCTGGATCGAGTTCTCCCTTTTGTAACTTGGCAAGGTCAACATAACCTTGCAGATTCCGCAGAAAAAAGATGGCGCTATTTACAAGTACAAAATCCTGGGTTTTTTCTTCATCATCCAGAACTTTCTCTCCTTCCACATTCATCAATTTAATTGCCATACCACGAACATCAGGTTCTTTATCAGGCTTGAACTTTCCTCTTTCCTCTAATCCTCCAGCATTAGAAAAACGAATCCAAACAGGATAATTTCGCACAGTTTTAAAAACACCAACTTGCAACGTTTCAGGAAGATTTTCTTCAATGATAAATTCTCCCCAAAGCAAACCGTGACTTTTAGGGTGAAGTTGTCGCAGATCGGGCCCTTTCTGTTCTTGCTTTGCTAAACTATCTGCCAAAATTGCGTCGATAATAGCTTCCTGCTGTGGGTTAGTCATATACAGCTCCTAAAAATACACAGCAAAGCTTAACAGGAAGAATCAGTTTGCGATCGCACTTTCACAATAATTTTCTATTCTGCTAGTTGAACTTATACAAAAAGTGGAAACCGTGTTGATGCAAATCTACTTCGCCTTACGGATTAGTTGGTCGGTAGCCCCCAAATACGGCAAAGCTAAAATTTTTATACCAGCAATCCACATCTTCAAAACCTGCGGCTTCTAGCCAGCTTAGCTGAATATCCAGGGTTGCCATGCGATCGTATTCCATACGTTTTTGTGCAGCTTTAAGAGCTTCCTCTGAGATACCCAAAGCGCGGACAGAATCCAGCCAGTTCTGGCGATAGAGTTTTTCTAAATTAGGAGTTTTGCCCAAAACCTGATCAGCATTGACAAACATCCCTCCTGGATTGAGGACGTTGTAAATCCGCTGATCAAGACGTTCCTTGTCAGCATCGCAGAGATGGTGAATCGATAAGGCAGAAATTACAAGGTCATAGGAACCACCCAAATTAGCCTCAGCGTAGTTACCAATCAAGATTTTGGGAGATTTACCCATTTTGCTAAATCGAGACTTAGCTTTCTCTAACATCTCACCAGCTAAGTCCAGCAAGGTGAATTCTGCATTGGGAAACATTGCCTGAACCATACCTGAGAAAAGTCCAGTACCAGCACCCAAATCTAAAACCTTCAAAGGTGTAGTGCGCTTACCTGGGATGATCTCAACAGCAGTTTTGTAAAAGTCATCAAAACAAGGAATTAGGATACTACGTAGATTGTCATAATCTGTTGCGGCAGTATTAAAAGCTTCTTGAATATTCATGTTTTAAATTTTAATAGAGGTAGTACCTTCTGCATTGAACTCACAAATTGACTCATATCCACAAAACTAACGTTTTACTTTTAGGGAGATCCAATAAATAAATCAGCCCAGCCGTATCAATAATATTTTTGGCAAAACCGAGAGATTTAGGCGCTTTCGCCTTGAGGGCGAAAGCGACGGCTGGGCTGATTTATTCTTGGCAAGTGCCTTAGCATAAAACAAAGACGCAAAAGCACTCTCTGTGCCTCTGCGTCTCTGCGTTAAATATTCCCTACTTATACCACCTCTGATGGTGTTTGCATTGGGGGCTGAGGCTGTGGCTGGAACATGAACAACGAATACACCACATCTCGGCGGATGTTGACCATCATATCCAAGAACAATTCATAACCTTCACTCTTATACTCAATCAGCGGGTCTTTTTGACCATAGCCACGTAATCCCACCGATTCGCGCAAGGCATCCATTTGTTGCAAGTGTTCTCGCCACAGGGTATCAATGCGTTGCAAAATAAAGAAGCGTTCGGCTTGGCGCATAAGTCCTGGCTGAATTTGGTCAATCTGCGCTTCTTTGAGGTCGTAGGCAATCCGCACCTGTTCGTGGAGGAAGGCTTTAATCTCACTAACAGACATATCTTCTAATTGATTTGCCTGTAAATCTGCTAGCAGATAGACGAATTCTTTGACCTTCTCAACCAACTTTTCTAGCTCCCACTCTTCAGAAGGCAAGTCTACGTTGATGTAGTAGTCAACGATGTCATCCATCGTTTTTTCGGCGTACTTGATTACTTGTTCTTTTAAATCTTGACCTTCTAACACCCGGCGGCGTTCGGCGTAGATGGCGCGACGTTGGTTGTTCATTACCTCGTCGTACTCAAATACCTGTTTACGGATGTCGTAGTAGTAAGTTTCGACTTTTTTTTGTGCGCCTTCCAAACTGCGGGTGAGCATTCCAGATTCAATGGGCATATCTTCTTCGACTTGGAAGGCATTCATTAATCCAGCAACGCGATCGCCACCAAAAATCCGCAGCAAGTTATCCTCTAAACTGAGGAAGAATCTCGTTGTACCAGGGTCGCCTTGTCGTCCTGCACGTCCGCGCAACTGGTTGTCAATTCGTCGCGATTCGTGGCGTTCTGTACCAATGACGTGCAAACCGCCGATTTCCACTACTTCGTTATGTTCGCGGGTAGTGAATTGTTCGTACTCTTGCTTGACGCGGTTATAAGCTTCCCGCAATTTCTGGATCACCGGATCGTCGATGGGAGCTTTTTCTGCTGCCACAGCTACCTTGTCTTCTGCTTCTAGTTCGGGTAAGCTGCGTTCACCATACTCACGTACCGCAATTTCTACTGCTTCTTTTAATAGCTGTTCTGTCTCTTTTGTCAACTGGGTAGGGAAAATTTCTGGGGAAGCCCGCCAAGTTTTGACTTTTTTTCCAGGAACAAAACCTTGACCACCACTACTTGCACTCGGCAGACCACCAGCTTTTTGCACACTAAACACATCTTCATCTTCTGGCTGAACAATCCGCGGCATAAAGTATTCCCGCAGCTTTAGACGTGCCATGTATTCGGAGTTACCACCCAGGATAATGTCTGTACCCCTACCAGCCATGTTGGTAGCAATAGTTACAGCACCTTTGCGCCCTGCCTGGGCGACTATCTCTGCTTCACGTTCGACGTTTTCTGGTCTGGCGTTGAGTAGTTCGTGGGGAATCTCTAGTTGCTTGAGTAATCGGCTGAGATACTCAGATTTTTCTACACTAGTGGTTCCTACTAATACGGGTCTGCCGATTTCGTGCATTTCGGCACATTCTTTTGCGATCGCTCCCCACTTACCTGGTTCTGTCTTAAAGACCATATCAGACAAGTCTTCGCGTCGTCTGTCACGGTTGGTGGGAATTACCGCAACTTCTAGTTTGTAAATTTTTTCAAACTCCGGTTCTTCCGTCTTTGCGGTTCCCGTCATCCCACCCAGTTTTGGATACAACAAAAACAGATTTTGATAGGTAATCGTCGCCAAAGTTTGAGTTTCTGGCTGAATTTCTACGTGTTCTTTGGCTTCAATAGCTTGGTGTAGTCCATCACTCCAACGCCTTCCGGGGAGGACTCGACCGGTAAATTCATCTACAATCACCACTTCCCCGTTGCGGACGATATAGTTTACGTCCTTCAAGAACAGTTCTTTGGCTTTAATTGCATTAAAAACGAAGTGTGCCCAAGGATCTTCTGGGTCAAATAAATCTGTGACTCCCAAAAGATTTTCTGCTTCTGCAAAGCCTTCATCTGTCAGCAATACGTTCCGAGCTTTTTCATCTACATCGTAATGCTCGTCTTTTTTGAGAGTCAATGCTATTTCAGCTGCTTGCAGGTATTTTTCTGTAGGTCTTTCCACCTGCCCGGAAATAATCAGTGGTGTCCGTGCTTCATCAATTAAAATCGAGTCTACTTCGTCAATCACGCAGTAATTGAACGGGCGTTGCACTACATCTGCCATTGATGTCGCCATGTTATCACGCAGATAGTCAAAGCCTACCTCGCTGTTGGTAACATAGGTAATGTCGCACTCATAGTTTCTCTGGCGTTCACTGGGAGTCATGCTTGCCTGGATTAGCCCCACACTTAACCCCAAGAACCGATGCACCTGTCCCATCCATTCCGCGTCCCGGCGAGCTAGGTAATCGTTAACGGTGACGACATGTACACCTTTACCACTAAGGGCATTTAAATAACTCGGTAAGGTGGCGACTAGGGTTTTACCTTCACCTGTTTTCATTTCGGCAATTTGCCCTATATGCAGAATGACACCACCTAATAGTTGGACATCAAAATGCCGCAAGCCTAAGACTCGGCGTCCTGCTTCCCGGACAACAGCATAAGCTTCTGGCAAAATGTCATCCAGAGCTTCGCCTTGAGCAAGCCGCCCTTTAAACTCTGCGGTTTTACCTTTTAACTCATCATCGGAAGTAGCTCTAATTTCTTCCTCTAAAAGGTTAATTTCAGTAATGTAAGGTTGGTATTTTTTAAGCTTACGAGCGTTGGGGTCGCCCAACAATATTTTTAGCATGGCAGGTTATGGAACTGAATCAAGGGGGATAGGGATTAAATGAGTGGCATTAATTATAAACGTTTAACCCAACTGAGCCGTCTTATTCTTGATGGGTGTCAAATGAGAATTAACTCAAAAACAGGAGCAAAACCAGCTAATCAGTTTACTAAATGATTGGTTTTAACTCTTATCTTATATTTAGACTTCCTTCATAGTATCATTTCGCCCCCATCTCAGGACACGGAAGGCTACCCATGCTAAGGTAGCGATCGCCGCAGTGCGAGGAGTGGAGGAGGTAACTAAAAAATATATTAGTCATAATATTTTCTTGTCCCTCTATCCCCTATCCCCTTCCCCCACTCCCTATCCTTCTTCTTTAATGCGGCGAAAATTGAACTCACTAGCGCTGGGATGACAGCTAACACAGCTGCCAATTTGCACGGGACGTGGTAGCTTGACTTTTGGATGCAAAGCTTTGAAATAACGTGAGTTGTTGACGCGGTAGGGTGTTTCTTCCTCTTTTAGTTGGGTACGGGAGAAAGTCGAAAGATATTTCCATACCAAAACCCGCGGCGGATCGACTAGAGGTTGTAGTTGTGCGCCGTAGTGCTGCGAGTCTTGCAGGAGATTTTTCCAAGTTTGGCTGGGTAAGACTGCTGGTGGCAAAGCTATGTGACAAGTGGAACAGTTTTCCACATACAGTTGTTGCCCCAATTGGTACTGTGCAGGTACTATGTCCACGGTGCCAATTTCGGAAGTGGGAGTAGCACTTATAGCGCTAGTAGCCGAGGACAGAAGCCAACCCATAGCTAGACTCCAAACCAAAACCACTAAAAGTAAACCAAAAGGCTGGCGTTTGAGTTTGCGATCGCTGTAAAACCGGCCCTTTTCGCGATCGCGGGATTTATGCTTAACAAGATTTGACATTCCTCACATTTGTATTAATTAGAGATTGAGTATATAAATACACTTTATTTAACACTCATATAACTGTAACTGAATTTCTATTATTAAATAAAAAATAAGATTTCTGACAAAGCTTTTATCTCGCCAGAGACATGAAATAGGATTAGGATTTATCCTTGAGAATTGACCCTTCAATCCCTTCAACATACCAATCCATCGCTAGTTGTCCCTGATCATCTAACACCTTGCCTTTTGGTACTCGCACTACTCCCTTTTGGTCTGTCACTGGGCCATCAAAAGGATGAGCAACACCTTGAATAAACTCATCACGCTTTGTGTTCACTAATTGTTGCACATCAGCCGGAATCGCTTGATTCATTGGGGAAATATCTACCATCCCTTCACCAATACCATCCCAAACCGCTTGTGATTGCCATGTACCACTCATCACAGCCAAAGCTTTATCTGTATAAAATTTGCCCCATTTATTCATTGCAGATGTCAGATGTGCTTTTTGACCGAACTTACTCATATCAATATTGTAACCAAAAGCATAAATGCCTTTTTCCTCAGCCAGTTGCACAACAGCGCCTGAGTCAGTATGCTGCGTCATCACATCCGCATCTAAATTGATCAAAGCTTGAGCTGCGTCTCTTTCTTTAACTGGATCGTACCAGCTTTGCACCCAAAGCACCCTAACTTTTCCTTGGGGATTTGTTGCTCGCAGTCCTTGGGCGAATGCACCTATCCCTCTAATGACCTCCGGAATGGGGTAGGCTCCGATAAAACCAACTACATTAGA
Organism: aff. Roholtiella sp. LEGE 12411; assembly: GCF_015206995.1. Classification (GTDB taxonomy): domain Bacteria; phylum Cyanobacteriota; class Cyanobacteriia; order Cyanobacteriales; family Nostocaceae; genus Komarekiella. The sequence goes on along the minus strand of NZ_JADEXR010000024.1, from coordinate 39,383 downwards.
TTTGGTCATTTTCCCAGCAATCATACCGGTTAAGTATCGCGGTTCTTCAAAGCGTCCTAAATAAGTGCCAACATTGGCAGTACGTTTGTATCCGGTACAGTGTTCAAAGACCACGTTGGGAAAATCTTTGGCGACTTTAATTGTCGGGTTCATGTAACCGGAGGAAGTTGTAAAAATTAACTTGTTGCTATCTAATGCCAGTTGGCGAATTACCCTCTCCGCATCAGCGCCCTCGTTGACATTTTCGACAAAGGTAGTTTTTACCTTATCCTGAAGATTGGCTTCCATTTCTCTGCGACCTAAATCATGGGCATAAGTCCAGCCAAAATCCCTTACAGGGCCTACATAAACAAATCCCACCTTTAAGGGTTCATTTCCTACCACAGGCGATGCCGAGGGGGACACTTGACTCTGTGAATTGGAATTTCTACCCTGAATACAGCTAGCCAAGGCAAAACTAGATCCTGCTAAAGTGGCATACTTTAGAAAATTCCGACGATCCATATTTATTGATTGGTTTACTTGCTGGAAAAGATTTTTGGGATTGTTAGTAGCGACAGACACACCATTTACTTAATTTTAGCTTTTAATTTTTGCTGGCAACTTATTCACAAAAGAAATCAAACAATGGTTGATATTATACAAAATAACAATATTTCTTAATAAAAAGGATTAGGTATTGAGTATTAAGAAGAATTTAGTACCCCTCGTTATTAGGCGGAGCTTCTCAAAAGACGTTATTAAACTGGAGTTTGGTAACGAGGCGAAACGTATATTAAAATACAGGTTTTTGCCCAACAATTACTCCTACAAGGAGATGCGGTTTCCTAGAGGTCACTAATGAACTTATTTGAGCTTTTAGCAGGGCAAGATAATCATCCAGCTTTGATCACGCCTGGTGGAGCATCGCTGAGCTATAAACAATTGCGTGAGAATGTTATTGAACTGGTATCTCAGCTTAACAGCTTTGGGTTGAAACGAGGCGATCGCTCCACCAACACCTCCGGTGAAAGCTCTGATCGCATTGCCATTGCCATGACTAATGGTTCACCAATGGCAATTACTTTTATTGCTGCTTCTCTATGTGGCACTGCTGCACCCCTAAATCCCAAATACAAGCAAGAAGAATTTGCCTTCTACTACGAAGATACTCAAGCAAAAGCGCTGATTACTCTGTCTGGGATGCCAGAAGCGGCGATATTTGCCACCACACCCGATATGATACTAATCAATGCCAGGGTCAACACTGACGGCACATTGAGCTTTGAATTAGTCAAAGCAGGCTCAGCACCAGCAGAATCATCAAATTCCCCTGCTCCTGCTGATCTTGATGATGTAGCGATGATTTTACACACCAGCGGCACAACCAGTCGTCCTAAGCGTGTCCCCATTCGCCATCGCAACCTACTTGCCTCAGCCAACAATATCATCGGTGCTTACTCCCTAACAGCATCTGACACCACGCTTTGTTTAATGCCACTATTCCACGTACACGGACTGGTAGGGTGTTTGTTAGCAACCTTGGCATCTGGCGGTACACTAGTTTGTCCCAATGGTTTTAATGCCTTAGAATTTTGGAAACTGGTAGCAACCTTCAAACCTACCTGGTACTCCGCAGCACCTACGATGCACCAGACAATTTTGGCCCGCGCCAGCCGCAACACAGAAATTGTCAAAGCCAACCCCTTCCGCTTCATTCGCTCAAGTAGTGCTCCTCTACCTCCAATTATTATTGAACAGCTCGAAGCAACTCTAAATGCTCCTGTGCTGGAATCTTACAGCATGACCGAAGCATCTCACATGATGACGACCAACCCCCTACCGCCGAAAGTGCGGAAACCCGGAACTGTTGGTTATGGCTTCGGTGTAGAAGTCGGCATCATGGATTCTGAAGGCAATCTGCTCCCCCAAGGAAGTTTAGGTGAGGTAGTAATCAAAGCACCTAATGTCATTGACGGCTATGAAAATAACCCAGAAGCTAATGCCGTTGCTTTTGTTAACGGTTGGTTCCGCACAGGCGATCAGGGTACGCTGGATGAAGATGGTTATCTCCGCCTGACTGGACGTATTAAAGAACTGATTAATCGGGGTGGGGAAAAAATTTCTCCTTTAGAGGTGGATGATGTCTTGCTGCGCCATCCTGCTGTTATAGAAGCCCTTGCCTTTGCTGTACCCCACAAAACTCTAGGAGAAGATATCCACGCTGCTGTAGTCCTCAAAGCAAAAGCCAGTAAAGAGGAACTTTTAGCACACTGCTCAACCATGTTGGCAGATTTCAAAGTCCCGAAGCAAATTCACATTCTAGATCAACTACCCCGTGGTGCTACTGGTAAGTTGCAACGGCTGGCTATGGCGAAGTTGCTTAACATTGGACAGTAAAGTTAAGTAAAAAAAGAGGAGTGACGAGACATGATAGCATTTACACCTCACTTATCACTCCTTGGATCTCGCGCGTTGATAAGCTGTTACGCATTTTCCAATTACACCAAGTTACTATTTCTCCCATCCTCTAACTAAAGAGGCGGATTATTGTTAATTGACTATGTATTGCTCCATACAAATTTTTTAGTGATTCAACTGCTGGGGGAGCAAAGCCGCTCCAGTACCGGGTACTAGGAAAAGTTTTTTAAAATTTGGTGGCGGGTAAAAGCCCCCACCATAATTTTTCTATATTTATGGTTCTTAATAATATTTTATAAATATAAAGTATTAGATAAATCATTGAATTGTATTCATGAACACATACAAATTTAACAATAATTCTACGCCTTTAGTATTAGTAGCTTGGTTCCTGTGGTGGAAGCTGCGGTAAATATTAATACTTACTGTGTTAACTAGATAACTAATAGCAAGAAACATCACAAATATTAAATTAGTGAGTAGTAGAAACTATGATTAAATAACAGATGTAATTTAATTTTGAGATATAGCACTTCCCAGACATTGTTTTACTCCTATTTCTACAAACAAATGCCAGATTTTTTTACTCTTGATTCGCTTGCTAGTTAGCTTCCTCATTTGCCAACAATAAGCTGTAAAATATTTTTCGAGGAAGTGTCTCAGAATTTTGCTCAACCTCTGCAAGCAAGTAGCGGGAAGATAAAGTGAACATAGAACTATTTCTCCAACGCACAGAAGCATTGCACAAGCGGTTAACAGATTTATACCAAACTGTTACAGTATTACCTTGGATTCCACCAGACCTCCTGCCGGAAGCTTTTAAAGAACTTTATGGCACCTCAAAGGTAGTGCAGTTAGCCGTAGAGGAACTATACCAGCAAAATGAGGAACTCATACAAACACGAAATTTTCTAGAAGCAGAACGCCAACGTTACCAAGATTTATTCGAGTTGGCACCAGACGGCTATTTAGTAACTAATGCTGAAGGCATAATTCAAGAAGCTAACCTAGTGGTTGCAAGATTACTCAATATTTCAAAACATTTTTTAGTGGGAAAACCAATAATTAACTTCGTTCCTTTAGAAGAACGTCACTATGTTCGTAGTCAGCTGATTCAGCTATGCCAATCGGACAAAGTTAGAGAATTAGTAATACGCTTCCAGCAACGTCATGGTGAGTCTTTTGATGCAGCTTTGACAGTGGCTGTTGTCCGCAATCAGCAAGGTAAGGTAATATCTCTACGCTGGGCGCTACGTAACATTAGTGAGTGTCGGCAAGAATTAACTCTAGAGAATAATGACAGTGGCCTCATGGGCGATCGCTCCATGCAGAAATATTCCAAAGGAGAAAATATTCCCGTCAACCCATTAGAAATTTTGTATGTTTATCAGGGTTTGGTTAAATTAAGTACTTTCTGTGAAACAGGCGAAGAAATAGTGATAGGGTTAGCAACAGCTGGAATGGTTTTCGGCTCTAGTATGACCTCTCTAAATATTTACCAAGTAACAGCCCTCGCTGATGTCGAGCTAGTATCAATTCACGTAGCAGAGATCGCTGCTAAACCAACGCTCAGCCATGCCCTATTACCAAAAATAAAACAGCGGTTACAGCAGACAGAAGCTTTTTTAGTCATTTCTGGAAGACGGCGGGTACAAGAGCGTTTGCACCATCTATTGCAACTTTTAAAACAGGAAGTCGGCGAAACTGTGTCGGATGGAACTCGTTTTAGTGTTCGCTTTACTCATGAAGATATTGCTAATGCCTGCTGTACTACCAGAGTAACAATTACCCGATTGATGGGCAAATTACAACAACAAGGTATGATCAGTTTCGACTCAAAAAAACATATTATTTTGAAGGATTTTGTTAATTACAGCAGTTAGCATTTTCAGAAATCATACGTAGAGACGTTACATGTTTATATGTAGAGACGTTACATGTAACGTCTCTACAGGGTTTCGGGTTTTATTTATATAGAATTGCTACATACCTGATGTTAAGCTGTTACGCAAACAGGACTTACGCAAGTGTCATATTTTTAACGCCAGAGGTTGTCCAGAGTCAAAGGTCAAAAGTCCAAGAAACCTTGATTCTTGACCCTTGACTCTTATAACAGAAGCTTTGTGTGCCAGTTGCGTAAGTCCTAGCAAATAAACTTGCATAGTTACTCATCAAGATTGTCAAGAGTCAAGGCTAACTGGACTCTGGACTCTGGAATGCGTGACTATTTAAACTAACAAGATGTTCAATTTAGGTGCGCGACAGCTTACCTGAGTTGGTAAAATCGCTATCACGGCATTCAGGGCGGCTATGCAGACACTTGGCAGCAACACTTCATCATTGGGCTACATTTTAGCACTGGACTTGGGTACAACAGGCAACCGCGCCTTTGTGTTTAACGCAGACTGCAAGATTGTCGGCCAAGCATACAAAGAACTAACGCAATATTACCCTCAGCCGGGATGGTTAGAGCATGATCCCTTAGAAATCTGGAAGGATACCTGCTGGGTGATGCAAACCGCAATTGAGAATGCCCAGATTCCACCATCGGAAATTGTTGCGCTAGGGCTGACGGTGCAGCGAGAAACCTGCTTGATTTGGGATAAAACTACAGGTAAACCATTGCATCGGGCGATTGTTTGGCAAGATCGCCGCACCGCTCCCCTTTGTCACCAGCTACAAGAGCAAGGTTATGCCCAAGAGATTTACGATCGCACCGGATTGATTATTGATGCCTATTTCTCCGCCACCAAACTCAGGTGGCTGCTAGACCATTTTGCAGACGTTGACTTAAAAAACTTCTTAGCAGGCACTATTGATAGTTGGGTGCTGTGGAACCTCACAGGTGGGAAAGTCCATGCCACCGATCACAGCAATGCCAGCCGTACAATGTTAATGAATCTCCAAACCTGTGAATGGGATGAGAGATTACTAGATATATTCCAGATTCCTGCTCATATCCTGCCGCAAATTCAGCCCAGCTTGGGAGTATTTGGAGTCACCGATACTGCAATGCTTGGCGCTGAAATTCCCATCACTGCCATCTTAGGAGATCAGCAAGCATCTTTGTTTGGTCATGGCTGCGATCGCCCCGGTTTAATGAAATGCACGTACGGCACTGGTAGCTTTTTAGTAGCTCACACGGGATCTAAACCAGTGCAATGTCTACGACGGGCTACGCCTACGAAACATCAGCTAATTTCCACTTTGGCATGGACACAAGCAAATCAAAGCGGAACTTTGGATGTAGGCTATGCCCTAGAAGGCAGTATGTTTACTACTGGAGCTTGTATCCAATGGTTGCGTGATGGCATCAAGCTGATTACAACTGCTGGGGAAACGGAAACGATGGCAAATCAAGTTGTAGACAACGGCGGGGTATACTTTGTACCTGCATTTAGTGGGCTGGGCGCACCTTACTGGGATATGAATGCCAGGGGAGCCTTTTTCGGCATTACCGCCAGTGTCCAACCACAACATCTAGTCCGTGCTGTCTTGGAAGCGATCGCCTATCAAGTTCTGGAAGTCGTGCAAGCAATTAATGCATCTAATAGTACTCCAATGGGGCGATTAATTGTAGATGGTGGTGCTTGCGAGAATAATTTCCTGATGCAATTTCAAGCTGATGTGTTAGGTATTCCAGTTGAACGCCCGATAATGCGCGATACCACTGTCCAGGGTGTAGCATGTGCAGCAGGTCTAGCTGTAGGATTTTGGCATAGCTATGAAGCACTGGTGCGTCAACGGCAGATTGAACGCGTGTTTGAACCAAGGAGTAAAAGCGCTTTGTCTAACTTCCCTACTTGGCAAAAGGCAGTTAAACGCACTCTCGCTTGGACGGAATAGTTAAGGCGTTTTATTGCTCATGGGTAGCCGCTCCACTAAGAGGGTACTGGGTACTGGGGAACTATTCTAAAATTTGGGAGCGGTTAGAGCAAATTCCATAATATTTCCGCTTCAAACCCAGTCCCTAGTCCCCATTACCCCATATCCCCAGAGGGGGCCCCACCTTCCCCAATCCCCTTTATCGTGCGCCTCCCTTCGATACCAGATTGAAGTCCCAGGTGTAAAAGCCGATTTGATCAGGAATCCTAGAGAATCTACCTGTCCGATGACCTCTAGATAATTCATTCAGCACTTTATTTTTAATCTCTCTAATTTCCTGAGAATCTAGTTCTCCATAAAGTCCGGTGATGACTTCAGCAACGCTGAAAACTTTACCTGGATTTTGTTCTAGAAGAGAGGTCATCGCATCAATTAAAAATTGACCTTCAAATGCTCTGAGCATCGGTACTACTTTTGTCTTCGGGGGTACAAAAGGTTTCTTCTTTTTGTGTCTGACATTCCTGACAGAACCATTACCATTACCTGGGATTATCAAGCTCAAATCCAGAGTGTAACAACCAGGTTCTTCGGGGACAGCTACCCAAGCATTCCTTTCTCTCCCTTGGGTAAGAGAGGATTGGACTCTACCTTTAACTACTCTGAATAGATTTGACTCCAACTCACCGTAAAGCGATCGCACGATAAAATCTATATGACACACTGTCCCAATGTATTCTTGCAACAGCTGTTTTATGGCTTCCATCCGAGAGAGAGCTTGATACTGGGGTAGCATTGGAACTTCCGACACCCTTATTGAGTTATCGTTGCTCTCTAAGGGTGTCTCTGTGACTGGTGATGTACTTGGAAGTTGGCTTTCTTCTGTATCAACAGCAGAGGAGGAACTTTCTATCTCAAAGTTGTCTGAGTCTTTGAGTTCTGACTGTATGGACTCGACTAAATCGATTTGAGAGATATCATCATGCGGTGATAGAAACAGTAGCGAGCCTTCTTGAGAAGGTTTTGAAGTCTCATCAATTGTTGCAAGTCTTGATATCTGATTATTAGGGTTTGAAAAAGACCAGTTAGACAACAATGCTTCTACATGGTCGAGCTGCGATCGCGCCTGCACAAATAAGCGTTCGTACTCTTCGGTGAGGCGAGCGTAATAGTCTCTTAATTCCAATAAGGGAGAGAGAAATGTGCCCGGAGGTGGTTCTAATTGTCCTTTTGATGTCATAGAGCTTCAATCAATTTAAATCAGTATCACTTTTATAAGACATTGGTCTAGGTTTAGCTTTGTGAGCTGTTGGTTGGGATTTTTTGTGCGCTTGGGGAGGGCGACACGTTTCACAATATAAAGGTCGTGGCCCAAAAGTCTCGCGTTTTGTAGCCTCATTGCACTCCTTACAGACAAAGTTGAAAATACGAGTATGAATCTGTCTTTTGTGCGCTCTGACAGTATATTCCCTAACATCAATGAGTTTACTTGCCATAATCAGGAATTGTGAATTTCCGTCGTATCAATGTCCTATCAATATAGCTATTCAAGCAAATGAAACTGCATCAGTGTGTGTTTACGTGGAAGTTTTATTCAAATCAATGAATTTGACGCCAACCACAAGGTACAGATGTTGCTTGGCAAAGCAACATAACATGAGAGTTACTCATCGGCTATCTCTTCAGTATTAATTCATGATGAGCAAACACTACCAGCATCTTTATAGCGCTTGATTGGGTCAACGATTTCTACTCCTAGTGCTTATCAATAACTGTTTTTGCCTAATGCGATGCACTCTAGATGCAGAGTGTATAGCTTTCAATTAAAACAAAATCCCTAACCATCATGCCAGTGCTGTAACTCAAGTACTACATCTAGCATTGACCTCGCCTACAGAAGGCAGGCACAAATTGGTTTAACTGGATAAGACTACTCTTCTACAACACTAGCTTGAAGACCTTTATAAGGACTTAAACAGATTGTAGAAATCTTACCAAAGTATTTACGCTTCAGCCCCTAATTTTATTGATTGGGATGAATTTTATATGTGGGGATGTAAGCGCAGGCGATTTTCATCGCCGTCATTTGGGGAGTTAGGGATTAGGAAGCGCGGGATTTTTCACTTCCACTGCTTATGAGCAGTAAATCAAGTCATTACCAGTGGCTCGTAGCCCATCATAAAAATACCCCACCGCTCAATCGAACCCCTCTTCCTTGTGGTAGAAGGGTGTCCAATGACAAAGCCATTTTCGTAAATAAACGACGAAACGATGGGTGGAACGTAAAACAGTGAAAATTGTATGTATTCTTCCCAACTTTCGGGTGACGCTCCTTCCTCGCTCTAAGCGTACCCCTACGGGGCGCATCTCTTGTAGAGAAGGCGCTACGCTAACAGCAGTGGCCTGGCTGTCGGGAAATCCTCCCAAGAACACTGCTTCACTGCTTTGCGTCTACGTTTATTGGATAATTTATTTATTGGGAATCTCCTACTCCATTGAGATTAGTAATAAATATATACTTTCCATACGGAGAAAAAAGATGCTTGATCTCGCTAAATTAAGTCGGTTTACTCAGTTAATGACTTTTGTAGCTTGTGGTACTCTTATGCCTGCATTTCCCATTCATATTTATCGATCCTCGGTCTTTGCACAAGAGATGAAGTCCACCGCTACTCCCTTGTTGATATCTCAAAATCGTCGTGACTACGATCGCGATACACGCAGACTCCGAGCAGAATCGGGGCCAGATGACAGAGGACGTTGGCGATTTTATAAACCAGAAGATGTCTCGCGGGATGCCATGCAAGCTCAAGGTTGCACCGATGTTGGTACTGGGGGAGCAAGTTGGCGTTGTCCACGCCGCAGTATCAGGGTAGAGGTGGATGATAATAGGCGTGATTATGGACGTCGTGACTACGATCGCGATACACGCAGACTCCGAGCAGAATCGGGGCCAGATGACAGAGGACGTTGGCGATTTTATAAACCAGAAGATGTCTCGCGAGATGCCATGCAAGCTCAAGGTTGCACCGATGTTGGTACTGGGGAAGCAAGTTGGCGTTGTCCGCGTCCCACTATAGAAGTGGATAATAGGGATGACTAAGCTGTCGCGCACCTAAATTGAACATCTTTTAGTTTAAATACAGGACTTAGGCACAGGTAACGGAAAACGGTTTTCAATTGAACAGAAGCAATTGTGGCGCTGAAAAAAAAATAGGATTGACAGGAATTTATGGATTGAAAATTGCACTGCCAATCCTGTTTATTTTCGGCTTGAGATGAACTAAAGCGACGAAATTAACCGAGATTAACCTTAACAGCTCTGTGTTTTTCTGATTCAGCTTTCGGCAAAGTTAAGCTGAGAATGCCATTTTTGTATTCAGCTTGTACTTTATCGTTTTGAACCAAAGAAGGTAACGGAATTACTCGCTGGAATTTACCATAACGGAATTCAGATCGAGTTACACCGTTTTCTTCTGTCTTGGATTCATATTTCCGCTCACCGCTAATAGAAACTGATTCAGGGGTTGCTTCTACATTTACATCTTTTGCTTCTAGACCAGGTACTTCTAGTTTCAAGTGAATTGCATCATCAGTTTCTTTGAGTTCGGCAGCAGGAATGATGGTAAATCCAGTCCTTTCATCACCATCAGTTGATACCAACCTGTCAAACAAGCGATTCATTTGCCGCTGTAAGGTGTCAATTTCTCGGAATGGTTCTAAGCGTTCAATATCCCGAAATGGATTCCAACGCATCAGTGCCATATATATCACCTCTAAGATTAAATGTTGGGTTTCTAGGAGGCTTAATTTCAAGCTTCGTAGCTTTACCGACAACCAGGATACTTTTTTCAAGCAATCCTCAATGTTTAAAAGCTCAATCTAAGCTTCCTAGTTATCACATTAGGTCAACGTTAAATTTCAGTAGGTTCGGTTTTATAGCTATGAGCGATCGCAATAACCGTACTCTATCAGAAGCGTTACAGTTCTTGACGAAATTTGTTTAGATCCGTATTATTTATAACTTGCGCTATATGCCCCATGCTGCCTATACCAGTATTACTGGTAAAAGCATGATTCCAGATGAGAAAGCACTGATGATGGTTCAGGAGTTCCAGCAGGAGTTGAATGAGACTGAACAGTGGATTGATCCGATGAATCAGCAACGGTTTGTACTTTATCCTTATCTCAAGCCTTCCTTAGTTCCAAATAGCTTTAGTGCTTGATGATCTGTGACTGGGCACGTAAGTTAACTAAGTTGTCTAACTCTTGCTGCATTTGACTTGTGACCAATTCATAGCAGGCGTTGACATACTGGCGATCGCTAGCAGCTTCTCGACCGTAGCGTTCAAAGATAATCGGAGGACAAACCCGCGTATATATAGGCACAGGCAAGGGAATGTTAGGCAGTGGCCCAAATGCTAATCCCCAAGGCAGTCCTAGATAAATAGGAAAGACTTCCGGATCAATCCCCAACAGCCAAGGCATCCCCCACTCATGGAGTTGATGCACAATTTTGTAACAGTCAGCTAGTACAATCAGCGTATCGTGAGCACCAACGGAAATCATAGGCACAATTGGCACATTCTCCCGTAGTGCCAGCTTGATAAACCCTTGTCGCCCCGCAAAATAGATTTTGTGACGTAAATAATGCGGTCGGAAGACATCTTCTGCTCCACCCGGATAAACCAACAAACTTGCTCCAGAGCGCAAGGCAGCGTAAGCCATTTTAGGATGAGCTACAATTGCTCCAGTTTTAGCAACCAGTTCCGCTATTGGGGGGCTAACCTGCCAGGCTTTGGGATGCATCAGACCATAAACAGGTCGCTCTACACCAAATCGGCGGAACCAGTCATACATCATCATTACCATATCGGGAGCCGCAAGTCCCCCATTGTGCGAACCGACAAATAAGACTTTTTCCTGAAGTGGAATATTCTCCCAGCCGCTAGTTTGAACTTGAAAATAGTAACGATATAAAAAGTCTAATAGAGGCATCAAAGATTTGATGAAGCTTGGATCTCGCTTATCTAAAGACCAACCGACTTTTTGGTTTAGGGAATGTTGTATTTTTGACATCGAAGCATCTTAACAGGATTGCTAAAGGTCAAACAATCCTTTTTGTTTTGACTACAAGAAAATATCAGTAGACCGAGCGCGGTTTTTGGTTTCTCAAAGACCCGTCACGGAAATTGAAAATATATGAGCTAAACTCAAGCATTACCGTGCGTAGACGCAGCCCGTCGTAGACATCGTCACTCGCTATGACAAGCTTAAGATCTATTTTATCGGTGCAATTTACCTCTCTACTATGTGATCTGGCTCAACTGATGACACGCCCTACAACTAAATTTCTTAATTTAGCTGTGATGACAAACATATAAAGAATGTGATTTAAAACACATGGTACGAAATTACATAGCCTATATTATCGTTTTAATTATCAATACAGCAAAAATACGTTTAATAACCTACTACTAAGATCGGCTAGCTTCACTTAACCACTAAATCATAAGGTAAATAATCTCTCAAAGATGTGTCTGTCATTACTTTGGGCTAAGTACATCCTAGAGGACAAACAAAATTTGGAAAAATCTAACGTATTCCAAGAAAAATGATCGGATTATTTAAGAATAACTGAAAAATCACCAAAACCTTTGCATATATGGCTATGGGATGAAAGTGTATTTAGTTTAACAGTGAAATGTAGGTGGTCTTGTTATTAAATGGGAGCGCAAGATTAAAAATAGTTCGTAATTCGTAATTAAGTTTTGCATTAGCGTTCGCCCTGGTTTCGTAGAGAAGCGTTAGCGAGTCCGCGTTCGCTTTTAGCGTCTCGTAGAGAGCGTCTGGGGATTTTAACCCGACCCCAAAACTTGTCGCGCAATATAAGCGAGGGACTTAGACCCTTCAAAAATGTTCAAAATAGTGGTCAGCCGATGCGCGTCTACAGTCTACATCTGTGGTTAATTATTTATTTTTGTACCTCACTCAAGTGAGAACCACTATAAGTTTGACTAAACTAAGCTCTCGCTCCTTAAGCTGACTTGCGGGAGACTTAGTTTCTCTCATCGCATTCACGAATCTTTTAATCTGATTCAGATTCATAACTAAATTATGTTTTGGAGATTAGAAAATGCCATCAGTATTTTCTAGGCAACATTTGAGTGAAAGGCTCTTGTATGTCCTGGGTGCAGCACTTTCAGAAAAAGAGTTACAAGACTTTATAACAGTAATGGAAATTGTAGAACCACCAGTAGCAAAGCAGTTTTGGCAATCTGCACATACCAATTCTGGTATTTACATTATTCTTACAGGTAAAGTCCGACTGTTGGATAGCTCTGACAATTTAATTACTACACTTTGTGCATGGTCTTGTTTCGGCGAATCGACTCTGTTTCTTGAAGCTGATTTCGCTCCTTACACAGCCAGAGCTTCGACAAACTTAAAACTTGGTTATTTCAGGCAAGAGGCATTGCAAATTTTGATGGATAGATATCCGAAAATTCGTGATTGCCTCCTTGCCCGTGCTGAACTTTGGGATTTACTGCTATTGTGTCGTCAAACTTCCCAATTTCCGTTCCACAAATCACAAATTACAGAAATAGTCAAAGCTTTATCCCTTTTTGAGCGACACCAGCTAGAAACTGGTTTTGTAAGTACACAAATATCCCAGGACTCCCAATTATGGTTATTGTACAAAGGTCAACTGCGACATTCTGAAGGCTATTTTTTGACATCAGGTAGAATCTTTGCACAACCCAAACAAGGTGATTGGCACGCAACGCAATCAACAACTGCTTACATTCTGAAAAATTCTAATCTGCAAACAGCACTAGAATTGTTTCCGGAATTAAGGAATTGCGGATTAGAGACTGGAGACGGGGAATTAGTGACTGAGAGTTGGGAAGTGGAAACTAAGAATAAATATTCCCAATCTCCAAAATCTAAAATCATTCCTTTTCCTCAACGAGATCCCCAATCACAAGCAAATCAGCAAAGCTCTCGTCCTTACTTTCCTACACCCAAGGTTGCAGCCGGGCATTTATGGGGACGCTTCAGCAAGAGCTATCCTTTCTTTGCTCAACACAGCGCCTCCGACTGTGGCGCAGCCTGTTTGATAATGATCGCTCGTTATTGGGGTAAGCATTTTAGCGTCAATAAAGTGCGGGAGCTAACTAACGTCACTCGTAGCGGTGCATCTTTGCCTGCTTTAGCAGCTGCGGCCGAAACTCTTGGTTTTATCAGCCGTCCGGTGAAAGCCAGTTTAGATAAATTAGCAGAGCAATCCTTACCAGCGATCGCTCACTGGGAAGGCAAACATTACATTGTCATTTATGAAATTACCGACAAGCAGGTGATTGTCTGCGATCCGGCGATCGGTCAACGCAACCTTACCCGTACTGAATTCAACGCTGGTTGGACTGGTTATGCACTACTTTTGCAACCCACCGCAGCACTGCAAAACGCCGAAGAAGCTAGTAGCTCATTGTGGCAATTCTTTGACTTGATTAAACCTCACTGGAAAGTTCTACTAGAAGTATTTCTGGCTTCTTTGTTGCTCCAAGCGTTTGGGTTGATCACACCAATATTTACCCAATTATTGCTAGACAGAGTGATTGTCCAGGGTAGCACCGTCACTTTAACCGCGATTAGTCTAGGGTTGCTGATTTTTGGGCTGTTCAGTATTGTGATGAACGCCGTGCGTCAATACCTGCTATCGCACACCGCTAACCGTGTCAGCGTTGCACTGTTGGTAGGTTTTATCAAACATACCTTCCGATTGCCCTTATCGTTCTTTGAGTCTCGTTATGTTGGCGATATTGTTTCTCGTATCCAAGAAAACGAGAAAATCCAGCGTTTCCTCACAGGCGAAACACTATCTATCATTCTGGATTTATTGACAATAGTTATCTATCTGGGAGTAATGTTCTTGTACAACAGAGGCATGACATTGCTAGTGCTATTGATTGTGCCGCCATTTTTTATCTTGGCGTTAGCAAGTACAAACATTTTGCGCCGGATGTCCAGAGAGATTTTTAATGCTGGATCTGAAGAAAATAGCTATCTAATTCAATCTCTTACAGGTATTCGTTCTATCCGCTCAATGGCAATTGAGCAAACAGTGCGCTGGCATTGGGAAGAACTGCTTAACACTTTGGTAAAAAAAAGTTTTAACGCACAGATAGTTGGCATTCGTTTGCAAGTAATCAGCGCCAGCATCGATAGTGTGATATCCGCAGGATTGTTGTGGTATGGGGCCTGGTTAGTAATTCATAACGAACTCACCATCGGACAATTGATAGCTTTCAATATGCTGATGGGTAATGTCATCAGTCCCTTTAAGCGATTGGCAGTGGTTTGGAATCAGTTACAAGAAATCTTCATTTCTGTGGAACGGCTGAATGATGTCTTGGGGGCAAAACCAGAAGAAGACTTACTCACCTCTTCCCGCAAGCATTTACAGACACTCCGCGCTCATATCCGCTTCGACAATGTTACTTTCCGCTATCACCCAGAAAGCGATATTAACATCCTAGAAAATATCAACTTTGAAATTCAACCAGAGCAAATGATTGCTGTTGTGGGGCGTAGTGGCTCTGGAAAAACAACCCTGAGTAAGTTAATTTTGGGCTTATATCCACCCACAAATGGCAAAGTCTTAATTGACGGTCATGATATCAAAGAAATTGCTTTGCGATCGCTACGGACGCAGATTGGTGTGGTTGATCAAGATAACTTCTTGTTTGGCGGTACAGTTCAAGAGAATATCAGTATTGCTCATCCAAATGCCTCCCTAGAAGAAATTGCAGAAGCAGCACGTTTGGCTGGAGCAGATGAATTTATTCAACAATTACCAATGGGTTATGAAACCCAAATAGGTGAAGGTGGCGGAATGCTCTCCGGTGGACAACGCCAACGCCTAGCAATTGCTCGTGCTTTATTAGGAAATCCCCGCTTGCTAATTTTTGATGAAGCCACCAGCAACCTTGATGCTGAATCAGAACGCATCATTCAGAACAATTTAAAAACAATACTCAAAGGGCGAACCAGTTTAGTAATTGCTCATCGCCTTTCTACCGTGCGTAATGCTGACTTAATCCTGGTCTTAGATCGGGGTGTCTTAGTAGAAAGCGGTACTCACGAAGCATTAATCGCCAAAAGAGGCCATTATTACTATCTGAACCAACAACAACTCGCCCAAGCAGGTTGATATAGCCGGAGGCTTAATGACATTCACGGTTTCACAACATCCTAATCTATAGACTTTTTGCTATATCAATCAACACTCATCAGTTCTAAATAATTATTTATGCCACAACCATCTCATAATTCATCATCTGCCATTGCTCATAGAGAAACAGAACACCATGATCAAACTGATGTCAATCCTGATGAATCTCTTGAGACTGATCATCAAGTAGAAGCTAAAGATTGGTTTTACGGAACTGAAGAACTACTAGATGCTTTACCCAGAGTCTGGGTACGTTCTGTACTGTATGTAATGCTTGGCTTTGCTGTTATTGTCTTACCTTGGTCAATGCTCTCTAGAGTAGATGAGACAGGAAGCGCTAGAGGCCGTATGGAACCTAAAGGAGCAACACAAAAATTAGATAGTTTATCTGGAGGTACTGTTACTGCTGTCAGAGTCAAAGAAGGAGACACCATCAAGGCAGGGCAGATTTTACTGGAAATAGAATCTGATGTGCTGCAAACAGAACTGCAACAAGCTCAAGCCCAGCTCTTGGGACTACTCAGTCAGCAGACGCAATTAGAACTACTCAAAAATCAATTACAGTCAACAATCAGTGTCCAACAGCAACAAAATAAATCTCAAGAATTAGAAAAAATCGTTCAGATTAACCAGGCGCGGCAGAATTTTAATGCTAAACAAAGTAACTACAACTTACAAAAATTAGAAAAACAGGCGTTAGTTAGTCAAGCACAGCAGCAGATTCACACTACTCACGATAATCAAAAGTCAGCCCAAGCTCGTTTGAGTATAGATTCCAGACAAGTCCAACGCTTTAGTCAACTCGTGAATGATGGTGCTGTTTCGGCAACTCAGGTTGATGAACTCAAAAAAGAACAACAAGAAAGTAAAAGACTCTATGAGAAAGCGCAGTCTGACATCAAACAAGCCCAATTGCGCTTAACTGAGGAAACGAATCGCTACCAGGCGACAATCAATTATTTGGGGTCTGATATCGAGCAAGCGAAACTCCAATTGCAAGAAGAACAGAGCAATTATGAAAGCGTCGTTCAAGCTGGAAAACTAGCTGTGCTCAAAAGTCAAGAACAACTAAAAAACCTGCAAACACAAATTACAACACTGCGATCGCAAATCATTCAAACCACAAGCCAGATCGCATCCTTAAAGTTTCAGTTAGGACAAAGAGTGGTGCGATCGCCTATTGATGGGGTGATTTTTGAATTACCTGTCTCTCAATCAGGAGCAGTACTTCAACCAGGCCAGAGGATTGCCCAAATTGCCCCTAAAAATGTTGATCTTGTACTTAAAGCTAATATACCCAGCCAGCAAAGCGGCTTCCTAAAAGTGGGAATGCCAGTAAAAATCAAGTTTGATGCTTATCCCTTCCAAGAATATGGAGTCGTACAAGGACATGTCTATTGGATTTCACCTGATACGAAAGTGCAACAAGTACCTCAAGGTAATGTCGAAAACTTTGAGTTAGAAATCATTTTAGATAAACCTTATATCCAGAATGGCAAGCAGCGTATTCAATTAAGCTCTGGCCAAACAGCAACAGCAGAAGTGATTATCCGCCGTCGCCGGGTAATTGACTTCATTTTAGATCCATTTCAAAAAATGCAAAAAGGCGGTTTGGAGCTTTAGTCAAAATGCTACGTGTGGTACTAATAATTAGTTTATTGTTACCAATCCTTTCTAACTCCCTTAATTATTAGAGATATCGTGTTATGCCCCAAAGTTTGACCATTTCTAGTTCAGACATCATTCATAGTCTCAAACTTTCCTGCCAAATACCTGATGTATTGCAAGCAATAGCATCCCAAAGCATTATTAGCGAAACGGCTAAACAGATAGGAATTACAGTCACGCCAGAAGAACTACAGCAAGAAGGAGATGATTTCAGGTTGGCGAAAAAGCTTGTTAAAGCTAAAGACACTTGGGCATGGCTAGAAAAACACCGCCTGTCTGTAAATGAGTTTGAAGAATTAACCTATAATAATATGCTTTTAAAGAAGTTAGCGAATCATTTATTCTCAGATCAAGTTGAAAAGTTCTTTTATGAACGTCAACTAGATTATGTGGCTGCTATTACTTACGAAGTCATCTTTGAAGATCGAGACTTAGCTTTAGAGCTTTTTTATGCTCTAGAAGAAGGCGAAATTAGCTTTCCAGAAGTCGCTCATCTATATATCTCAGAATCAGAACTCCGCCGTACTTATGGATACCAGGGATTACAATACCGCAAAGATTTCCGTCCAGAGATTGCAGCGGTCATATTTACTGCTGCACCATCAGAAGTTCTCAAACCAATTACGACTACCAAAGGGGTGCATTTAATTCTGGTGGAAGAGGTTATTCAACCCAAGCTAGATGAACAGTTGCGACAAAAAATTATTACAGAATCATTTTCTGACTGGTTAAAGCAACAAGTCCAGGTTATGGAGCTTTGTCTACAAATAAATTCGGAAACCAATTTACAAAGGAGAAATTACTAAAGCAATTTTAAGTCAGTTATTCACCTGTGTTAAATACTTGGTTAAATCTTCAATGCTCTCCAATACATGTGAGGGTAGAAGTCATGTTTGTTAACCCAATCAACCACAAGACTATTTTCCTGGAATGAGGCAAGCGATCGCTCTTTTTTTGTGTAAGCGAACTGCTTTATAAGCTAATGTCTAACTTGGACACAAATTCACTAATCATTTGTCATGTGTCCTTTGTTCTTTATAAAAATTTTGGCTAATGAAAAATGATAAAAGACAGCCCTCATGAATGATTGTGCAATTTAAATGTGTTTTAATTTAGCCTTTCCAGTCACACTGCTGACCAATTGGTGTACTAACCTAGTACTGCTGCGCGTAATTCGTAATTCGTAATTCATAATTTGTAGTTACTTTGTAGCAAGGGTTTTAGACATTTCAAATGAGTACTTAATTTTCGTCGTGCTGTACTAGGCTTCTCAGTTCCTCAATTGGAGCGTTTTTTTGGAATATTTTTGCGATCGCACGAGCGTGTTCGATTAAAAGTTGGTTTTTTTACTCAGTTTTAACAGTTTTGATTAAAGCGATCTCCTAGTTTATTTACTTTTGTAGAAGAATAAAAAACTAAAGAGAAAACGGTTTTTTTGTCTAAATATTACGGTTTTTATCTATGATTACTAATAGATATTTTGATGATTAAAACTGAAAATTAGGATGAAAATTTATAGGATTTTTTTGCCAAGGTTATTGACTTTTTATGAAAGCAAATATATAGTTATAAATGTAGCCAAGAAAAAGAAATTGGCTGCAAACAAAACCTCTCAAAAACACTTAGATTTCAGGAGAAAATCGATGATAATTTCTGACCTAAACTACTTGGAAAACACCTCTGAAGAAGTCTTTGGCGGTCGTGGTACTAATATCAACAACGTCTTTACTTCAGACAAGGTAGTGAAAGCTGTTGTTGACGAAAGTTACACCAAGTCAGTTACTACTAACTTGGCTGGTTTAACAGGATCTACATCTGAATTAGTTGTTAGCTCCGATGCTAGCGGTAAGTCAACATTCACTAGCGTTATCGGTGGCGTACAAACCGAAGAAGGTCGTTCTGAAACCTTTGTTAACGCTATTTCCGTTAGCAGTGGTCACTAATTGATTTAACTGGATTAGTTTAAGGTTAAGCCTGAAAACAAAAGCAGGCTAAGACGAGTAATAAAACCAACACTCCATAGCAATTGTTTTGTTGGGTTATTATATACTCTGCTTAACCTACAGTTGAATACTTAGAACTTGCTGAAAGCTATAACTTAAATATAGTTTTCAGCAGGTTTCTAAATTTATATTCGATATATTAACATAGTTGCCTAGATAATTGCAAGGCCTATGTTTTTATACTAGCCCTTTTAAGGTGATTCGTAAAATAAGATTGTTTTTTCTCAGCGCTCTCTGTCTTGAAAAGTTCAGAGCGCTGGAAACCGATGCTCCGACTTTTTGCTGTGTCTGTGCGGTTCCAAGTAATTTATCTAACCGCAGAGACGCAGAGAACACAGAGGCAAGAAATAAAAAGGGGATTTTTGGAGCCATATTTTTACCCACCTTGAAAAGGCTTGTTTTTATACTGACAAACATGTGTTCATTAATGTAGCAAGCCTGTTGTTACCCCTGAATCGTTCGTGAATTACTTATAAGGAAGACCTCAAGACAGTGCTACCTTCTGTTTACACGAGATTTTCATACTTTGATTCAGCTACGCCGTAGAATGCTAACGCACTAGTGCAATAGCATTCAATTCTTGTGTCAAGCCTGCTAATGCTAACGCTTCCACAGTTTAGCCTCTAATCACAAGTATCACAGTTGACGCTTCAATATCAGGCGAGTTGTAAGGCTGGTATTGCAGCTCTAACAGGATCAGGAGAGAGTGCAATGAATAATTCTAAAGCTAGAATCTCTACTAGCAGTGTTTTTGTCATCGGTCTATCCTACACGAATACAAGTGGTGCTGGCAGTAGTATAAACGTAATATCTACTTCCCCTTTAGACCAGACAATTAGTCAAAACAAGGAAGTTTTCATACCCGGAGCAATATCGAATAGAACTACTGTAGCAGCCACAGATTCCTTCATTAGGTCTTTAATCAGCATTAATAGCGCCACTCCCCCATTTACGGATAAAATATCCAATCAAGAAGCTGACTTTTTTGGGAACAGCGCCATTTTGAGTAACATAGACCCTGACATCTTGATTGGTACTGGTGGTAACAACTATGTCCAAAGAACTGAAGGGAACAATCTTCATTTCACCGACTTGAAAGCATCTGGAAGTTATGGGATTGACATCGTAGCAAATAACATTGTCCCAAAAAACTTGTTATTTTCAGGCTTCGATTCAACTGATAATGCCAAAGTTGACGGCATTTTAGTTCCATACCAAGACACTTTCTTGTCTGTATTCGGTGGGAATACTTTCTAGACGGTCGTCCCTTTAACAAACATAACTGCGTGTTGCAAGGAAAGAGGGAATCAAAGCCTATCCCTCTCTAGGTAAAGGTTTGACATTTAACCCTCTTTTGTTACTCTCGGAAGAGAGTAATCTATAACCTTGATTAGCTGATTTACTTTGAAGTTGCATAATTCAAATCACTAGCAAGACGCGGGGATGCAAAGATGCAATTGAATCTACCATTAGGCTTGCCCGAAATATAAATTTGGGCACAAAAAAATGGTAGAACAGAGATTTGAGCGTCTACCATTGATCTACCATTTAGACTTCGTTTTCATGTATACAAGCAGATAATTCTTACTGTTTGTGGGTTGGTTAGATTAATAATTGGTAGTTTAGTTTTATCCACTTAATCAACAGTGATATTTCCGCTGATCAATAAGATACAGGGAGTTGATATTTGTTGGGCTAAACTATCATAAATTATCTCTAATCCTGATTAGTACATTTCTGTGAAGATATCAAAGCTGATGCTCAAAGCTTTGCACAGACTGGCTTAGAAATTATCGAACAGGTCTATTAGCTTAGTATAAGATTTTTGGTAAAAATCTTGATTTTAGCTATTTGGTCAGAAAATAAATGCTCAAATTGAGGAGATAAAAAATATGGCGATCTTACGAGGGACTAGTGGAAATGATGTATTAAGTGTACCTGGCGGAGACACTAATATTGATCGTTACAGTATTTATGGTCTTGGCGGTAGTGACAACTTAACTGGCGGAGGTAGTAACGACAATATTTTTGCAGGTAATGGTGGTAATTCTATACTGAATGGCGGAGGTGGCGATGACGATTTGTTTGGCAACCTTGGTGACGATACCCTGAATGGGGGTAGCGGTAATGACAAGCTGAATGGAGGCCTTGGTAACGATGCTCTGAATGGGGATAGTGGTGATGACAAGCTGAATGGAGGTGTTGGCAATGACATCCTTTATGGAGGTCTCGACAATGATACTCTGTTCGGGAGCATTGGAGATGACTTGCTTTTTGGTGAGGGTGGCGACGACCAACTCTATGGAAGTGCTGGTAGTGACGTACTATTTGGGGGCGATGGTAACGATAATCTGAATGGAAATAGTAACGGCTCTCCTGATGCTGCTCCCCAAGGATTATTTGAAGACTATCTGGTTGGGGGTGCTGGTAGTGACATTCTAAATGGATTTGGTACTGGTGCTACAGGAACCTTTGAGGTAGATACATTAGTGGGTGGTGGTACAGTTGACGCAACCGGCACGATCACAGATTTTTCTCCTGATGGTACAAAAGACATATTTGTGCTTGGGGATGCTAATGGTTCTTTTTATGCAACTGCTGGCTCCGCTGACTATGCGATTATTTATGGCTTTGAGAAAGGTATTGATCAGTTGCAGTTGAACCCAACCGGGACTTATACATTCAGCACTACATCTGCTTTCAGTCAACTCGATACATTGATTTTTGCTGAACTTCCTAGCGGTCGTGAACTGATAGGTATTGCAGTAGGCATTGATATTATTGCCTAGATATAGGATTCCTATTTGATTTTTGAAAAAACTGCGTACACCTTTAACTCCCTTCTTTCCCATTCCCTATCCCCTATCCCCCATTTCCTGTCTCTACAAGTCAGTTCACGAATCCAATCGGATTACTATATAGCAATCCTATGTGAGTTGTCAAAATTAACGAGCCGCTTTCTTTGCAAGTCTAAAAAAAACACAGGAAATTTTATGCAGTCAGAAACTCTATTTCTTCAACCAATTGTAGATCCAGTTCCTAATCCCAATCCTAACTTTGCTAACTCTCAAGGGTTCGCTTTTTTCTCCAATTACAGTCAAAACCCTTCAGGAACTTTGACTAGCATTCAGGGAGAGACATTGGTCAAAAGCGGTGTTGCTCAAGCGATTCTTGACGCCAAAGCTACTTTTAAAAGTGACCCAACTTTTTCTTTACTCTTCGGTAACATTACTGGCATTGGTTTAGGTGGTTCCTTTGAGGGAAGCGCCAACGTCCAAACTAAAGTGGTTGCGAGTTTTGCAGTTGGTGCTAAACAAAACTTCTCATTCAATTTTTCAGCAGATATAGAATTAAAAGCCAAGGAAATTGAAAATGACAAGACTGAATATAACAAAGCTACGTCAAAAACCAGTTTTGTGGTGTTAGACACCAAAGATATAAATCAACCCAAGGTCTTAGATTATTTTGGCATCCAAGGTAAGTTAATTTCCTCTGAGCAAATTAGTGATTTTAACCTGGGAGTTAGTAGTCGTTTCACTATCAAGAATTACGAAAGAACTGGTGATATTAATGGTAATAATGGTGAAGACTCTCTTACAGTAAGAGCCATGGGTGCTTATCGAAATGTGTTTAAAGGCAATAGTAAGATAACTATAGTACAAATTAATAACAGTGGCGTTGAATTTACAGGAGACACTTTAATCGGCAATTTGGGTGAAGACGTCACCTATGGCACTATCCGGAATGATCAACTAAACGGAAGTGATTATGCGGACAAAATTTATGGCAGTTTTGGAAATGACAGACTAGATGGATACAAAGGTGATGATGTCCTCGAAGGTGGTAAAGGCGAGGATTTATTGTATGGATATCAGGGTGATGATAAACTTTATGGCGGTTGGGATGATGATCTCCTGAATGGTGGCGATGGTAATGATGTTTTAATTGGTGGGGATGGTCATGATAAATTTGTTTTCAACCATAATGATAGCTTGCTTACAAATGAGTTTGATGTAATTAAGGACTTCCAAGTGGGTATCGATAAAATTGTATTCCAAGGGTGGGGTTATGTTAATGGTGATGATTGGTTAAGTCAGATGTTTTCTCAAGGCAAGATATCGGATACTGAAGATGGTGTTATCTTTAATCTGAATACGGAATTAAATCAAGTAACATTATTACTCTCAGGCGTAAGCTCTAGCCAAATTAGTTCTGGCTCAGTAATTTTTTAGAGTAAATCCCGATTGTTCACAAGTTCAGTATACCGAAAAGTTCTGCGATCGCTACTTTGCTCATTAGCATCGTAGAACTTTTTCATCTACTGGTTTTGAGGTGCTGTTGCAATTCATAACTAGACTTTTGAGTAACTATTAAGTTTTAACAAAAGTAAATTTTATTACATAGCCAATTATTTATTTACAGCTAAAATAATTCATCCGTTTGATTGGTAATCATTTGGCATTTTGGCAACTTGTTTTCATAGTATTTTGATATATTGCATAAATTACCAAGATGTTTTTACTTGTTATACTAAAGACGGGTTTAATCCCGTCTTTTTTGTTGTTAACTATTTGGCATATTGGCACAACACTACAATTATTCTGTGATTTTTTGATAAAATTGCAGAGATCAGCCATAGTTATAAACATTTAACTGTAGGGTGCGTTACACTCTTCAACGCACTCCACATATTTAAAATTCATATTATTAATCAAAATTTTTAGCTTCTAAATTCTTGAGCTAGAGCCTCGAAAGAATCTCTGGCTCAAGAATTATTTGTCTTTTGAGGCATTCAGAGATACTAGAATAATGTCGTATCAGGTTTCAGAATATTTGCACACATCCTATAGGAAGATGACCTAGAAACAGAATCATGAGTAAATTAATTCGGGATGTTGTTATGCACTGGATTTATATATGAGGTTTGGCGAGCAGCCAAACCTTTTTTATATCTATTACTATCCTAGAGTTTTTCACAGTAGCGCCAACAGCGTTGGTTTTATAGGGTGCTGATTTTCCAATATTTGAATTTACTGTAGTTAAGTATTCATCAGCAACGAAAGTCAGTAAACAACCATCTGAAGAGTAATTATTAATCTAATATAAACTAAGTACAGCATTTCATTAATTAGTAGCGAATTTCTCCATCATCTGCGCTACTGTATATGACCATTTGATGGGTTTGGCAGACTCGTTGTAACGGACAATAAATCCTAGTGATATAGCAGTGAAGACAGTGATAGTAATAGCTATCAAAAAAAAAACGCAGCCTCTTAATCATCCGTTTACATTCTTTCAACAAACGTATACTTCTCTATTTCCTAGCTATTGCTTGGAAACCGATAGATTAAGAGACTAACGTTAAATTAATTTGCTAACAGTTACGCAGAAACCAAACGGCGTAAAGATTCAGCGCGGCGTTTAGCAGTAGAGTTATTGGGAGAAAATTTTAGTGCTTCTTCGTAAGTTTGTAATGCCTGAGCAGTTAATTTTTTTCGTTCGTAAGCATGACCAAGATTATTTAGCCCTGTCACGTAGTCGGGTTTATTTTTCAGGGCTTCTTTGTACTGACGAATCGCTAAGTCATATTGCTCTTGAGTAAAGTAAACATAGCCCAGACCATTGTAAATGGGGGCGACATTTTCTTCCCCTTCTTCTTGGGCGGCTTTAATCGCTTTTTGAAACAGTGCGATCGCCTGAGAGAACAATTTCTTTTCTGAATAAATACTGGCTAACTCGTAATATTCTTGAGCCGTACCTTTTTCTTTCTCTAACTTCTTTCGCAATCTTGACAGAGAGCTTTCAAGCTTGCGAGTTTTGAAAATCTGGCGAGAAACACCCACAAGTGTAAATGCGAGCAAACCCACCAAAATCGAGAGATAAACAACGGCTAGATTGTTATCCATCATGTGCAAATACAATTATTAAAAGTTACTTCTGTATCTATTATCAGGTTTTTGTCAAGGGTCAAGGGTCAAGGGTCAAGGGTCAAGGGTCAAGGGTCAAGGGTCAAGGGTCAAGGGTCAAGGGTCAAGGGTCAAGGGTCAAGGGTCAAGAGTCAAGAGTCAAGGGTCAAGAGTCAAGGGTCAAGGGTCAAGGGTCAAGAGTCAAGGGTCATTAATTATTCTCTTGCTTTGCTCTGGCACTCAGCACCAATAATGACTTTATGGTAAACCCCAATATTGAGCACGTTCCTTGAGCCAGCCTTCTGCTATGTAACCAGCGATCGCTTCATTTACTCTTCGTCTTAACTCATCGTACTGCAACCCCTTGGGCATAACCACAGATAAGGGTTCAGTTGATAGTTTGGTTGGCAGTAGCCGATATTGAGGATATTGTTGCACCCAACCGCTCAGTACGCTAGTATCTGCGGCAAAAGCTACAGCGGTATTACTTTCTATTTGCTCTCTTGCCTCGTTGTAAGAATTTACTGCCACTAACTCGGCATTTGGCACATAGTACCGCACTTGGGCAATGGTACTGGAGTTATTAAGTACGGCAATTTTCCGCTTTGCCAAATCGCTCAGTTGCTGTACTGAAGCATCTTTTGTAAGCAGTACAGCGCCATCAAAGTAGTAGGGAACGCTGAAGCTAACTAGGCGTGAGCGTGACTCGGTTGCTGTCACCCTGGCGATCGCAAAATCAACTTTCTGATCTAAAACTACACTCAAGCGATCGCGGTTTGCTACGGGTTTTAACTTGATAGCATCTGCTTTGCCTAGCAAGTCACTTGCTAAACGCTTGGCTAAATCAATTTCTAAACCTTGTAAATTACCGCTGGCATCTTTAAATCCCAAGGGACGCAAGTTATCTTTGACGGCAATGGTTAAATAGCCCCGCTGCTGAATTTCTGGCATTTGGGCGGCAGATACGATGAATCCCGTCGCCAAAATTGAACAGCAAAGAATGCAAACTATGGTAGCGGATAATACCAGATGTAACCGATTAATTGCTACCGATCTGTTACATCGGTTATTCATCCGTTACCACCTTTATCCTTTAGCTTGACTTGCCAATTCAGCAACTTTGCTGAAGCTTGTTGGATCGAGAACTGCCAATTGTGCCAACATCTTCCGATTTAGTTGGATATCGGCTTTTTTCAGATTGCCGATTAACTGACTGTAACTCAAACCGTGTAGCCTAGCAGCAGCGTTGATGCGAGTGATCCAAAGACGGCGAAAATCGCGCTTTTTGTTTTTGCGATCGCGGTAGGCACTCCGTAGTGCCTTCATCACTTGTTGGTTGGCGGTTCTAAACAGAGTTGAGTGGGAACCGCGAAAACCTTTAGCTAGTTTGAGAATTTTATTGCGGCGTTTACGAGCTACGTTACCGCGTTTTACCCGAGTCATAACTTAATATTCCTGAAGGACTTACAAATATGGGAGCATCAAGCGCACATTATCTTCATCGCGTTCGTGTACAAGTGCAGTCTTGGACAAGTTACGCTTTTTATTGGAACTTTTATGCTCTAAAAGGTGGTTTTTGGAGGCTTTACGACGTACGATTTTACCGGTGCCGGTGGCACGGAATCGCTTCGCCGCTGCTTTACGGGTCTTTAATTTAGGCATGTGCTGGCTTTAATTAGACACAATCTATCATTATATATTAAGACAATTAAATCGAGTGAATCGTTAGTAATTTTTAAATCAGCGATTTTTAACCCAGAACACTTTGAGGCATCGCCTAAAATTGTATCTGCGATCGCCTTGGGCAATTCATTGAAAGCGACGGGAAACTCCATCCCCAGGTATCTGTAGAGGGATAATCGCCCCGCCGCTTTGGGCGAATGGCACTTGTGGGTGGAGTTTTTCATGTATCAGAATATATCGACTAATGCTTAACCCACACATTCCGGAAACTGACGCTTTAATGCTCCAAATACGGGACAAGGCGCTTGTTCTTGTAAATTCTCCGGTTTGCTCCAAGTAAAAGGTGCTTTTTGTGCTGCTGACATCCACAGAAGCTGCTTTGCTCGTGTCATCGCAACGTAGAGCAAACGGTATTCCTCAGCAGTTTTCAGATGTTTTGCTTGTTCCCACGCTTGTGTCACATCCGGTATATTAGATTGTCCGTGGAAAGCGGCGCGAATTTGGGCACGAGCCACTTCTGATAAAGTAAAATTGCCTAAAAATTGACTTTGAGGTGGAACCCAAAACCTACCGGGAATCAAGTTTTCGTGCAGAAAGGGAAGAAATACATAGTCCCAATCCAGCCCTTTGGCTTTGTGCATGGTAATAATTGTCAGTTGACCAGTACGGGTATAACGTGCTTCTGAATCATCAGTTTCCACAGGTTCAAACCGTTCGGAATTGACTATTTCACTTAAGGCTGACAGCATCGCCCCCATGGAACTATTGCCAGCTATTTGCTGATTTACCCTTTCTGCAAGTTTGTCAGCAGTAGCTAGTTCTGCTTGGTCGTAGTTTAATGTCAAGGCAAGGAAGGAAATTAGCTGATACAGAGGCAGTTCTAAGCGAGCGCGGAGTAAACTGCGGCAGAAATGTGAGGCTTTTTGTACTGCTTCTGGCTGGGGTGGAGCTAAGGGGCTAGGATACAAAAATTCTTCTGGGAGACTAGCAAGAGCGTTGAGGTCTTGGGTGGGAATTAACTGGCGCTGCACCAAGGCTTCTAAAGCGGCTTTGAGATAATCAGGGGAGTGGGGGCGATCGCAAAATTGCAGTAATGCCAAAACTTCTTGCGGGACATGAGAGCGGCGATCGCGTTCTCCTACATCGTAAAGTGTAATTTTATGCTCTTTGCACACGGGTGTAAGCGCCTCTGCCAACCATCTCCCTTGACGATTTTCTCGCACTAAAACCGCTGCACTGATTTTTGTTGGATCTTGGACAAATAACTCAATCACTCTCTGAGATAGCAATTCAATTGTGTGATGAATATCACGAGGAGTATACAGTTCTAGTCCTCTTCCTACTGGTGCTGGATTGGCATTAGGTTGGGGATCGCCAAGGTTAACAGGATGAATTGCTTGAGGACGGAAAGGGAGGGGGGAAGTTGGAGGAGTGGAGAAGGGGGAGAGTAGAGAAGAATAATCACTCCTGTCTCCTGACCCTTGACCCTTGACCCTTGACTCTTGACCCTTTACCCCATAAAAGCTATTTACCCATTTGAGGGCAAAGTTAGCAGCTTCGATGATCATTCTAGTACTGCGACCGGCTTGATCCATCGTTGCTAATCGTTCGGCGCGATCGCACTCTTCACAAAATTGCCGGAAGTAAATCGGATCGGCTGGGGTAAATGTAGAGTTAATTGCTTGGTTAGGATCACCAACTCGCACTAAATTAAGTGCTGAGTTATTATTCTCCCTCTGCTCCCCCTCTTCCAAAGAGTCACTCGCCAAAATTTCCAAAAGCTGCGTCTGAAGAGGACTAGAATCTTGGGCTTCGTCTTCAAAAACGGCGAAAACCTGATTTTGCTCAATGCGACGGGCGCTGTGGTTTTCAAGAACACGCAGCGCGGCTAAAATCATATCGTCATAGTCGATGAAGTCACGCGATCGCATTAAATTTTGATATTGCTCGTACAAACCAGATGCAACCCGCAAAATTGCATATTCATCTGTGGTTTGTTGACTCCACTCCCGTAGCTTTTCTGGCGATATACCTGAGCTTTTTGCTTCGTGAATTACCGTAATCGCCAATTCCGGTAATACTTCTGTTCGTAGCACCGACTGGCGACGCAATCTTTCTGTCTCTTCACCGTCAAATTGATCACCTTCCAGCAATCGGGAATATCGTCCTGGATTGTTAGCAATCCATTGTTCTACAGCAGTTCGGATAAAGCGATGGCTTTGGCTTGGCGTGATTAATGTGACATTTTCTAGCTGTAAACCCGATAAGTCAGAATGGCGACTGGCAATATTTAATGCCAGACCATGCAGAGTATAGACAGCAAAACCTGTCTGAGGTAGAGATAAATCATCTCGTAAGTATTTGCGAATCTTTGCTTTAATATTAGCGGCGGCGGAGCGAGTAAAGGTTACGACCACCAACTGACGACGGGAGGATGAGCGTGAAGTAGTAGAATTTTCGTACTGATGTGCGATCGCGATCGCCGCCGCCGCCGCCATACCTGTGGATTTACCAGCACCAGGAACGGCGGAAACAGCCAGTGGCCCAGATTTCCAGTCAGCCATTTGCTGTTGTCCGGGACGTAGACTGTTGCGGATTGCTAAAGTCTTCTCCCGCAAAGAAACAATAGGTGATGGCTGAGATAATTTTGATTGGAGAGATTCTTGAGGCACCGTAGCAGTAAAGTTAGCGTCTGACATATAAAATTTTAGATATTGAATATAATTTCCAAAACCTAGATATTAATCAGTTATCAATGGTCAGTTGCCGTTGTTCACTGATAAGCTAAGGGACTTCCAAGTTGCACATTCACTGGCTAAAACCTTCATTAATTATTTGTCATGTGTCTTTTGTAAATACTTTTGACTAATGACAAATGATCAAGGACAGCCCTCATGAATGATTGTGCAATTTAAATGTGTTTTAGCTTAACTGTTCACTGTTTTAATAGATTGCTAATAGCTAAATAATGACAAATCGCAGACTTTATCTACATTATCTGGGTTTAGTTGGGGCGATCGCACTTGGTGCTATCTTACGTTTTTGGCATTTAGGCTTAAAACCCTTATGGATGGATGAGATAATTACTGCCATTTTCAGCTTGGGTAAAAATTACAATGACTTACCTTTAGATGTTGTGTTTCCTCTTGAGCGCGTGCAGGAGATTTTTACTTTCCAGCCTGGGGTTAGTTGTTCTCAAATTGCCCAAAATGTTACTACCCAGTCTACGCATCCGCCGCTATTTTTTTGCAGTATGTATGGCTGGTTAGAATGGATGACTCCTTTGGGTTCAGCATGGGTGGAAAAATTGCGATCGCTACCAGCTCTATTCGGTGTGTGTGCGATCGGGGCAATTTATGCTGTCAATCGTATTGCCTTTTCTAGAACATCTGGAATCATGGCAGCGACGATCATGGCTGTTTCTCCTTTTGCTGTTTACCTTTCCCAAGAGGCACGTCATTATACCATGCCCATGCTACTTATAACTTTAGCGTTATTAGGGCTAATGCAAATTCAGCGGGATATGTTTGAGCGATCGCGTATTAGATTTTGGGTTTGGCTATTATGGGCAATTATTAATAGCATTGGTCTTTACGTTCACTACTTTTTTGCTTTGGCTTTCATCGCTGAAATTGCAACACTACTTATATTGATGTACTGGGGTAAGGCAAAAATACTGAACAAACACCAAATTGGGCTTGCTCTGATTTGCTCCACAAGTGGTATTGTAACTAGCTTCATTCCTTGGTTGCTAGTGATATTGAGCCATGCTCAGCGTTCTGAAACCAGTTGGCTACCGTCTCCTTCTCCTATTGCACCTTTATATCAAACTCTTATTAGCTGGGTGTTGATGGTGATTGCTCTACCTGTGGAAAACCAGCCTTTACCAATTGCGATTATTTATGGCTCTTTAATGGTGATGTTTGCTATTTGGGTAGGGTCGCAAGTATTCAAAGGTTTAAAGCTGCTGTGGTTACAAAGTACAACTCATTTAGCAACATTCACGCTTTTAAGTTTTACTATTTTCGTGTTATTACAATTTTTTATTATTGTTTATTTTTTCGGTAAAGACATCACCATTGTTCCCCGTTATCACTTCGTCTACTATCCCAGCTTTTGCGCCCTCCTTGCAGCTAGTCTTGAAATTAAAAATCACCGAATTTCTATATTTATCTTTTTATTTATTGGTTTAATTAGTTGTGTTTTGGTTGTTTCTAATTTAGGGTTTAAAAAACCTTTTCAGCCTGAGCAAGTCGCCCAAAAGATGAACCTAGAACCTTCTGTACCAATAATGTTAGTGATAGGATATAGCAATTATCAGGATGTGGCATTGGGATTAAGTTTTACTACAGCATTAGAACAAATCAGAAGTCAAATTCCAACGGATAAATCTAAAGACTTGAATTCAGCTATTAGCTCTGATAGTTTTGCATTTTTACAGAAATATCCTGATTTAACTGCTGTCTGGAAAAACCTTTCCCAACTACCTGCACCAGCAACATCTAAGCTGAATTTATGGATTGTTGGTTCTGGAATGAGAAAACGAGATTATCCGCAGCATCTAGAACTTTCTGGACAAACTGCTTGCACCATAGATCCCGCGCAGCACCATCGCATAGGTGTTTCTTATCAGCTTTATCGATGCACTAAATCTCAATAATTGTGCATGTAACAAGCCGATAAATTAAAGCAACCATCCACATAATGACAGCTAAAAATACTGTCAAGCCCTATTCGTCAATCTGCCAAGAATCTTTGGTTAGTTCTTCATCGAGGATTTTTTTAGCACGTACAATGATGATGATTTTCCCTAACAGAGGAATTTCTGGTTCAGTTTCCAACCACTGAAAATCTAACTCCCCAGCGTTATCAACAACAAAGTAGCTAGAAACATCCCATTGGCGTTGGGCGCGATCTATAACTACCAGCACTGGTTTTGGCTCGCTTTGTGCCTGATTGGGCAAGCGATCGCTATTTGCTAATATCACTACTGGATCTTCTGCTCTCAATAGCACTTGCCAACCTGGTAATGGTACCCAAGCTTGCTCTCCAGAAAACTTGACCATCCGAAATGGTTCAATTGCTGTCACCAAAGGTACAGCTTGCAATTCTTGTCGTGTCAACGGCAACTCGCCCACTACGGGCACGATCCGGGGTAATTCTTCTTCAGATTCCAGGCGATAAAAGGGTAAAATTGGTGCTGGACGCTTGGGAATAACACTAAAATCAGTCAATAGTTGTTCGATTTTTTGCCTTGCTGTTTGCGTATAAGCAAAGCGCAAACCTTTAGCAATTAGACGCGATCGCTGTTGTAAATCTGTATTTTGGCGTGCTAGTTTCCAAGCTTGATAAGCAACGGCATCTCCCGGATGGGCAGAAAACCCTTCTGGCAAAATGTTGAAATAGGAGAACTCTTTGATTGATTTAGCCACTTCTCGCGCTTCATCAGCGTCAATTTTGTGGATAAAGGCAAGTTCGGCGGCGGCGGCGCGTTCTTCTTGATTAAGCAAACGTAGTTCGTACAAAATATCACTACCGCGTGCAGTGTAGTGCGATCGCGTTGCTTCCGATGCCCCGAACTTTTCTAAAGAATTGTAAACTTGGGAACCAACAACCACCTGATTTTGTTGAATCGGCTCAAATCCCGTCGCCTCAAAAATTTCTTGGGGATTGTAACCGGCTTTTTGCAAGTAGGCGATCGCTACTCCCCATTCCACCCAGTTGCCTTGCTTTTGCCTCAGCTTTCGTAAAAACTCTTGTGCTACATCATTAGCAGCGTTATCAGGATCTTGAGTATTGGGTGGTAGGTCAGTCATAATCGGAGTGCGAGCTTTAACTTGAGAGGATAATTCATAACCTCATCAGTAAGTCTTATTCTAATCTTTAACTGTCTGCACGAAACTACTATACCGTCAGATTAGATGAAAAGTTAGGAAGAATACCAACACTGAACGCTTACATTTCTTCACTGTAAAGCTGCATTCTTATGTTTATTTACACCTAATTATTTGGTTATGTCGATTCTGGCTATCTAAATTCCTTCCAGTAAAGATAGTTTGAGCAGACAAATCTTACCTCTAGCGCTCACGATGAGAGGATTTAACCTGCCTTGATTTATATCCGCAAATATCCGCAAGGCTTATAGACTGTTCTCAACTACGCTTGGTATGGAATATAACAAAAAAGTGCGTATTTAAAGGAATTATTTTTATGCATAATCTCAATCTTGAAATTGATAAAGTCCAGCATCAATTGATGATTCTAGAACGACCGAAAAAGCTCAAAATCCTGGTAGTTGACGATGAGCCAGATAATCTCGATCTGCTTTATCGTACCTTTCGGCGTGACTTTAATGTTCTCAAAGCCGATAGTGGGATGAACGCTCTCCAAGTCTTAGCAGCAGAAGGAGAAGTAGCGGTAATTATCTCTGATCAACGGATGCCAGAAATGAAAGGAACTGAGTTTCTCAGTAAGACTGTACCTCAGTTTCCTGATACTGTAAGGATAATTCTGACTGGATTTACTGATATTGAAGACTTAGTAGAAGCAATTAATGCGGGGCAAGTCTACAAATATATCACTAAGCCTTGGGATCCAGGGGAACTGAAGGCGGTGGTGCAAAGAGCAGCAGAAACCTACGATTTACTCAAGCAACGTACAGAAGAATTACGCCGTGCTCATGCCCAAATGGCGCTACTAACTGTTCTGGTGCAAGTAACCCAAGCCGCTTCTAGCTTAGAGGAAACTCTCACACCAATTGCTAGAGCTGTTAATGAGACTTTTGCGGCGGATGGTTGCATCTTGCAACTCACAGAGGAAAATACTCTGGTTGCAACTCAAGGGAATTACAGCGATACAGGTACAATAGAAAATTGGTTAGCACAAGATCCACTTACCAGCGAGGCGATCGCCACTGGGCAAATACAAGTCTCCTTAAATGTACTTAAAGACACCAAATTAAATAGTATTGCCCACTACCAAAACACGGGTGTTCAAGCGCACTTAGTTATCCCAATTAACTATCGAAATGAACTTTTGGGAGTATTATCACTTCAGTGGAAACAACCCTGTATTTTGCGAGAAGATGAATTCAAGCTGATTGAATTATCAGCGCAACTGGTGGCGATCGCTCTTACTAGTAGTCGCTTCCATAAAACCAGTGTGTAGTTGTCCTTTGTCATTTGTCCTCGTTCGCGCAGCGTCTCCCTTAAGAGAAAGTTCTGTTCGCCGTAAACCGACGCACCCTGCGGGATCTTGCTACAGACTTCTCTGTTTGTCCTTTGCAAATGACCAATGCCCAATGCCCAATGCCCAATGCCCAATGCCCAATTCCCAATGCCCAATGCCCAATTCCCAATGCCCAATGCCCAATGACCAATGACCAATGACCAACGAAATCCGCACCATTTTTAACCGTATTGCTCCAGTTTATGACCAGTTGAACGATTGGTTGAGTCTGGGACAGCACCGAATATGGAAGGAAATGGCAGTTAAATGGAGCGCAGCTAAAACAGGAGATATTTGCCTTGATTTGTGTTGCGGTAGTGGGGATTTAGCCTTGCGTTTAGCGCGGCGTGTGGGAGCAATGGGACATGTATACGGAGTAGACTTTTCCCCAAACTTGTTAGAAACTGCCAAAGAACGCTCTCAAAGGCAATATCCCCAACCTGCTATCACCTGGGTAGAAGCCGACGTACTAAATTTACCTTTCGACGACAATCAATTTGACGCCGCGACAATGGGCTATGGTTTAAGAAATGTTACAGATATTTCCCGTAGTCTCCAAGAGTTATACCGTGTCTTGAAACCAGGTGCTAAGGCTGCGATTTTAGACTTTCACCGACCGAGCAATCCTCAACTACGCACTTTTCAGCAGTGGTATCTGGACGGTTTTGTCCTACCAGTTGCCAACTATTTAGGTTTAAAGGAAGAATATGCTTACATTAGTCCCAGCTTAGATCGCTTTCCCATGGGAAAAGGGCAAGTA
This sequence comes from aff. Roholtiella sp. LEGE 12411, assembly GCF_015206995.1. Taxonomy (GTDB): domain Bacteria; phylum Cyanobacteriota; class Cyanobacteriia; order Cyanobacteriales; family Nostocaceae; genus Komarekiella. Next base: position 4,679 of record NZ_JADEXR010000024.1, on the reverse strand, counting down.
GAGTTAGCTCGTCAAGTTGGTTTTGCAGTTGCCACACACTATCCCATTGCGAACGGTATGATGGGAGTGCTGGTAGTCAGTAAGTTTTAAGTTGTAAGTTAGGAGTTTAAAATTAAGCTCATAACTTAAAACTCATCACTCATAACTCCTAACTTTTTTAATTCTTCCCTTGGATTGGTCTCATTTTTTGCTTTATGTATCTCCCCCCATACTGGGTGGAGTTATCGGCTATTTCACAAATGATATAGCCATTAAAATGCTTTTTCGTCCCTACCGAGCATTTTATATTGGTGGACGAAGATTGCCGTTTACCCCTGGATTGATTCCCCGCAACCAGGAACGTCTAGCTCTGAACATTTCTAATACAATCATGGGGTCGTTACTGACACCAGAGGAATTGCAAAATTTGGCGCGGCGTTTGTTACAAACGGAACGTGTACAAGCAGCAATTATCTGGTTGTTGCGACTGGCAATTGAACAGGTAAAAACAGATAATAACGAGAAAAGTGCCAAAATTGTGGCAGGAATTTTGCGGGATTTATTAGGGGAATCCTTGCCACGTTTGCTGAAGGTTTTAGCGCGACGCGAAGACTTTTTGGAAGCCCAGATCAATCAAATTTTTGACCAGATATTGTTGGAATTTCAACTGAGTGGAGAACAATCCACGCGGCTTGCTGATTGGCTATTGCAGATAGTTTTGCCACCAGATGTGCTGCGACAGGTAATAGTTGATTTTTTAACAGATCGTACGATTCAAATTATTGATGAAGGCTTTCGGGAAAAAACCAGTGGCACTTATTGGGTTGTGGCAAATCTGTTTGGATTACGCAATACTCTGACGAGGTTACGGACTTTTTGCCTGGATGATAAAGAGACTACTAATGCTCGCTTGCAAGAATTAATTCAAGAATTGCAAATGCGCGATCGCCTTAAGAAGTTGCTGCAAAATTTATCTTTGCAAAACTTGCCAATTGGAACAGTACGCCAACTGCGAAAGACCACCCGCGAAAGTGTTCGTCATTATCTACAAACTAGTGGCAGCGATTTTCTACAAGGATTAACTGATTCTGTTGACTGGGAAAATATTGCTGTATTACTGCTAAATCGTCTTAGTAATTCACCTGTTGTGAGTGCTTCTTTAGAGGTAGTGAGTCAAGAGTTGGCTATTATTTTAGATAAGTATTTAGAAAAAGATTTAGAAGCAATTATGGCGCAGGCAATTCCAATTTTGTCGATAGATCAAGTGATTGTTGACCGCGTAAAATCAACGTCACCCGCTGATTTAGAAGCTGCAATTGAGGGAATTGTGAAAAATGAATTGCAAGCTATTGTGACTTTAGGCGGTATTTTGGGTTTTGTTGTAGGGTCATTTCAAACAGTGTTTTTGCTGTTTAATCAATGGTAGTTTCGATTAAAACTATAGTCGCAAATTGCATATATATTTAAATAAGTGAAGTTGAGCGATCGCCTAATTCAAAATCTGTGCTAAATCCAGCACAAACCCAGGCAATACATCCTCTCCTAATAAGCTCGTAGGGGATTTCATAACTTCGACATCCTGTCCTGGGCGGTAAATTTCTACCCTTTGGTTCTGAGGGTCAATTAGCCACCCCAGACGCACACCGTTATCAATGTACTCCTGCATTTTTTGTTGCACAGTTTTTAAGCTGTCTGAAGCATAGCGTAATTTTACCGCAAAATCGGGAGCCATGGGGAGGAATCTGGTAGGGTCTGGATTTAGGACTTCTAATCGCTCCCGGCTCACCCAAGATGCATTAGGAGATCGATTTGCACCATTGGGAAGTTTGAAGCCCGTTGAGGAGTCAAAAACAAGGCCTGTACCATCACCATCAGCCCAATTGCCTAAGCGCTGTGTCAGTCTACTATTCCGATTTCCGCTTCCCCATCCAGTTGGTGGCATGATAATTAATTCTCCCTCTGCCGTGCGCTCAAGTCGCAAATCTTGATTATTCTGACAGAGTTGGAAGAACTGTTCATCTGTTAACTCAAAGGAATATTTCGCCAACAGCATCGTATCCGTATCCCGGCTGTACCCCATTAGCGATCGCACCTTTTTTAGCCGATCTCACAAAATCGCATTGCTCCCGAGAAGCTATTTGTCACTCTAAAGTCCAACAAAAATAAGACTATTAGACACGCCCTCATTACCGAGGAATCTGCTTGCATAAAATAAATGCACCTGGGTTATAGCCTGAAGTCAACAACCGTCCGATTACTTGTTTGGGTGATAAATCTGCAACCATAAATAGTAGCGGTTGGACATCTAAACCTACTCGATCTGCCAAATATTTCATCGACTTCCCTGTGAAACAATTTATATGTTCATCTGGATCGTAAAAGATATCCAGGTTGTAACCGATCCTAACTTTAGTATTGATTCTGCGAATCAGATTGCAAAGCAAAAAGGTTGTAAAAAGATTTATTGAATATACAGGTGGAACACCTATATATATAATTCCTTGAGGGCTTAAAAGATCCTTCAACAATGTCATAAATTTATAGGGATCGTTAACGTGTTCTAAGACTTGCTCACACAATATGACATCAAATTTCTCTTTGGTTTGAAAAGTCTCATCAAGCAATCTTTGCTCTATATTAACCCCAAAATTGGTGATTCCGTATTCTGCCATTCTCTTTTCAGGTTCTATTCCAAGTGCATACATGCCTCTAGTTTCTGCTAAAGAAAGTGAAAGACCAGTTGCACAGCCTACATCTAAAAAACTCTGAGGTTTTCTCTGATATATCTTTTCGTAAATAAATTGTAGTTGGTCTAATTTTTTGTTAAAGTATTTGATTTTTTCTTCTTTTTGATTTAGATAGTATTGAACACCATCCCAATTAAAGTCTTTTTTTTGTGCATACATTATTGGAAATAAACTAAAGTGACTACACTTAGAACAGCAATAAGCAGTTACTTTTTCCTCAGTTCTTCGTGATTGTATTACATCAACTACTCTTAAATAAAGATTGCCACAAATTCTACAAGTGTTGTCTTGTTGAGAATTAGATGAAGTTAGTAGGTTATAATTGATTGATCTAGTCATCGAAGTAAACTCCAAAATTTAAATATGAAAAGCACAAATTTTATGGTGTTAATAATTGAAAAATTTGCTGCCTTAATAGTTTTTGCAAAGGTACATATTAAACAGATTAATCTAATAAATATGAAGATTAACAATAGCTTAATACTTATTAATTAATCTTTGAAAGATAATAATAATGACTAAATTTGTTTGCTCAGGAGCATACTATTATGTATAAGAAATTACTATATATGCAAATAAATATTGTATTTTAGACTAAAACAAAGGGATAAGTCTGCTAAGGAATAAACATTCAGTAGACCGAAAACTTCTGCGATCGCTCTGTGATAAATACCTGTGAACCTGATTGTTGTCTGAAAAGCTGTAATTTTTGATACAGTTTTTAGAAAAAGCGTTGACAAATATTACATAAGTAAAACTAATAATTTGGATATAAAGGTAAGGAAGGGTAGCTCTCGCACCAGAAGATTGTTCTGGTGCTGGTCTTGGAATTTTTGTAAAGTATTGAGGTGAAGAAGCAAAATTTTCGACTTAGAGGATTAATTAGTTTGGCTATGACTGCAATTACCCCAGTTCTAACTGATAGTAAAACTTTGAACGAAGTAGTGAACTGTTTAAGCGAAAATATTCCAATTCAGACTCAAGGCAAGTGTGAACAAAAAAATATCTTTGAAATTTTAATTAGGGCAGCCACCCAAAGAGATCGCATAGAAAACACAAGTAAAGTATTAAAATAAGTTTGAGTTACTAACTTAACAAGGGGATGCTTACCTTTCCATGTCATATTTTGAGCAAAATTTAACGCCGTTTCTACTTCATCCAAAATATAGACGTAAAATGCTCAAGTCATCTATAGCTGATTGATTAACTATTGCTAATTGCTCGAAAATTGCGTCAGTTTCTGGAATTTTTTTTGAGGTAAAACTTTTGCGACTCGTTTGAGTCGATAACCTAAATAATTCAATTTGACGCGAATTGTTTCTGATGTGGGTAATTCTTCATCACTATAACTAAATTTCTCTATTAACAGCTTTCTTACTTGACTTGCTGTTAAGCGTGTATATAGTCTTTGGCTTTTAAAACTTGGGTCAGTTTGGCTTTGGGAATCAACTAATTTTTTGATATCTTCTAAAATGTTTGGTAAATGTTCTTCTGCCTTATAACGCCCTTTCGCCGAATAATTATCTACACAGGTCATCCCACTAATTAATTCTTTAATACCTTTGCGAATAGTTTTTCTATCCCATCCTAATTCTTTTTGAGCTAGTATTTGTCCTCCGTAGCCTAAAGAGATCACAGTTTGCCCTTGGAAACGCCGTCTGGCTGCACCTTTCAATTGAGTTGCTGTTTCTTTAGCATACTGCCAAGAAATAAATGCCCAGCCGTCAAACAAGCGATCCTCAACACCCACGAATAATTTCAACACACGGCTGGGCATTTATTTTTATGGATCACTCTTAAGCAAACTTGAGAGCGAATCAGTTAATTCAATTGACACTCTTAGCTCCTCGAAAACTTGAACCTGACATAATTGAATTTACTACAAAAAGGGAAGTCAGGGCTACCGTTCGGTAGCCCTGACTTCCCCCTCTACAATGATTATCATTATTACTA
>NZ_JADEXR010000183.1 GCF_015206995.1 aff. Roholtiella sp. LEGE 12411 | reverse complement strand
TTAACAATAAGTTGAAGCTGATTAAAAGGCTAGGTTATGGCTTTCGTAATTTCGCAAACTTTCGATTGCGCTGCCTATTATCTTGGCACTTTAGTGTTAAATCTCCATAAGGGGATCGGTAGAACCCTTTTTTGTTATTTGTGGGTTGGGTTTGGAGAGATTCTAAGCCTTTCAGCATCCCGGAACCACTACCAGCGTGGTTTAAAGTGTGGTTCTTGATTGTATTAATATTAGGTTTGGCACTTCCCTTGTTAACAATGATTTTGTGGGGCGTCTGGTGGAGTTACCATCAAGTACTGATGGTGCTTGCTTCTTATTTTCTGATGCTGGGATTGCAAATTTTATCCGAAAAGTTAACGGTGCAGAGATTTCACTCTTGTGTGTGGGTGATGATACCTTGCTTGTACTTACCTTACCGCATCTGGCAACTATATCAAGGACTAACGCTTTTAAATCCCCTACCAGAACTAATTTGGGTACAAAAATTATTGATTTTAGAGATGATCTTGTGGATTTTTAACTATGGTGTCCACTTGTCGCAGTTACCAAAGTTACTACGTTGGGAAGCACCAACCAATTCTCATAACAGTATCAGTTAACTGTTCAGAAACTCCCCAAAAGCTGATAGCGTCAAACAAGGAAAAATATCGTTGTGGACGTTAAAGCTTGAAAACGCGTTCTAATTACTGGCAACTGCTGCCCTATCTGCGACCCCAATGGCAAACTATCAGTAGGGGATTTGTTGGGATTGTGGGATATGTGCTGGCGACATTAACGCTAATTAATCTCGCCGGAAAATTGGCAATTCCCTTTGGACAAGGTAATGTAGTAGCGATCGCCCAAATAGCCGGGACTTGTGCTTTAGTATTTCTGATCAGAGGGGTTTTTCAGTCTGTGCAAGATATGTACATGGCGAAAGCTTCTTTAAGAGTGGCTTTTCATCTGCGCCAACAAGTTTACGCTCATCTGCAAAAGCTAAATCTCAGCTATTTTGAAACAGCAAAAGCAGGTGATTTATCTTACCGCCTCACAGAAGATGTTGACCGAGTTGGCGAAGTTGTAAATAAAGTATTTCACGACTTTATCCCCTGCGTTTTGCAGTTGCTGGCAATTCCAATTTACATGATTTACCTAAATTGGCAGTTGACACTAGCGACGGTGATTGTTGCGCCACTGATGGGTATTTTAATTGGCTGGTTCGGCGAACGGTTACGCAAGTATTCTTTAACAAGTCAAAATCGTGTATCGGGTTTATCAGCAATTCTCACGGAAGTTTTTAGCGGTATCCGTTTGGTACAAGCTTTTGCTGCTGAAAATTACGAAATCGCCCGATTTGGTCATGAAGCTGAACGCAGTTTGCAAGCGAAATACTCGGCGGAACGGCTCAAAGCGATTCAGACTCCTGTAGTTGGGTTTCTGGAAGCTTTGAGTGCATTATCGTTGCTGATTGTGGGAGGATGGCAAATTTCCCAACGCAACTTAACGGTGGCGGAGTTTTTCAGCTATCTAACCGCAGCAGTGCTGTTAATTGACCCCATTGGCCATGTTACCAACAACTACAACGAATTTAAGCAGGGTGAAGCATCCGTTGACCGTGTTTTTGAATTGATGGCAATTCAACCGACGGTAGTAGAAAAGCGAAATGCGATCGCTCTACCTCCAGTTAGTGGCAAAGTAGAATATCATGATGTTTCTTTTGCTTATAAACCTGGTGAATCTGTATTAAAAGATATCAGTTTATTGGTTCTACCAGGTGAAGCGATCGCACTTGTGGGTGCTTCTGGTGCTGGTAAAACCACTTTTGTGAATCTCTTACCGCGTTTCTATGACCCTGTAGCTGGTCGAATCTTGATTGACGGTATTGATATTCGAGATGTCAAATTTCATAGTCTGCGGCGACAAATTGGGATTGTTCCCCAAGAAACCATTATGTTTTCCGGGACAATTGCCCAAAATATTGCTTTCGGACAAGACTCCTTTGATTTGGAAGCAGTTGCACAAGCAGCGAAAATTGCTAATGCCCACCAGTTTATCAGCCAACTACCAGAGGGTTATCATACTTGGGTGGGTGAACGTGGGGTAAACTTATCAGGTGGGCAAAGACAAAGAATTGCGATCGCTCGTGCTGTTCTCCTCAATCCACAAATCTTGATTCTGGACGAAGCTACATCTGCATTAGATTCCCAGTCAGAAGCACTGGTACAAGAAGCACTAGAAAGACTGATGCAAAATCGCACTGTATTTATTATTGCCCACCGTTTATCCACAGTCAGGCGATGCGATCGCATTTTAGTGCTCGAACAAGGACAAATTGTCGAATCAGGAACCCACGAAGCATTGCTAGCACTTGAGCGTCGTTATGCACGGTTTTATGCTCAGCAGTTCAGTTAGCTAGCGTATCAGTTTGAGTAGAAATAATTTGCTTGTGCTGTTCCTGTAGCCAGGTTTCAAAAAGTTCATTCAACAGCCGTACTTTCATGGGTTCATCTAGTTTTGCTGGGATGAATTTCTCCAACCGCACAATCACAAACCACTCGGCGACACGAGCCGGGGGCAATATTTGACCCGGTTGACTGCTAGAAAGCATTTGCACCATTATCGGATGTAATGCGCTCAGTTCAATGGGGCCAACTAAACCGCCAGTTTGGGCTTCTGGCCCGAGTGAGTATTCTCGCGCCACTTCTGCAAAAGAATTTTCTTGGGCTTGAATCCGAAAGTAGAGTTCTTGAGCAATTCCCACATCCTGGGTTCGCATAAGGGAGTAAATTACTTTGTCCAGCTTTGATTTGCACTGAAAAAAGTAGGATTCTACTTTTTTACCCCAAGTAGCTTGCTTAAATTTTTCAATTTTCAGCTTCCGAGTAGTAACAGCATCCAGTTGATTGGGAGTCAATCCTTGATATGCCATCCAAGTCCGGATGTCAGCATCAGTTGTTAACTGTTTTTCGGCATAAAACTGTTGTTGAGCTTGGGTTACTTCTTCAGGCGTACATTCTAATAGTGCTACTGCGGAGTGTGAGATTTGCTCAATCGCCTCGTCAATGATCAATTCCCGCTGCAACTGTGGCAGCATTTGATAACTTGCTAGTAAGGGAATCAGTTCACTAGGTGTGATTGTACGATTACCAATTTGGATCGCTTCAGTCATTAGCTTTCGGGCATATAAAAATAACTGGTCTGTTAAAGAAGCTATACTGTAGCCCACTCAGTGAGAGCTTTTGTATTAGTTCCGCCGAGTTAAGGCCCGCTAACTCTTTTTTTGCAACTATTAAATATTAATTTGTCGGCGTACTTTAAAATATACATGTTATGTGAGTTTTTATCAAAGATTTTACGTAAATATAGGGATTGGGGATTAGAGACTGGGGACTAAGGACTTTTGCAAGAGACTCCATGAGCTGCGCTCACAAGTAAAGATAAAAGTAGACTTGCCTTGAAAGAGTAGACTTTCAAGTCCTAAGCTTAAAATTCCAGGTTATAAACTTGAAATTTCAAGTTCTAAACTCGAAATTCCTAATTCTAGGCTTGAAATTACAAGTTCTAAACTCAAAGTTCCAAGTTTTAAAGTTAAAGCTCCAAGTTCTAAACTCAAAGCTTTAAGTTCTAAGCTTGAAATTCCAAGTTCTAAACTCAAAGCTCCAAGTTCTAAGCTTGAAATTCCAAGTTCTAAACTCAAAGCTCCAAGTTTTAATGCTAGTCTCCAGTTTTTTTCCAAAAACGCCGCCGTATACCCATACTTAACCCAAACGCTGCAACTGAACCCAAGAGAGTCCCCGGTTCGGGAACTGGTTCTATGGTGGCATTTCTTACCTCTAAGGCTGATGTAGTCACATAATCACCTGTATCTACCACCCCAAAGGCTAGAGTGTAAGTTCCCGGCTGACTGAAGGCATAAGAATTAATTCCCGTTTCCCGAATAAAGGGACTCGAAGCTTGGGTTGCATTAGTGAAGTCAGCCAACTTAATTAGCGTCTTATCCACCAAGAAGAAGCCAAAATCTTGGTAGCTGGTTTCATTCGTGCGAAAGTTCCAATCAAAGCGCAAGACATCACCAGCCGCAACAGTTACCGTATTTTTGATAGCAGACCCCTCTAATGCATCGCCCTCAATATCCAGAGCTTCAGGAACTAAGCCGAGAAACTCTTGCAAATCTGGCAAAGGATTTGCAAGACCTGCGGGATTACCGGAATAATTGAAAATTGTATCGCTTTGAGGAAAGTCATCATCTAGTAAAGCATTATTCGATAGATTAGCCTGACCCAAAGCCGGGGTAGTAACATCACCAAATTGCTGCCAATTACTAAAATCTAACTGGATAGCATCAGCAGAAGTTGTGTTTATTGTCATTCCAAAGCCCACAAGGCTGAAAAGACCTAGCTTGAAAGTTGAATGTTTGATGAATGTGGAAAGTTTCATGAAATTCCTTTTTATGGATGTACGTTTGGCAAAGAAATAAAGTGGGCTGTGGTAGCCGCCTAATACCTTTGGGGAAGTGGAAAAGAAAAAATTCTTTCAAGAAAGCTTTGGTGAGAGTGGTAAGTAGAAGGGCTTAATTAAATCAGAGCTAGAGTAAGGGATTTATCCCTTGAAAACCTTATATAGAAGGATAAATCGCTCACTACGAGCAAAAGCTTTATCTTAAATTTAATTACGTCTATCTACTTAAATACTCTCGCTGCTACAACTTAGAACAAGAAATTATCGGCGTTGGCTAAAGTCGCTTGGTCTAAACCTTGCACCGTTAGCAGAGTTGTGGAACGACCCCGACCCCCTAAGCCATCTGGGTCGATGAGCACGGTGGTATTGCTGCCTTTAGTCCCAAAACTCAAGTGGCCTTGTGTAGTGGCACTTTCGTAGTTGAGGTTGTCGAGACTCAAGCTTTGGAATAGTGTGAGCAAGACAATCTTGTCTGTACCAGCCACAAAATCAGTAATTTCATCCCCCGCATCTCGGATACTTGTGTAGACAAACTGGTCACTACCAGCACCACCCGTAAGGATATCTTTGCCTTTGAAGCCAGTGATGATGTCAGTGCCATTGGAGCCAACTAAGGTGTCGCGTCCTGACGTGCCATTAATTAGCTGATCGTTGTCTGTAATACTGACATTTATAGAATTAATTGCAATGTTGTTGTAGCTAGCATCAGCGCTTGTTGCCGTTAGGGTCAACGTGCTGGTGTGATTGCCTTCTACAACATCATCATCCACGGCTGCCACTGTGATAGTCTGAGCCTGATTCCAATTGGTAGCAGTGAAAGTTAGGGTATTGACATCGGCGGTAATTTGTGAGATGGGATTGATGGCGATCGCCACATCTGCGGTGGGTTGGCTAGTCAGCGCTACGGTATAAGTATCCGTTGCTCCGCCTTCTGTGACATTGGTGCTGCCATCCGTTTCCGCAATTGTTACACCTGCGCTCAGGATAGCTAACGAAATTGGCTTAGCTAGCACATTATTGGTTTTATCGGTTTCACCCTGGTTGTTGTTCCTATTTGCAGCAAACAACAGGTAGTAGTTACTGTTACTGCTTAAGCTATTAGGTAGGGTGATGTCCTCAGTAACCGTATAGCTAGCTCCTGCTGCCAGAGAAGTATTATTTTCTACTGAAGCATACTTAACAGAGACATCGTTGTCATCTAGAACATCGTCTGTGGAAAGATAAACTACGTCACTCCAGTAGTAAGCAAGTGCTGGAGAATTGCCCTGATTCTTGACAGTCCAGGATACTGATATAGTTTCACCAAAAGCAGCAGATATCGGGGCTGTAGCACTCTCGACGATAAAATCTGGGCCAGCAAAGTTAATCGGCACTGCCCGGATGTTATCTGTTTCATCGGTTTCGCCTTGGATGCCGGTTCTCTCCGATTCAAAATCGGTGATATTTGCATCCACCATAAACAACAGGTAGCCACTACCTCCTATACTGTTGGGAATGGTAATGGTTTGGTTGAGTGTATAGCTAGCTCCAGCTGCTAGTGGTGTTTGCTCCCCTATCGGCACCTCTATCAGTTTTGAATCATACTGATACTTGTCTAAAATATCGTCATACAGATCTAAAACATCGTCCGTGGAAAAGTAAACAGCATCATACCAATCAGTAGGAGCATAAAATTCTCCTTGGTTGGTAACAGTCCAGGACACATCAACTGTCTCACCTGTGATGGCTGGTGTTAAAACTTCGGCATCAGAAACTACCAAGTTTGGGGCATTCAATTGAATCGGTATCGCCTGGAAGCCTTCGCTGCCTATACGGTTGTAATAGCTGTAGCCACCAACGTAAACCCCTAAGTAGCGATCGCCTACAAAGTTAAAAGTATTAGCCAACCCATTACTCGATTCTTTATTACTGAGAAGGTAAATATCTGCGTAGGCTGTATAGCTGGCTCCTGGTGCTAGAGGAGTATCCCCTTCTGATGAACGGCTGCCTACCTGATAAAATTCGTCATCTCGTGCAATTCCACTTAGGTACGGTTGATATGAAATGTAAATGCCGTCATCAAAGTTGGAAGAAGCGATCGCATTACCTTGGTTGGTAACAGTCCAAGACACGCGGATAGTCTCACCCAACACCGCAGATGATGGGGCGGTGACATTAGAAATCACCACACCTGAGACAGTTAGGTTAATTGGTTGAGCAAATACATTGTTATCCTCATTTGTTTCGCTCTGGTCGTTGTTTCTATCTGTGGCAAACAACAAGTAGCGGCTACCCGCTGTAGCATCGTAGGGAATATAAGTACTCTGGGTAGTTGTATAACTATCCCCTGCTGCAAGAGGTGTATTGTTTTCTGAAGATACGCTGGTGACAAAGAGATCGCTGTCGTCTAGAAACTCGTCATCCGAAAGGTAAATGCTGTCATACCAGTTAGCAGTGGTGATCTCTTCACCCTGGTTAATGACAGTCCAGGACACATAAATGTTGTTACTTACATAGCCAAGTAGTGGGGCTGTCACAGAAGACACTATCAAATCAGGTTTAACCATAAATAATCTGTCTCCGATTTATTTAGAAAATCTGTTTTTTGCAATTAGTGGAGCTTGAAAAGCCTCTCTGCTATTTATAAAAATTGTCAAAGAATTACCAGAAAACACTAATTGTATTTCTGTTATTTAATACATTTTTTGAGCAGAATCACTTAAGTAATGTAGAGTGTAATTCTAATTGAGTGTATTAAAATCAAACTTAGTGTGAAATTACTCATTTCTTTAAAAAGAAAGCATTTTGGAAAAAACTTTCGAGAAAGATAAAGTTTTTGTGAAGTGTTATCAGTTGTAGTTTGTATAACTTTGCAGACGAAGAAACTCTAGAAAACAGTCGCTTCCTAGAGTTTCTTCGTCTTTAGTTGCGATCGGTTTTGAGCAGATTCAACCTATAAAGACTCTAAATAGCTCAAAAGATCCGCCATCTCTTGGACACTAGGTTGAAATTTTGGCATTGGCGGCGTTTCGCCACTAATCACTTGATTAATCAGTCCATACCGAGACTTGTGCTTTGAGACAGCTTGCAAACTGGGTCCTACTCGCCCATCTGCTTCTATTCCATGACAACCAGCACAGTTGATTTGAAAGATAGCGTGTCCTTGAACTGGGTTTCCTGTCAAAGATAGAACACTCTTGACGTAGGGATCAGAGGCTCGAACCAACTGAACACCAAAAAAGCCCAAAGGGACTGCTAGCAGTATCGCCAGAGCCAACAAAGCGATCCGCTGAATCAGAATTTCAGGTTTGGTAATCTGGTTATCCAAAAGGTTTGCTGTGAAAGTCTAGGTGTACTAAAAAGATTTCATTTCCTACACATAGCTTAAAAGTTCTTGATTGTGTCTGCAAGCACAGAAGAGGATTCTGTTGTCGGTAGTCGGGGTCTAAAAACGCTGTAGGACGCGGATTTGCGCCGGATTTGGTAAAATCAAAAACAGGAAACGAATATTTAATAATTGCAAAAAGGAGATTTACAGTGGTTGAACCCCTACTCTCAGGAATTGTCCTTGGTTTGATTGTGGTCACGCTCGCTGGACTGTTTTACGCTGCTTATAAGCAATATAAGCGCGACAACCAGTTGGGAGGGGGGTGAAAACGCTACCGCTGCACTAACGACGGGAACCGTCATCGCTCTTATTAGCGTCTCCTCTTGGGAGAAGACTGCGACCCCTTCACCGCTGTTTTAGCCTCTACGCTTGTGTACAACAAGTGAGTGCTATTAGCGGTAGCGGGGCGTTTAGTTCGTGCTGAGTGGGGAAGATGAGGAAGTAAATTAAAGATGCTTAACAATTACTCTGCCTCATCTCCCTCATCCCCAGATTCCACAATTTTGTAGAAAGTGAGAGCTGTATTACCATAAGCTTTCTGGCGGCAAATTTCCCAGGTGGAAATCAGTGGCGGTGTCCAACCTTGGGGGTTATGTTCAACTGCAATTTCGCCGCTAGGATCTAAAAGTTGATAATGAGCGATCGCTTCTATAACTGGCTGGTATAAACCACTAGCATAAGGCGGATCAAAGTAGATTCTGTCAAACTGCTTTCCTGATAAGGTCTTTAACTGTTGGATTGCGTCTCCCCGCAATACCTTCCATTTTTGCTTGGAATCCGCTACCGCCCGCCAGTTTTGTTGAATAATTACACAAGCTTGACTCGATTGTTCAATTCCCACTACTAAGCTGGCTCCTCTACACAAAGCTTCTGCGCCCATTGAACCAGTACCGGCGCACACATCCAGCCAGCGACAACCTGCTATTCCTACCTGCCAAATATTAAACACTGCCTCTCTTACCCGCCCACTGGTGGGTCTAGTCTCTTTTCCCGGTAAAGTTTTTAGCTGGCGATTCCCGTAAATTCTCAGGCTCATGATTGATTAGTCATTGGTCATTAGTCATTGGTCATTGGTCATTGGATATTAACAAAGGATAAAACACAAATGACAAAGGACAGATGAGAAAGGACAAAGGACAAATAATAAAATTCAAAATGGGATTATGCAGCAATTTTTTCGCGGACTTGAGCAACAAAATTAGACAAGATTTGCAATCCAATATTAGAGGATTTTTCCGGGTGAAATTGAACTGCCATCAGGTTTTCGTAGGCGATCGCAGCTGTTACAGTTTGAGTACCGTGGGTAACAGTTGCTGCACGGATTTGCGGGTCAATTGGGTCAACATAATAGGAATGAACAAAATATACCCAAGGATCTGATGGCAAATGCTCCCACAAAATACTTTTTGGCTGAGTCACTTGCAGCTGATTCCAACCCATGTGAGGAATGGCAATCTCAGGTTCTGGAATAAACCGCCGTACTTTTCCCGGAACAATTCCCAGTCCTGGTTGAGTACCTTCTGCACTCGATTCAAAGAGAATTTGCAGTCCTAGACAAATTCCCAAAAAAGGTTTACCAGATGCGATCGCATCTTTAATAGGTTGTTCCAAACCACGTGCCCGCAAGTGTTTCACTGCGGGATCAAATGCTCCTACCCCAGGCAAAATGACTGCATCTGCCTGTTCTAATTCCTTTGAAGAATAAGTAATATTAGGAGTTGCTCCAGCTTTTTCCAAGCCTTTGCAGACTGAGTGCAAATTTCCCATCTCGTAATCTACGACCGCAATTACTGGCATTTACCTGCTCCTTGTAAATTTATTATGGAGGGTTTTTCTATTCTAAATAATATTTGTTATGAAGAAAAGAATACTATTAATTTCTTTTGCCACTTGGTTAAGCGATCAACAGTCAAATTCTTCCGATGATTTATTACTAGAAGTTACCAAACTTGAGTTGCTCCCCCATGATTTAACTTTTTTACGCCAGTTACCCGTAGATGTGCAGCTTGTTAGTTCTCAGGTAGTTGAAAAAATCAATGAAATGCAACCTGATTGCATCATCTGTTGTGGAATGGCTGCAAGCCGTAGGCAATTAAGTGTCAAAATCAACTCACAACGGATTGTATTTTTGTCCACATTCCGGTTGTAAATCAAGAAAATTTGCTAGATATCTTGCAGATTTCGTATTAATTATTAACAATCTGGCACTTATATAAAGTTGTCAGCGTCTTTTTGGAGGACAAAATATCTAAAGATATGTGGCCATTGTTACTATTTTTTCCGATCGCGCAATTAACTCCTGCTACACCACCGCCTGAAGAAGTGGTACAACCACAAGAAGTGCGTCCTTTACCAGGCAAGCTGGATACAATACCAACGTTTAACAGCAATAGTCCAGAATTAGTTTTGAAAGAAGGGATTTTACTCTCTACCTTTCCACCAGATAATAAAAAAGTGCCAACGGCGCATCTGAATTTTCCCTTTCGGGGGCGATTTGATATTTTTGCTCACCACGTTGCTAAAGCTGAACCACCAGAGAATTTGCAATCTCTATATCTAGGGATAATTTTGCACAACCCTGGTTTACAACCAGTAAAAGTAAACATTTGGCAAGCGGCGAGTTATTTAAGTCAACCAGATGCGCCATTTATTCAGTTACCATCTTTTAGTCAAAATCTTCTGGGTACAATTTTTGCAGGGCCGGGCGATCGCGTCATGTCTGATGTTTTAAGAGGAAGGCGACAAGAAATTTTCCCTGCTCAAATTGAAATTCCACCAGGGCAAAGTCAAATGTTACTAAATCTGCCAATTCCCGTGCAAGGACTAACGCCGCCCTTAAATGGTCGCTCTACATTGATGCGACTGTGGAGTAGTGGTACTGTCTACGCAGCTAGCCTAGCCATGTTTGCACGCACAAATCCTTATGGTAGTGAGCGATCGCCTACTTTAGCAGAGTGGCAAAATTTGCTAGATAATAGTGACTTAGCTGGGCCACGTGATAAAACCCCTACACCCCTGGAAGATATCGGCAAGCCCAGAGTGTATGGACGTGTTGCTGGAGTAGCTAGGGGTTCCCAGTGGAGAGCTTTTTTGGTGGATAGCCCTAAAGCTAGGTATCTAACTATTCCACGACCTGGCCAAGTGTTTTCTTACGCTCTGAGTACACTGCATGGCGGTACTCTGGGGACTGGTCAAATTCAGAGTGCAACCATGCTGGTGCGCTATCCTGACACCGCATATCGCGCTCACGGAAACTATGCGATTCAATATAGTCTCAAGTTACCGCTATATAACAATAACCAAAGTCCTCAAACTGTGAGTTTATCCATGCAAACGCCACTAAAAGAGGATCAGTTAGTAAAACCTGGTTTACGCTTTTTTAGTACACCAGCCCGTCAAGTCTTCTTCAGGGGTACAGTGCGGGTACGTTACAAAGATGATCAAGGTCAGTCACAAACCAAGTTTATGCATTTGGTGCAAAAGAGAGGTCAACCAGGGGAACCCTTAGTTTTATTAAATATAAAACCAGGCGATCGCTCCTTAGTAGAAGTAGACTTCCTCTATCCGCCCGATTCTACACCACCGCAAGTATTAACAGTGTCAACCCAGGCTGAAAAACGGTAAAAAAAGAGTGATGGGTAATGGGTAATATAGGATTCCTATTTGATTTTTGTAAAAACTGCGTACACCTCTAACTCCCATGCCCCATGCCCCATGCCCCATGCC
>NZ_JADEXR010000182.1 GCF_015206995.1 aff. Roholtiella sp. LEGE 12411 | reverse complement strand
TATTAACCGCCGTCGGTACGCCGGAGGTTATAAAAAACGCCTGTGGAGAACTCGTCAGTCCAGAAGTAATTCCGGCAGAGATCGTTGAAGCAGGAATCACGCGACTTTCAGTCGTGTGAGGTTCAAAAGACTTACGCACAATATCTCTCCAACTCTGATTTATCCGTGTCCTCTGCGCCTCTGCGGTTCCTTATTCCGTAACTCGTGCGTAAGTCCTAATTGAAGTGGAACTTATCTCTAACTGAAAATACACCCTTTGATTCGTTTATCAACGATCTGCTGGGTCGATCGAGACGTAAAACCTCCACTGGTGGCTTTGATGATTTTAATGGGGGATTTCGTTCTCAAGCTCCTGCACCGGATACCGACTCTGGGAGCGATCGTGTTGTTCTACGTGACTGCGGCTGAGAATATAATGGCTGCTGAAATATGAGGGAATTATTCAAAAGCATAATAATTTCTTTAAAGGCGAGTAATCATTAGGAACTACAGAATCGGTGGAAGCCCTACCTCCTTGGGTTCAACAAACTTGCTATCAAAACCTATAGTTTTATCTTCCACAGTCCTAGCATCCGCCAAAGCCTTACGAAGTTCAGCACGTTCCATCTGTTCCTGAATTCCACCCAGGATGTAAACCAATAACTTTGCCGCCAAATCTCGTCCAGCAACCTGCACCCGCTTTTTATTTGGGTCATACAAAACCCCATACCAGAGAGATTGGGGATATTCCATACCACTAAAACCACCTTGCTGGTCAAACTTCCGCAGTTTCTTAAAAAGATCTGCCAGGGAAAAACCTTTTTTAAATACCAAAATTCCTAAAGCTTGCGCTAATGCAACTTGAGCAACTGGACGGAAAAGCATATTGCCTTCACCTCCATCTTTCTCAAAGCTGAAGCGTCGTAAACTTAGTGTATTTTCGTGTTCTAAAATCTTATAACTGGGAAGATTAGCCAAAGAATCAAATAGCTTTTTAAATTCCTCAATTCCCTGCTCAAGTTCTTCATCCTCTGGACGCATGGGAATTAGCCCTTTCTCCAAGGGTTTCCAGTGGGGGAACTTTTGAGCCAAATATCGCTCAGACATATCTTGCAGAGCTTGCAATGTAGTCAAAACTGTAGAATTGGAGGCTACTGTTGCACTATTCCAATTAACACGGGGATTGCGCTCTTGTCGTTGTTCTAATAGTGGATGTGTAACTGCTATTTTCCTAGCAACGATCGCAAAACCATCATCTTCATTCAACTGTGTTAGTTGACCTTTAGTCAACGGTGCAGCCATTAGGTTAACATGAACAAAAATCGATCTCACCCTCCGTCTTGCCTGGGTGCGAGTTTCTCCAGCCGCTACCGCACAGATGAACTCAATACCAATTTTTTCTTTAGGTAAATTTTGCAAGTAAGCAAGGTCTACTTGATACTTTTCTATCAAATCATTAACTGTAATAAAACTGTCATCAACACCTTTATCTTTTTTATAGCGCTGGAGTTTGCGAGTTTTAATTAACTCCATCAACCCCTGTACACCCATTAATCGGTGTTGACCATCTAACGCATAAATAGTCACATCATCCTCAGAAATATTTAGCAGTCCTACTTTAGCGTCTTTATCTAGGGGGATAAAATCTGTAGTAGACTTGGTGGCGCGTCCTTCACTATCCCACTCAGCAGCTTTGGGATTATCCACCCACGGTTGATTAATTACTACCAACACTGGCGGAAACTTATGGTTGTGTCGAGCTGCTAAATACTGGACTAGCGGTGCTTGACGTGACCAATCAAGGGGACGTTGTTGAATTTCATCAATGCTATCCGCATCAATCTCGACATTATCAGTCTCAGAATTATACTTTTTTTGAAACAGAGGTAAGCCAGAGGCGAAGTGAACCCTACCTGCAAACCATTCCAAGGTGACAGAGCTAACATAAGCCTCAGTACCACCCATCTCGGTTTTTTGAACGAGAATTTGATCTTTTCTCCCTAAAAACTTCTCCAAGAGTAAAGCTAGTACCTGTTTTTCCTTGTTTTCCCGTTCCAGATATTCTCTAGCGATGTCAGCCGTTGGGTCAGATGCACTATCTTTCATGTTAAATTTTAAAAACAGAATAAAATTATCTAGTCTAATTATCCAAAAAGTTAGATTTTAGTAGTAAAGTTTTTAAAAACTTTTCTTCAACCCACGGAGGTGGGTTTTGTCTGTGTAGCCGCGAATTCTATTCGCCTGGATATTACATTCAACCCACGAAGGTGGATTTTGTCTGTGTAGCCGCGAATTCTATTCGCCTGGATATTACATTCAACCCACGGAGGTGGGTTTTGTCTATGTAGACGCGAATTCTATTCGCCGGGATATTACGCCAGTGTTTCCATAGAGAAGGAGAAATGACTACAGCACAACAACCAGAAAATAAAGTTCAGCAATCACGTACTGTAGCAGAGTTAGTGGACTCTATCCAAACTCTAACAACTGAAATTCAAGAATTGTATTGTTTAGATGAGATCCCTTGGGTTTTGGGCGTGTCTTGGGGAAAAGACTCTAGCACAGTATTGCAGCTTGTGTGGAATGCGATCGCTGCTCTTGTTCCAGAAAAAAGAACTAAAACAGTCTATGTAATTACAACCGATACTCAGGTAGAAAATCCTGTAGTGTCTGCTTGGGTTCGCAAATCCTTGCAGAATCTCAAAGTAGCTGCTGAAAAACAGGGGATGCCAATTGATCCACATCTACTACAACCAATAATTGAAGACACATTTTGGGTAAATCTTATTGGTAAAGGATATCCAGCACCTCGTAACCAGTTTCGCTGGTGTACACCACGTTTAAAAATTAATCCCGCCAATCAATTCATCCGTGAAATAGTTAGAGCTAACGGTGAAACAATTCTTGTATTAGGGACTCGCAAAGCGGAAAGTTCCAAACGTGCTGCCACAATGAAAAAACATCAAGTTGATAGAGTACGCGATCGCCTGAGTCCTAATGCCAGTCTACCCAACTCCTTAATTTATACCCCTATTGAAGATTGGAGTAATAACGATGTCTGGATATACCTGAATCAGTGGGATAATCCTTGGGGACAAAGTAATAAAGAATTATTTGCTATGTATCGAGGTGCAACAGCCGATAATGAATGTCCACTAGTTGTTGATACTTCTACTCCTAGCTGTGGTGATTCCCGATTTGGCTGCTGGGTTTGCACACTGGTGAATAAGGATAAATCAATGGAGGCGATGATCCAAAATGATGAAGAAAAAGAATGGATGCAGCCATTATTAGATATCCGTAACGAACTAGATATTAAAGATGATCGAGACAAAAGAGATTTTCGTCGCATTTGGGGAGATGTCCAACTATTTGAACGCAATAAAAACGGGGAAATCTCCGTTGAACCAATACCTGGCCCCTATACTAAATATTGGCGAGAACATTGGCTTAGACGATTATTAGAAGCTCAAACTAAAACTCGTCGGACAGCACCAGAAAATATGCGCGATATCACCTTAATTACTCTCGAAGAAATGAGCGAAATTCGCCGCATTTGGCTAGAAGAAAAACACGAATTTGATGATAGTTTACCCCGGATTTATCAAGAAGTGACTGGCGAAGAATTTCAAGACCCTCGTCCTGGTGCTGACTATAGTTTACTAGGTCGTGATGAATGGATAGTATTAGAAGAAATCTGTGAAGGTGACGCGATGCACTTGGAACTCATGGCGAAATTGTTAGACACAGAACGCCAGTATCGCAAAAAGACTCGTCGCGTGGGGATATACGAAACCTTAGAAAAATGTTTTAATACAAGTTCCCGTTCTCCAGAAGATGCGATTAAAAATGCTCGTTTGAAACGCGAATTAAGCGAAGCAGTTAGTCAAGGTGATGTTGCAAAAGTCAAGCAGATGACTTTGGGTGATGTTGCAGCAATTATCGAGGTAGATGAAGGTGAAAGTGAAAGTGATGAACAGCTAACTTGGGGGAATATGAAGTTTAAAAAGAAGGATTTAGAATAATAGAATACCGGGCGAATACCGGGCGAATGGAATTCGCGGCTACACAGACGAAACCCGCCTGCGCGGGTTGAAGAAAAATGAGAGCAAGTTTTACGCAATAATTCAATCAGAATACCGGGCGATTGGAAATCGCGGCTACACAGACGAAACCCGCCTGTGCGGGTTGAAGAAAAATGAGAGCAAGTTTTACGCAATTGTATGTGCATTATGTTTGGGCAACCTGGGATAGATTGCCCTTAATTACGCCTGATATTCAGGAGTTAGTTTATGCAGCGATCGTTCAGGAATGTGAACAGTTAAAATGTACCGTAATTGCAATTGGTGGTGTTGAAGATCATGTACATCTCTTAATAGGTTTTCCGCCAACTATCAGCATATCGGACGTAATTAAACAAATTAAGGGAAGTTCTTCTCATTTCATCACCCACGAAATCAAGCCAGGTGAGTTTTTTAAATGGCAAGGTAGCTATGGAGCTTTTACAGTTAGCCATGATGCCATTGATAATATAGCCAATTACATCAGAAACCAAGCTACCCACCATAGCCAAAAATCACTTATTCCTACCTGGGAGCTAACTCCCAAATAACCCAATAACTATGAATTTAGTCCGCGAAGGCGGACTTCGCTTGTGTAGCCGCGAATTCTATTCGCCCAGTATATTAATAAACTCACAATCAGATAAATGATATTTATTGAACTGGTTCTACAAAACTTTGGCCCCTACAGAGGGAGACAGGTAATTAATCTTAACCCAAATATTGATGAAGAAAACTCGCGTCCAATTATCTTATTAGGTGGTATGAATGGCGGCGGAAAAACCACCCTTATGGATGCCATTCGTCTCGCTCTTTATGGCCCCCGCGCCCAATGTTCCACCCGTGGGAATTTAAGTTATAACGATTTTCTTAACCAATGTGTTAACAATAAAATAGATCCAGTTGCAGACACCCGGATTGAATTACTTTTTGAACATATTGAAAATGATAAGCCAATAAAATACCGTGTTGTGCGTAGTTGGACAAAAAATCCTAAAGACGGTAAAGATACATTAGGTATTTTAGGGGACAGTGATACCTGGCCTGATGCTTTAGTTAATATCTGGGATGAATATATAGAAAATCTCCTACCATTAGGTATTTCTAATTTATTTCTCTTTGATGGTGAACAAGTTAAAGAACTTGCAGAACAGGAAACACCACCACCAGTTGTAGTAGATGCAATACGCGGGCTTTTAGGTTTAGAGTTAGCAGATCGTTTAGCAATTGATTTAGATATCTTAGTTAACCGTAAACTTAAAGAAGTTGGTAATAGTAAGGATTTAACAAACCTAGAGGAAATTGAAACTAGGTTAACCCAACAGCAAGAAGATTATCAAACAACAGGAGAGAAATTAGAAACTCTCAAAAATCAGGTAGAAGAATTAGAACAAAAGCAGCAAGAAGCCTTTGATAAATTTCTTTATGAAGGTGGGAAGATTGCAGCAGAACGCAGTCAACTAGAACTACAACAGGATACGAAAACTGCGGAAATTGAACAAGTACGTCAGTCAATGTATGAATTGGCAACTGATGTTTTACCTTTAGCATTAATTCCTAATTTGCTTAATCAGGCGCAAGCACAGGGTGAAAAAGAATTTCGCCATCAACAGGTACAAATTTCTAAAGATTTGTTAATGGAGCGAGATCAGCGTTTACTGACTTGGCTAAATCAAGTTGAAATTTCTCCCATACAAGTTGAAAAAATCCAATCATTTTTAATTCAAGATGTCGATAGTTTATATGCAAAGACAATCCAGATAGAAGCACCTTGGCTATTAGCCGATGATGAAACTTTAAGTCAGCTAGATAATCTCATATATCACCTACAAAATTCTAAACTTTCTGCAAAAGAGAAATTAGCTATTCTCAAAAATAAACAAGAAGAAATTCATACTCTAGAAAGACAAGTGCAAACAGCAGCAGCACCAGAAGATTATACAAAGCTGCGTCAAACATTAGAAGCGGCACAAAATCAAGTTGTTGAAGCTAAAGCAAATTACGAAACAATCCGCCGTCGGTTAGCTGAATTAGAAACTATTATTGCCAAATCAAAAAAGGAATTAAGTGATTATACCGTAGAAAATATTAAACATAAAAATAGCGAACATATTATTACCTCAGCAGCAAAAGTTCAAAACACACTCAAGATTTTTCGTGAAAAATTAACCCTGCGAAAACTCAATAAATTAGAGGAGGAAGTTAAAAACTGCTTTCTTTATCTTCTTCATAAATCAGACTTAGTGCATCGTATCACCATTGATACTAAGACTTTTAGCCTTTTGCTTTACGATTTAAATGGTAAACCTGTCCCGAAACATCGCCTCTCGGCTGGCGAAAAACAACTACTTGCGATCGCCTTCCTCTGGGGTTTAGCCAAAGTCTCTGGACAC
This sequence comes from aff. Roholtiella sp. LEGE 12411, assembly GCF_015206995.1. GTDB lineage: Bacteria > Cyanobacteriota > Cyanobacteriia > Cyanobacteriales > Nostocaceae > Komarekiella. The sequence continues at coordinate 5,146 of NZ_JADEXR010000182.1, read as the reverse complement.
CGACTACCAGTTGCGATCGATACGCCGCTAGGTAGACTAGACTCCTCCCACCGCAGTAACTTAGTTGAACGTTACTTTCCATCCGCCAGCCACCAAGTAATTTTGCTGTCCACCGATACTGAGATTGGAAAGAAAGAAGTAGAAACACTGCGAGAAAATGAAGCGATCGCCCGTGAATATCTCCTAAAATACGATTCTTACACTCGCCAAACAACAGTGATAGAAAATAAATATTTTTGGTAGTAGATATCGTCTCAAAAAGATATTTAAAATATATATCACGACCTTTGGAAAGTAGATAAGCAATTATGAACTCACCACATTTAATAAAAATAGAGCATGACTTACGTGTTTTGTCCTTAGAAGAACTAGAATGGCTATTAGAACGTATCGAAAAACAAGTTCAAGAAAAAAAACAAATATTAAATAAATTCAATGATGTTAAATATATGAATGAACAACTAGTTGCAATGGCTAGTGATTTAGATATACAAACAGAAATTACCACTATTAATAATGAATATGGAATCACCAATCGAAAGAATTAAACTCTCCCAAACAGCTAAAGACCAACTTACCAAACTTAAGCGCAGCACTAAAATCGACCAATGGAATATCTTATGCCGTTGGGCGTTTTGTCGTTCCCTAGCAGAATCAACCGCACCCTCCCCTGTCCCAATTCCCCAAGATAGCAACGTCGAAATGAGTTGGCGCGTCTTTGGTGGCGAAATGTCTGATATTCTCCTCCTCGCCCTCAAGCAACGCTGTCACAACGACGGTTATCCCACCGACAAAGAAACTCTCGCCACGCAATTTCGCCTGCATTTGCATCGCGGTATTGGTTACTTAGCAGGCGATCCAAACATCAAGAAAATTGAAGATTTAATTGAACTAGCGGTTAAAAATTGAAAGGATATTAGTTAACTGTTAACTGTTCACTGTTAACTGACAACTAATATTATGCCTGAAGCGCTAGAAATTGAGCGTCATCGAGCTGCGATCGCTCGTAATGATCTATCTCGCCCCGTGCGATTGGCAATAGAATGGTCACTCTTGAATAAAGATACCACTTTTTTTGACTATGGTTGCGGATACGGTGGTGATGTGCAACGAGTAGGAAACTTAGGCTACACCAGTGCAGGCTGGGATCCTTACTACTATCCCAATGCACCCATCACCCCCGCTGATGTGGTCAACTTGGGTTACGTCCTTAACGTCATTGAAGACCTAGAGGAACGCCGCCAAAGCTTAACCCAAGCTTGGAAACTCACCCATAGAGTTTTAATTGTCGCGGCTCAAATACTAATTAACGCTCCCAGCAAAACCCAACTTGCTTACAACGATGGCATCGTAACTCGCCGCAATACTTTTCAAAAATATTACGAACAAGAAGAACTCAAAACTTATATTGATGAAGCACTAAATGTAGATGCGGTACCAGTGGCTTTAGGTGTCTACTTTGTTTTTCGAGATCAAGCCGAAAAAGAGAGTTACAAAGCTATTCGCTTCTTTTCTAGAACTTCTACCCCGCGAGTCTGCATCCCCAGCAAGCGGTTTGAAGACTATCAAGAACAGCTTGAACCACTGATGGCTTTTTTTACCAAGCGTGGTAGACTACCTGCCAAAGGCGAATTAGATAATGAACAGCAACTATTGAGCGAGTTTGGTAACTTTCGCCGTGCCTTTGCCGTAGTTTTGCAAGCTACCGATGAAGCAGAATGGGATGCGATCGCTTACCGTCGTTCTCTGGATATCCAAGTTTATCTTGCTCTGACCCACTTTGATCAACGTCCTGCATGGCACAAGCTAGCACCAGAAATGCGTCACGATATCAAAGCCTTCTTTGGTAGCTATGAAGAAGCCTGCATGGTCGCCGACCAAAAGCTTTTCAGTTTAGGTAAACAAAAGGTTATTCAAACTGCTTGCGAAAAAAGCAAAATTGGTAAACACACACGCAGCGCCCTTTATGTCCATGTTTGGGCATTAGCAGCATTAGATCCCTTGTTGCGAATTTACGAAGGCTGCGCTAGCCGTACGATTGGGCGTGGAGATGGAGCCACACTGATAAAATATTACACTGATCAACCGCAAATATCCTATCTGTTTTACCCCGAATTCGACACTGATCCCCATCCAGCTTTAAAAGCGAGTATAACTATTGACTTAAAAACACTATTTGTCACTCACCGAGACTATCAAAATAGGGTAAATCCACCAATCTTGCACCGCAAAGAAAACTTTGTCACCAGCAACTACCCTCTCTACGCAGAATTTGCTAAACTCACCCAACAAGAACAGCAATTGGGACTACTCAAACACAAAAGCGATATAGGTACACGTGAAGGTTGGGAAAAATGCCTGGCTGCATATAGGGTAGAAATTAGAGACCATCAGGTTTATCCAATTCCGGAAAGTTAAGGAACCGTTAACGTTGTGAGGGTATCCTGGTTTTGTCTGTTAGCCGAGTAAATCTTGGTAAGTTGGCATGTTTGCAGATAATTACACAGCAGCTATGGCAAGATAACTGCAATTCGCTCAGGTGATAAGGAATGTTTAAACAATGAGAGAAGTTCAGGCACTGCGACAAGCTGTCCAAAGTCGGAAAATGGGGGCTTTGTTATTGCTCGGCTTTGCATCTGGGTTGCCCTTGTTCTTAACAAGTAGAACATTACAGCTGTGGATGCAAGATGCCAAGGTTGATATAGGGAAAATTACTTTATTTGGTCTACTGGCTTTGCCTTATTCGCTGAAATTCTTGTGGTCGCCGTTATTAGATAGATTTGCGCCGCCAGTTATAGGAGGACGGCGAGGGTGGCTATTACTTACTCAATTTGGATTAGTATTAGCGATCGCACTTCTGGCATTACAACAGCCGGCCCAAAATGACCAAGTGCTACAACTACTGGCAATCAACTGTCTAATCATCACTTTTTTGAGTGCCACCCAGGACATTGCCGGTGATGCCTACCGTACAGATATTTTAAACCCAATAGAATCCAAAACAGGTGCATCAGTTTGGGTTCTAGGCTATCGCTTAGCGCTGTTTATTACTAGTTCCTTAGCTTTGGTTTTAGCAGATCATATCCCTTGGAATGGTGTTTACTTACTCATGGCAGCGTTAATGGCAGGGAGTATACTTACAACTTTATGGGCACCAAGGGAACCAAAGATACGCGACAACACAGCAAAAGCTCCACCCCTATCTTTTAAAGATGTCATTTTTCTGCTATTTATAACTGTGTTAGTAGTTGGATTAATTGGAGGTGTGTTTGTTGGCTTTATTGCCCTACCTGTGTTTTATTGGCTATTAGCAACTTTGATATTAGCCTGGATAGTCGCATCTTTGTTATTACCTACAGAGTTATTAGGCGAGGTCAGAGAAAATAGTCCGCCTCAAAATTTACAAGAAGCAATTTTCCTACCATTCAAGGAATTTTTTCACCGATTTGGGCTTACCCAAGCTAGTGTCATCCTAGTTTTTATCGTCCTTTATAAGCTAGGTGATTCATTAGTGGGAATCACGGCTAATTTATTTCTGCGGGAAATCAACTTTACCAAAACTGAGATTGGGGCAATTCAAGCTGGAATGGGCTTTATCGCGACGACAGTCGGCGTATTAGCTGGTGGCGTCATTATGACTAGGATTAACCTCAACCGAAGTCTATGGATCTTTGGCATACTGCAATTATTTAGTAACTTGGGTTATTATGCGTTAGCAGTTGCTGGCAAAGATTATTCGCTTTTAGTATTGGCAGTGAATATAGAAAACTTCAGCGCTGGATTAGTCACAGTGGCTACAGTAGCATTTTTAATGAACCTTTGTAACCACCGCTTTACAACTACTCAATTCGCTTTATTCTCTAGCTTAATGGCTATTAGTAGAGATGTTCTCTCTGCTCCAGCGGGGGATTGGGCAAAGTCCACAGGCTGGCCCTCATTTTTCTTACTAACCATAGTAGCAGCCTTACCTGGATTGCTGCTTTTACCTTTTGTTGCCCCTTGGAACCCTCAACCAGTGGCAGTATCTAGACCAGGACTTGAGGAAGAAGAAGGGGATATATGGGGAATCAAGTAGTTATTACTGTCGGCACACTTATCCTCTTACTCACTGGTTTGTTACTTGGCTATGTTCTCTCGCAGTTAGTTTTAGGATTTTTGGGATTTAACCTCCTAACTTTTTTTGGAACACTCAGCCTGATTCTAATTTTTGGTACACTTTATTACGTTTTATTTTGGCAGTTGAGGAGACAGACGCCAACCTCATCATTCAGAGGAGAGATACCAAACCAGGTAGAAGAGAGTGCATCTGATAGCTATCTCAAAAATAGGCTGATTGCTAGATTATCCGGCGATACTGCCGCTGCCGAAAGGTTAGTTGAGCAGGCAAAAGAGAATTATCCTGGTATGCCGGAGAATTGGTATTGTGAAAGAGTGCTCGATGACTTGGAGCGCGATCGCCGATAATACGAGTTATGTTTAGAAATGCAGAAGTAGGGAGTAGAAGGCAAAAAGGCAAAGGTGAAAAATTCTTCCTTATCCTGTGCTCTCCCTGCCTCCCCTGATCCTCTGCCTTTTGAAAGGCTCCGGAAAATCGCTAAGATAAATCAAGAAAACTTCACAAATCTTAAGCTAAGTTCTCATAAAAGTCCCTAGCTGCTTGTAATTTAAATATGGCTATATTTCGTCAGTACATCGCACCACTGCTTGCAGTATTAGTATTTTTCATTGCCTTGGTGGCAGTCAGCGCCCGCATATTTTTACCCTCCGACATGGCAGCACCCGCACCAATTGAAGAGGTAGGGGTCAGTGTTCCAGCTACTCCTGCTGTGCCACCAGCAGTAAATAACTCAGCTAGCTAAGTAAAACGTCAGAAGTGTCTGAGCAACTACTACCTGGGTATTATATTCGCCGTGGCTCTACTTTAGATCGGTCGCTGCTAATCAAGTTCATGCAACGAACCTATCAGGACATCTTCCCCAAAGATGATTTTTCCCACTTAGAGCAAACAGTCAAGCAATACTTTTCCACTGATACACCTTTGTGGTGGGTTGAAGAAGAGAAAAAAGAACAGAGAAAGACACAGGGAGACAGGGAGAAAGAAGAAAATGAAAACTTTCAAATTACTCCCCCTCCTCCACTCCCCCAC
>NZ_JADEXR010000181.1 GCF_015206995.1 aff. Roholtiella sp. LEGE 12411 | reverse complement strand
GGGCATGGGGGATAGTTATTCTTCATCTCCCTTTGCTTTCCCTGCTCCTGTGCTCCCCTGATCCCCCAGATCTCTGTTTTCCCATTTATTTAAGAGATCAGGGCGGCGATCGCGTGTTCTTTTAACTTGTTGCTCGTAACGCCACCGGGCGATCGCTGCGTGATTTCCAGAGAGTAAAATATCGGGCACTTTTAACCCACGAAAATTTGCTGGACGAGTGTACTGAGGATAGTCCAACAATCCCTCCTCAAAACTTTCTGCTGTGAGAGATTCCTTTTTGGCTACGGTTCCTGGTAGAAGACGTACGACGCCATTAATTAAAGCCATTGCTGGAATTTCTCCACCTGTCAAAATAAAATCACCCAAAGACACCTCACGAGTGACTAAATGCAGCACCCGTTCATCTACTCCTTCGTAATGCCCACAAATAACTACTAATTGGTCATAATTGGTCGTCAATTCTCGCAACAGAGGTTGATTGATTGTTTCACCCTGTGGACTCATCAAAATCACCTCTCTTCGAGGTAAAATCGGCAGCGACTCCACAGCAGCAAAGATGGGTTCGGGCTTCATTAGCATCCCTACGCCGCCGCCGTAGGGTTCATCATCTACTTTCCGGTGCTTATCGTTGGTAAAGTCCCGTGGATTAACCAGATGCACTTGGGCAATCTGTTTGGCTAAGGCTTTACCCAGCAACCCAGAACTCAAAACAGAGGTAAAACAGTCAGGAAACAGCGTAACTATATCAAAGCGCACAGTTATTCGTATTCAAGGACACTAATCTTAAATTTGAATGTCTAACAAACACAAGAAGCTAATTTCGGGTAGGAGTACAGATAAACTTGATCAATAGTATCTAAAAGTACAAGACCTCTTAGATTATCGATGGGATCAAAAGTTTTTCTAATTTTTCTAATTACTTAATTTATGTTTAAATATTGTCACAACTACATTTAAATTAATAATCCGATTAAGTTAACAACTTCCAGGATGCATCGAGCCAGCCTCAGAAAAAAGCGTGTCAAGACCTGCTCACCCCCAAGCCCAGAGGCTAATTATAGCCACCAAGTATTATTTTGCCGTCTGGAAAGAGTAGATAGGTGAAAAACAAGGCGATGGCTTTAATAAACGGTAACGGACACATAAAAATTGAGACGTCGTGCGGGTCAAGCAAGAAGTTTAAGGGTCGGCTTGTGAGAAGTCTCAGAGGTGGCTTCGGACTATCGGCACTTCTCCCATGGTCGACGCTGCACGTAGCTTGCTTACCCGTAGGAGTACAGGCGACTATTGAGAACTTTATTCGCCGCTCTAAACTTCAGAAAAGTGTCCTCTCAAACAAGCAAAGCGTAAAAGTCATTAGGCTACCAAACCTTGTTAAATTCACCTGAAGTTGTTGACAGGAGAAACACAATGCCGCAATTAAAAACTAAATCGCTGGAAATGAGGACACCCCAAGCAACTAAAACCGCCGTTCTAGTCATCGGAGGCGCAGAAGACAAAGTTCACGGACGCGATATCCTGCGAACTTTTTTTGATCGTGCTGGTGCTAGTAAGGCCTATATTACAATTATTCCATCTGCCTCTCGTGAACCTGCCATCATCGGTGGTCGGTATATTCGGATTTTTGAAGAAATGGGTGCTCAGAAGGTTGAAATCCTAGATATTCGTGAACGGGAACAATGTGAAGCCTCTCAAATCAAAGCATCTTTAGAAGCGTGTAGTGGGGTATTTTTGACGGGAGGAGATCAATTACGCCTCTGTGGCGTATTGGCAGATACGCCAGCAATGGAAATTATCCGGCAGCGGGTGAGGGCAGGGCAATTGACATTAGCTGGTACCAGTGCAGGAGCAGCAGTGATGGGACATCACATGATTGCTGGCGGTGGGAGTGGGGAGTCTCCAAATCGTTCTTTAGTCGATATGGCGACAGGTTTGGGATTTATTCCTGAAGTGATTGTTGATCAACACTTTCACAACCGTAATCGCATGGGACGGCTCATTAGTGCGATCGCAGCTCATCCTGATCGCTTAGGCATTGGTATTGATGAAGATACTTGTGCTGTATTTGAACGCGATGGTTGGTTACAAGTTGTGGGCAAAGGCAGCGTGACGATTGTTGATCCAACTGAGGTCACACATACAAACGAACCGCATGTCGGTGCCGATGAACCACTTACTGTGCATAATTTACGCTTGCATATCCTTAGCTATGGCGATCGGTTCCACCTGTACCAGCGGACTGTACTGCCCGCTATACACCGTATTTCCAGCTGACGGGATAGAGTATCTGAGGTTACACTGAGTTGACCGCTAATTTATTTACTGCTGTAGAAAAATTACAACAATACCATGTAAAAAGAAAAAACTGTTCATTACAAACAGTTTAGCGGTCAATTCCAGTAAGAAACTAGAATTTTGGTTCCGAATCTCCATCTACCTATTCCCATGAGAATCCTCAAGATCCAGACCCTACGCGGCCCAAACTACTGGAGCATTCGACGCCACAAGTTGATCGTCATGCGCCTAGATTTAGAAACCCTTGCCGAGACGCCCTCGAATGAAATCCCTGGCTTTTATGAAGGATTAGTTGAGGCGCTGCCAAGTCTGGAGGGTCACTATTGTTCGCCTGGCTGTCGGGGTGGTTTTCTGATGCGGGTGAAAGAAGGCACGATGATGGGTCACATTGTGGAACATGTAGCTCTAGAACTACAAGAATTAGCCGGGATGCACGTAGGCTTTGGTCGCACCCGTGAAACAGCCACACCCGGAATTTTCCAAGTAGTGATCGAGTACCTGAATGAGGAAGCGGGACGCTACGCAGGACGAGCCGCTGTGCGGCTATGCCAAAGTATCGTTGATCGAGGCCGTTATCCCAAAGCAGAGCTAGAGCAAGACATCCAAGACCTGAAAGATTTTAGCCGTGATGCTTCTTTAGGCCCTTCCACTGAAGCGATCGTCAAAGAAGCAGAAAAAAGAGGTATTCCTTGGATGCCTCTTGAAGCACGCTTTTTAATTCAGCTAGGCTACGGCGTGAATCAAAAGCGGATGCAGGCGACAATGACAGACAACACTAGCATTCTAGGCGTAGAGCTGGCCTGCGATAAAGAAGCCACCAAACGCATCCTAGCTGCCGCTGGCGCACCAGTACCCAGAGGTACGGTGATCAACTTTTTGGACGATTTGCAAGAAGCAATTGAATACGTTGGCGGCTACCCCATCGTCATCAAGCCCTTAGATGGCAATCATGGACGCGGGATCACCATTGATATTAGAAGTTGGGAAGAATCTGAGGCTGCTTATGAAGCTGCTAGACAGGTTTCCCGGTCAATTATTGTTGAACGATATTACGTTGGACGCGACCACCGGGTACTGGTGGTAAATGGCAAAGTAGTCGCAGTAGCCGAACGCGTACCAGCGCATGTAATTGGCAACGGTAGATCCACGATCGCCGAGCTGATTGAGGAAACTAACCTTGACCCCAATCGCGGCGAAGGACATGATAACGTCCTTACCAAGATTGAACTAGACCGCACCAGCTACCAACTGCTAGAAAGGCAAGGCTACACCCTGAACAGTGTGCCACCCAAGGGGACAATTTGTTATCTGAGGGCGACAGCAAACTTAAGTACAGGTGGTAGTGCCGTAGACCGTACCGATGAAATTCACCCAGAAAACCTTTGGCTGGCTCAAAGGGTAGTGAGGATTATTGGTTTGGATATTGCTGGACTAGATATCGTCACCTCAGATATTAGCCGTCCCCTGAGAGAAGTGGATGGCGTGATTGTCGAAGTTAATGCTGCTCCTGGATTTAGGATGCACGTCGCCCCTAGTCAGGGCATCCCTCGCAACGTCGCCGGAGCAGTCATGGATATGCTGTTCCCCAACGAACAATCTAACCAAATTCCTATTCTCAGCGTTACGGGTACAAATGGCAAAACCACTACTACCCGACTGTTAGCACATATTTATAAGCAAACGGGCAAGGTAGTAGGCTATACAACTACTGATGGAACTTATATCGGTGATTACTTAGTAGAAGCTGGAGACAACACTGGTCCTCAAAGTGCCCACGTCATCCTGCAAGATCCGACAGTGGAAGTAGCAGTGCTGGAAACGGCACGTGGTGGTATTCTCCGCTCTGGACTGGGTTTTGAAGCTGCAAATGTCGGTGTAGTGCTGAACATAGCATCTGATCATTTAGGAATAGGCGATATAGATACCATCGACCAGTTAGCTAACCTGAAAAGCGTAGTAGCGGAAGCTGTATTCCCTGATGGCTATGCGGTACTTAACGCCGATGATCGCCGCGTCGCCGCCATGTCAGAAAAAACTAAAGCTAATATTGCTTACTTCACCATGAACCCAGACTCGGAATTGGTGCGTAAGCACATCCAAAAGGGCGGAGTAGCAGCGGTATATGAAAATGGCTATTTGTCAATTGTCAAAGGTGATTGGACACACCGCATAGAAAGAGCAGAACAGATCCCCATAACAATGGGCGGACGTGCGCCGTTTATGATTGCCAACGCTTTAGCAGCTAGTTTGGCAGCCTTCGTCCAAAACGTCACAATTGAGCAGATTCGTGCTGGCTTAAAGACCTTCCGCGCTTCAGTTAGTCAAACGCCAGGAAGGATGAATTTATTTAATTTAGGCAACTACCACGCTTTAATAGACTATGCCCATAACCCAGCTAGTTATGAAGCTGTAGGAGCTTTTGTCCGCAACTGGAATACAGGAGTGCGGATTGGTGTAGTTGGTGGCCCAGGCGATCGCCGCGACGAAGATTTTGTTACCTTAGGTAAACTGGCAGCGCAAATTTTTAATTACATCATCATCAAAGAAGACGATGATACAAGGGGACGCCCACGGGGATCAGCCGCTGAATTGATTACTCAAGGTATCACCCAAGTTAAGTCTGATTGCCGCTACGAATCAATTCTCGATGAAACTCAAGCGATTAATAAAGCCTTAGACATGGCTCCTGACAACAGTTTGGTGGTAATCCTACCAGAAAGTGTCACTCGCGCTATTAAGTTAATTAAGGTGCGTGGTTTAGTTAAAGAAGAAGTACTTCAGCAAAATCCCGGCACGACTATCGTAGATTCCCAAAATGGGGTTACACCTTCGTCTGTTGTTAATACCCTGCTGTAGTCAATAGTCAAGAGTCAAGAGTCCAAAGTCAATAGTAAAAAATCCAGTATAGAAGAGTTTTTCACCCTTGACCCTTGACCCTTGACCCTTGACCCTTGACCCTTGACCCTTGACCCTTGACCCTTGACCCTTGACGTTGGTTATTCTTGTTCTGAATTAGTCTGATCACTGGAAGTTTTCATTCCTTCCTTAAAACTCCGTAGGGTTTTGCCCATTGCGTTTCCAAGTTCGGGAATTTTTTTCGGGCCAAAAATTAGAATAGCGACCACAGCAATTACACCTATTTCTGGCCATCCTAGTCCAAACATACGTCTCTCCTGTATTGCTTCCTGTATTAACTATAGACACTAGGAGGCTTCTTCTCGTGTGATTGGCAAACCTAACCAATCACTTAATTCACTAGCTAGCCATTCCAGTTCTGCTTCATGTTTGATACCGCCACTAGTACCACCTAGCCGATACTTATAAATTCCTGACCAAACATCCAATTGCGCCGGAACTTCAACTCTATTACCTTCAGAATCTTTGGTAAAGTATCGCGGAATATAAACCAATTTGGTAATACTTTGTCTTGGCGATGGACGGGGACGATGGAATTGAAAAGTAAACAACTCCCAGGTTAAGGCAATTTGCTCTTGATTCAGACGTAAGCGGATGCGTCCAAACAAATGAAACAGAAATGTATACACCATGAAAAAGCCAGCACCCCAAAAAGGAAGTGAGAACAACGCAAAGGGGATGTTGACAGGAAAAGGACCCGAGAGAGCGCCAATCGTCCAAAATAGGATAAATGAATTCCAAGCGATCGCAAACAAACCTGTAAATAAAATTGAAGGGTGAAAGCCAACAGGTGGAACGATAATTTCTAGAGAATCCCAATTTTTAGTCAGTTGAACTTTACTACCAGCTGGTTTAGCGAGAACCAAAGTAGGGGTGCTTCTCAACTGTGGTTCCTTTAAAACTGCAAGTGCTTGGGTAGCAGAATTCAAACGCCGTTCTAAACTGGGTTCAGTCATCCACTTTAGCCAATTGGTAAAGCCAGGACTTAAATTAGTTAACTGCTCAAACTGAATGCGAAAATCCTTTTGGGGTAAATCTGCTGGATGAGTACCGGTAATTAAGTAAATCAAAGTTGCACCTAAACTATAAAGGTCTGAAGCTGCAACAGTACGTGCGCCAAATTGCTCAGGTGGCATATAGCCGTATGTTCCCACCACAGTCCTAGTTCCACCTTCTGTAGCGAGGACTGTTTGCACTGAGCCAAAATCTACTAGGTAAACTTGACCAGCACTATTACCAGAACGCTCCCCCAATAAAATATTGCTAGGCTTAATATCACGGTGAATCACAGGTGGATGCAGCCCATGCAGATAAATAAGAATCTCTAAGAGGGATTGAGCTATCTGTTTAATTTCAGCTTCTGTAAAAGTCCGCCCAGATTGTAAGTATTGTTCTAAAGTTTGTGCTGGGATATAAGTTTGTACTAAAGCGAATCCTTTAATGCCAAGTGAATTTACCTCAAAATAGTCTAAATAGCGAGGAATCAAAGGATGCGATAAAGATTTTAAGGTTTCAGCTTCACGCTCAAACAACTTGAGATCATCCCATTCAAAGTCACTGCTAAAAGAAAGTAACTTGATTACCACTAATTCACCAGTGATTTGATCCCGCGCTAACAGCGTCCGCCGCCCTGCTTTTTTTCCTAATTGCTGCTGAACTGCGTAGCGTAGACGCCCAGCGTCTTGTCCCCAGACATCGCCTAACATTTCCCCAATCATTATGATTACTTATAACGCCACGAATTAAATTTTTTTTTAGCTTATAGTTTGTTGAATTGGCAAGCCGATATCTTTAGTATAATTGTGTAATTCTATGCCCTCCCCACTTTGGCCTTACATTACTCCTGGTATTCCCGATGAATTGTTCGAGCACTTACCAGGAATTCCCCTGAGCCAGCGAGAAGTCCGGCTATTGTTAATTGCCCAACTGCGATTAAAACCTGATTCAGTGTTGTGGGATATTGGTGCAGGTACAGGTACAATTCCGGTAGAAGTGGGACTGCTGTGTCCAAATGGAAAGATTATCGCTGTAGAAAGGGACGAAGAAGTAGCCAACCTAATTAAACGTAATTGCGATCGCTTCGAGGTAAAGAATGTCGAAGTAATTGAAGGGAGCGCCCCAGAGTGCTTGCATGACCTCAAAGTTACCCCTCATCGTGTCTGTATTGAGGGTGGACGACCCATTCAGGAAATTTTACAAGCCGCCTGGCATTATTTACCATCATCAGGTCGGGTTGTCGCCACAGCTGCTAATTTAGAAAGTCTGTATGCTATTTCCCAGATATTTTCTCAGTTAAGGGCTAGAAATATAGAAGTTGTTCAGTCTGCGGTTAATCGGTTAGAAACGCGTGGCTTTTCTCAAACCTTTACCGCCGTTGATCCCATTTTTATCCTCAGTGGTGAGAAACTGGACTAAAGACTGTGGAGCAAAAGCAGGGCAAGAATAACTGATGCCCCATGCCCAATGCCCCATGCCCCATGCCCAATGCCCAATGCCCCATGCCCAATGCCCAATATTTAATACTTCTATGCCTTGGTCTCGGATTATTAGTGGAATTGTTGCGATCGCCCTTGCTCTTTCTATGACACTGTTGGGGGGTTGGTACTTTACCGTCATGTTTGCGGTTGTTGTCTTTTTGGGTCAACAGGAGTATTTTAATCTGGTGCGAGCCAGAGGCATAGCTCCTGCGGCTAAAACCACTATGGCTTTCAGTCAAGTTTTGCTAGTAATTTGTACGCTTGATGGTAGTTTGGCCGATGCGGTGATGCCCATATCTGGCACACTTATTTGTTTTTACCTATTATTTCAACCCAAATTTGCCACGATCGCCGATATTTCTGCTTCTATTATGGGGCTATTTTACGTAGGTTATTTGCCGAGTTACTGGGTGCGGTTGCGATCGCTCGATAGTGCTGCTTTCAGCAATCTCGCTTTAGGTGGTTATTGGCCCACAAGCTGGACAGATTTCTGGGAAAAGGAAAATTTTGCCTCATTACCACAAGGTTTGACACTCACTCTGCTGACTTTCTTGTGTATTTGGGCGGCTGACATTGGTGCTTACACCATTGGCAAATTTTTCGGGAAAACCCGTTTGTCTGAAATCAGCCCTAAAAAAACCGTGGAAGGTGCAGTTTTTGGCATCATCTCCAGTATAGCCGTAGCTCTAGCTGGAGCTTATTATCTCAACTTACCCAGTTCCCCTTTCACTGGTTTAGCATTGGGATTGCTAATTGGGATTGCTAGTCTTTTGGGCGATCTTACCGAGTCTATGCTGAAGCGAGATGCTGGGGTAAAGGATTCTGGACAGTTAATCCCCGGTCACGGCGGTATTTTAGACCGTACTGATAGTTATATTTTCACAGCTCCTTTGGTTTACTATTTCGTAACACTACTGTTACCGCTCATAGCAGATAAGTGAGCAAATGGAGTAGTGGGCCATAGGTCTTAGGTGACAGATGTATGTGTGAGGTAAACTTCACGCTAACTCGCTCTACTCTTTGAACAACAGCAAGATATAGAGTAAATTGAAAGCCTTTTTGAGTCTCTTAGGACATCTAGGTTCTTAACGCTTTATCCTACAACTCCTTGATCTGTGGACTGGTAGACGTAATTTTTTGTTTATGGAGTATTTTCTAATACTCACCGACAAGTTTTGGAGGTTAAACACAACTGAAGAAAAACAGCACTAAATTATCCGTTTTTACCGTTAATATTGCTCTATAACCACAAAGACGTCGGTTATAAATATAAGCATTCTTAAATGAATAAATATACACCATTAAAAACGGGTAGGAATCGAAATGTCTACATATTCTGAACTTAGCTTGACATATCTGTTTGCAAGTAATTGGAAGAGTTATATTATTGAAAATAAAGAACTAGCATTTTTAATTTTTAATCATTAAGGGTTAACGTTAATGCGCCCACGACACACCAGTTTACCTGGGATCAGCATTAGTTCTTGAATATCGACATCTGAGCCTAGATCTAGATTGTATTCATGACTATCCTCTAAGGGTGGTTCCTGTTTGTGCTTGGTTGGAATATGTGTTAGTTGCAACTCATGACCGTTGAGTAACTGTAAAGCCACACAAATCTCTAGAGGTGTTGTTTTACTATTGGTGACTCGGATGCCGCGCAATATAATTTGCTTATTCTCAAGGAGAATGTTTTGCCAATTAATTGGCTGAAATTCTGGGAATAATTCTGGTAATAATCTAATCAGTACGTCATTGAAAGCAGTCGATAATAGATCAGATGAGAGAGAAGCATTAAGATCCTTCTCGTCTATGGTTAATTCGCCAAGTACCGTTACTGTTTCTAGCAGGCGTAGTGGCTTTCCTCTAAGTATTGAGCCAATGTTTATCCGAATATTTTCTGCCATTATTTGTATTTGCGTAACAAGAAGACCTTGATAAACTGCGTGAGTAGCAAAAATAGATACCGAGGGAATGCGTCCAGAGAGAAGTTGCCGATCGCTTGCTCTAATCTCTACTTCCAGTTGGGATACTTGGCTAACTTGGGTTCTCAACCAAAGTTTGAGTGCTGTTGTCAACACTTGCGTAATTACCCGGATCTTATTTGCAGTAATTGATGGGAAATTTTGATCAGGCATTTAACTACTCTATTTATAACTATTTGCTAAAAAGCCGATAGAACTTAAACAAACCTTAAATGTAACATCTATGTCTAATTGTTACAAAATGCAAATATCATATAATTGTTAACAAAAAAATCAGCAATTTCCACATGGAGGCACGGTTACAAAAAATTCTTGCTCAGTGGGGTATTGCCTCACGTCGTGAAGCCGAAGAAATGATTCGGCAATCGCGTGTGCAAATAAATGGGGTATTGGCACATTTGGGTCAAAAAGTTGATCCCCAAAAAGATGCGATCGCAGTAGATGGTAAGCCTATCTTTGAAAAGCAGCGTCCGGCTCTAATATATTTATTACTGCATAAACCAGCTGGGGTAGTTTCGACTTGCGACGACCCGCAGGGAAGGACAACAGTCCTGGATCTATTGCCAAAAGAATTATGCGAAGGTTCAGGTATTCACCCAGTGGGGCGGCTAGATGCAGACTCTACAGGAGCCTTAATCCTCACAAATGACGGAGATCTGACATTTAGACTAACCCATCCACGCCACAGTATTTCTAAGACATATCGTGTTTTGGTAAAAGGACATCCCCCAGAAGCAATACTCCAAATATGGCGTCAGGGTGTGGTATTGGAGGGAAGAAAAACACGACCGGCCAAGGTAAACCTAATAGAACGTTTTGCCAATCAAAGCTTGTTAGAAATTGTTTTGCAGGAGGGAAGAAATCGCCAGATTCGCCGTATAGCTCAACAGTTGGGATACCCAGTTATCAGGCTGCATCGGATTGCCATAGGGCCAATTCAATTACAAACACCGAAGGAACCCTTGTTAGACGAGGGTAACTATCGCTCCCTAAAAAATGATGAGATTCGCTTTTTGCAAGAGCAGATAAAGCAACCTATTAAAGATTCAGCTGAGTTTTGGAGTGTAAAAAATCATGAAATGGCTAAGAAAGAAGAAGAATAATCAGCAGACGGTACTTTCATTAGAGCAGCAACGATCTGAAAAGTTGGCACAAATGGGTGCTCATCTTTGGGCATTGCGTCAAGAACAAGGTTTATCCCTAGATGAAGTGGCCATATTGACGAAGATTTCCCGACGATTATTGCAGGCGATCGAAGAAGGTAATTTAAACGATTTACCAGAACCAATTTATATTCAGGGTTTTATCAGACAATTTGCCGATGCATTGGGTCTTAATGGAGCAGAATTTGCTAGAACTTTTCCTATCAGTTCTCAACCAGTAAACTCCCAAGCTATTGGGAAAGTTTCACCCCTCGGTCAATTACGTCCTATTCATCTTTACTTTCTTTACATATTTCTAATTTTATGCACTGTAAACGGCTTATCTCAGTTATTGAATCATGCTGCGCTACAAGCAAATAATAGTCAAAGCGAGCCAGACTTAAAAAAACAGTACGTTGTTAAACCAGAGCCAATCCAACCAAAACAGTCAGTGGAAGCCCAACCTGTCAGCGACACTCTCAGCAGCATCCAAGAAGCTCAGCCAGTACAGATTGGTGTCACCTTGAAAGCCTCATCCTGGATTCGTGTCGTAGCTGACGGCAAAACCGAATTTGAGGGTACTCTACCAGAAGGAACTTACCGCATCTGGAAAGCGCGAGAGCAGCTGACGGTGAAAACTGATAATGCTGGTGGTGTCTTGATGAGCGTTAATCAGCAGAAAGCCAAGGAAATGGGAGAGCTAGGGAAAGTGGAAGAAATCAAGATTGCTGCTAAGTCCAGGTTTTGAAATATCGGCATGGGGGATGGGGCATGGGGCATGG
>NZ_JADEXR010000180.1 GCF_015206995.1 aff. Roholtiella sp. LEGE 12411 | reverse complement strand
CGGGAGGGGGGGAGAAGTTTGATAGTCGGAATCCATTTGGTATTTTGGGGGATTATGAGAACTTGGGGCCCCCGCTTGCTGGGGATTGGGGGAGAGGTAAAGTTGGAGAAATTCCAGTTGGTGAGCTATTTCCGGGGCTACCTGTCCCTGGCGTAGGTCGAACTCGTGCCATTTACCGCGCCATTGCAGTTTAAACTTGAGGCGTGTCCAGCCAGGGGGCAGGTGGGGGGTGGCTACAGGGCCATCTTTTGTCAGTTGTACGCCACCAAACCCCAAAATCACAGCCTGCCAAATGCCACCAGCGCTAGCCCCGTGAATGCCATCGGCGGTGTTACCTCGGCTGTCTTCGAGATCCACCATGGCCGCTTGCATAAACCGTGCGTAAGCCTCTGCTGATAAGCCCAAATCTGAGGCTAAGATGGCGTGAATTGCCGGGCCAAGGGAGGAACCATAAGTAATATCAGTGCGGGGTGCGTAGTAGTCCCAGTTTGTCTGCAATGCTTTTTGGTTGTAGGGAAAATCCTCTGATTGCCGCATCAAATAGAGGAGCATTAACACATCTGGCTGCTTGAGCACTTGTCGCTTGTTAGCTCCTTCGATACCTAGGATAGCTTGCATGGAGCGATCGCGTGGTTCATAGTCTGCTAAGTTGATATCTTCTAGTTGGAAAAATCCCTCGAACTGCTCGATTAGTCCTGTTGATTTGTCAGATGGAATCCATAGCTTGGCAATGATTTCTTGCCATTGCGTTCGCTGTTTTGAGGAGAGTTGCAATTTCTGCTCTAGTTCGGTAGCGCACTCAGGAAAGTTTTTGTCAAGCCAATCGTAGACTGCGATCGCTTTTTCTAGATGCCATTGTACCATCCGGTTAGTGAAGGTGTTGTTGTGAACGAACTCGTGGTATTCATCTGCTCCAATTACTCCACGAATTTCATACCGTTCGGAATCTCGATTGAACTCGATCCGGCTTTCCCAAAAGACAGCGGTATCCAATATAATCTCTGCGCCACAGTCTCGCATCCATTCATCGTCGTCAGTAGCTTGCCAGTAGTACCAGACAGCATAAGCGATATCTGCACTGATGTGAATTTCGCGATCGCGACACCAAATCCGCACATCGTCTGCGTAAAAATCATTAGGCAGTGACCAACGGGGCGTCACTTCGTCCCCAGTCACAGCACTTTCCCAAGCATACATCGCCCCCTTATACCCATCATGGAATGCCTTGCGTCTGGCTCCATTTAATGTGTGGTAGCGGTAACTGAGCAAGTTCCGGGCTATAGCTGGTTGAATATAAGTAAAAAAGGGCAGAATAAAAATTTCTGTATCCCAAAAAATATGACCGCGATAGCCAAATCCGGAAAGGGTTTTGGCAGGAATACTAACTTGATCATCATGCCGTGGCGCCGCAATCAGCAGTTGAAATAGATTGTAGCGGACGGCAAAAGCAGCTGTACTATCTCCTTCAATGATAATGTCACTTTGCTGCCAAACCTCATCCCATGCATTTTTATGGGCATTAAGTAGCGTTGTGTAATCTGGCAGGTGCGCGAGTTTTTCTTGAGCTGCTGCGACTGGTATATTAATTTCCCGCGAGGTAAAAACAGTGACCATTTTCTCTATCGTCACTGTCTGTTGTGATGTAGCTAGGAAGGTCACACTTGATGTCGGGTAGCCAGGTGCGCTGTTAAATTGCAACGCCGCCTCAGTTCCCGATATTGTCGTCCTAGCAGCCATGCCAATTTCAATCCGAGAGTTGCGGGTGCGACGATATAACCAAAAACCTTGATCCGTCTTACCTTGGTCTAGCGCTTCCCAATGATTGAAACCCTGATTTTCAGGATAGCCGTTGATGCTAGCCTGAACTTCGATTAACCCATCGAAATCTACTGGCGTTAACTGGCAGCGTTGCCCTAAGACATGCTGATCTGCCAAACTAGCAAAGCGTTCAAATTGAATGTCTATAGTTTTACCACTGGGAGAGCGCCAACGCACAGAACGGCTGAGAATGCCTTGGCGCAGGTCAAGCTGGCGCTCATATCTCAATATCTCACCCTGATCGAGGCGGAAGCGTTCGTGTAGCGTCTCCGAAGGAGATTCGCCATTAACAATCACTACCAATGGCAACCAGTCAGGACAATTGGCGAGTTCTGTGTACACCACAGGAACATCATCGTAGACACCGTGGATAAAAGTAGCTGGCAATGAATTAGCAGCATACCCTTCCTCAAAGCTG
The DNA here is from genome assembly GCF_015206995.1 of aff. Roholtiella sp. LEGE 12411. Lineage (GTDB taxonomy): Bacteria > Cyanobacteriota > Cyanobacteriia > Cyanobacteriales > Nostocaceae > Komarekiella. Next base: position 9,371 of record NZ_JADEXR010000180.1, on the reverse strand, counting down.
CCCCTTGTTCCCAAGTATCCATTGCCGATTGTAAAGACGGTTTCTTTAGAGTGCAACTGGTTAGGGTCAAACTGGGTTTCGATTAATATCCAATCTGTGTAGATAAAATGGCGAGAATGACCTTTTGTATGCATATAAATGGGGAATTAAGAATTGGGGATGGGGCATTGGGGATGGGGCATTGGGCATTAGAGATGGGAAAGAGTTTTATTGATAGCTTGTCCTCTATTCCCTATTCCCTATTCCCTTCATATTCAGATGTTGTTCCAAAATCTTTTCTACTCTGGGTTTATAAATGAGATGAAATAATGTTTCCATGTAGCGATCCCTAGCTTCGTTATTTTCTGGCATGACAAAGTTCCAAAAGCTGAAGATTTTGGTAAGTGATAATAACTCACTAGTATGTAGTTGCCAATTGTACTTATTACGAATCCGCTGGCTCATCCACTCAGAAATTTCTTGCCAGTGTTGGGGATGAGTGTCGCATTGGTCTAGGAATTCTAAAATTTTCTTTGCTGTTCCTTGTAAATCTGTAGGGTTGAGATTAAATCCATCCTCTCGATTTTCAATAATTTCTAAAGAACCGCCAAATTGAGTGGCGAAAGTTGGTAAGCCGGAAATCATGGCTTCTAGAATGCTGCGTCCAAAGGCTTCAAAGAGGGCAAAGTGAACATAAATTCCCCTGCGATCGGCAATTACTCGGTAGGCTTCGCCGAGGTCAGAACTTGGCAAGCGCATTCCTAACCAGCGAATATTACGATGGAGATGATATTGATTAATAATGTCGTGAATTTTTTGAATTTCTCCTGCTTCTTCTGGGTTGGTAGCTTCATTTGGATGCAGTTTACTAGTTAAGAGAATCAGGTTACAACGTTCTTGCAAAGCCTGACTTTTGCCAAAGCATTCAGCCAAACCAGTGAGATTTTTGATTGAGGTGATGGGAGCTACGGCGAAGATTGGTCGCTTGTTGGAGTTATCTAAGTGTCCAATAATTTGGGGGTCTTGGCGGTTAAAGAGTAGGTCGTGGACTCGTTGACATCGGCTAATATCTCGGTCTTCTTTTTGGCTGTAGGGGAAGAAGATATTCTCATTTACTCCCGGCGGTACCATATTGAATTTAGGACTGAATAGATCAATCCCATCAACCACATGATACAAATGGGGCATAGTAAACAACTTATATGACTCGTATTGACCTATGGTTTCTGGTGTCCCGACAATTTCCTGGTAGGACGAGGTGATGATGAAGTCGGCTGCATTCATGCTGATCAAATCAGCGGTAAATTGTGCCGAGAAGTGGTATTGGTCTTCTAAATCTTGCCAATATAAATTGCTAAATAAATATTTAGGTTTTTCCAATGAATGGGCAATGTTACACTGAGTGACTTTCATCCGGCGGGAGAGGAGAAAGGCTACTAAATTACCGTCACTGTAGTTACCAATAATTAGATTAGGACGACCTTTGAATTGAGTTAATAAATCTTTTTCTGCATCAAGGGCAAATTGCTCCAAATAGGGCCAAATTTCAAATTTAGAAATCCAATTGTTGGTGATTTCAGGGTTGAATTCAGAAAAAGGAACTCGTAAGATCCAGGCATTTTCGGTATCTTGAACTTTTTCAAGGCGTAGGTTGCAGAATGTACCTTCGCAGTTAGGAATGAGCCGGGTGAGAATAATCACATGAGGTTTAATCCCTAGTAAATCGAGTCCAGCAAGTTTGATTTCTTCACGCAGTTTATTTTCTAAGCTGCGAGCTTGTTCAAGGACGTAGATGACTTGACCAAGTGTTTCATCTCGTCCTAAGACATCCTCTTGAGCAACCCAGCCATGTATAGAGATGAGGACAACCCGGAAAACCGCAGGGACACGGGCCACAAATGCTTCGAGGATGGCGGGCTGTGCAGTGTCGATGAGCCGTTCGAGAAGTTCTAGAGTTTCGCGCACTCGCGCAGCTGTGTTACCCCAACCTGGTTCAAAACCGAGTGCTTGCAGATCAAGGCGAAATTTTTCGTAGGCTTCGTTTGGGTGTCGCTCACTGAGGAATTTGATGGCTAGCTTAACTTGTTTAGCTAGCTGGATACCAGAGGGAATGCGATCGTTGAGCAACAGGCGAATTCCATCGTGCTGAAGTCTGTATATAGATAGATATAAAAGCTCTAGCCAGTACTGGGGGTCAGTTCGCAATTGACTGCACAGGTAACGGTTGAGGAAGGCTAAACCTTGACCGATGTTTCTGGGGTCGTCAATACTAGGGGAACTCTTGTAAAAGGGGTGGAGGTCGATTTCGAGGATGTGGGGTTGGTAGCGGTTGACTAGGCGATCGCTCACATCTAGCAGTGCTGGAGGCTTCATCAGCTCGAACTTAGTAAAATCTGATGTCAGTCGCCAAACTTCTGGGCTAGCAATCTTGGGTCTAATTACAAACCAGGTATTTTCCTCTTCCAGAATTATCTCATGAGTGTAGTTTATGACTCTGCCAACAGAGGAAGAATGGTAAAAGTAAGCTGGTTTTTCGGATTGGTGACAGTAGTCGGCAAAAGTTTGCAAAATTTCATTCCTCAGGAAGTAGCGCTTACCTGAGATGCTTAACGCATAGATCAACTGACGCAGAGCAGTTTTTTCATCACTATCGAAGACAGATTGAACTAGTTCATGCATGACGAACTCCAGAAGTCTAATTAAGCCACGACCTCATTTTTATCTCCTCAACAACTCTGTTTTTAGATGACGCTTTCTGTGAGGTACAGTTATTCTATAATTTTAAGTAAGATTGTAAACCTTCACTTCTAGCTATGGGATGAAAAACTCCACCCACAAGGAAATGGGGCATGGGCATGGGGCATGGGAAAGAAGCTACCAATGCTTTATGCTTCTGCTTACCTCGGCTTCGCCCTTTCCTACGGGAGGCTACGCCAACGACTACGCTCAGGACAAGCTCGGCACGAGTTGCTCAGTAAGTGTTCCGATATTTATATTTGATTTTTTTAGTTCTGATAATTTCTAATATTACCTAATCTAATTGTCTCAAAAAAATGTGCCAATTTGGCTGAACTGACTGTAGAGAAATAGTATTGTGTATATCAAGTAACTACTTTTTTGCAAATTGACCTACCAAAATATTGGCGGCTCAAGCTAAAGTACTGTGAATTTTCATAGTGTTTGCAAGATGTCTAATCATCAAACTATCAGATTTAAGGCTATTCAAACAGCTCCTGCTGAAATGATCATCTGTCGCTACCATATTGCAGACATTATGCTTGAGCCAATTCAGTAACTGTGAGAGGGTGGGTTAAATTTATCAACCTCAATTTCAGCAAGTTATATCAGGGTTAGTTATGAACTACCAAATTTCTTCTTCTCAGGCAAATTACCATAAAGCCATTAGTCCAGATCAATTAAATCAAGTCGTCGAAGCCATTGTCGATGGTCGATATTCCTGGGCTTGTGTACTAATTTTGCGTTTCGTTGGTTACAATCCACTCCATTTTATTCCTCAACGAACTTACAGTCGTTTAGTGAAAGAAAATAGCCAAGTTCAGCCCCAAACTGGATCTACGCAAAATTCAATACAAACAACCATTCATTCTTCTTTAAGTAGCTCTGAGCAACAAGATTCATCTAAAGTTTTAGGCAAAATTAATAATCTGGATTATTTAGAAACTGCGGACAAAAAACAGAGCGATCGCCAGGATAGTAATCTACCACTTTATTCAGCAGGCACAAAGATTACAGACCTACCTTCGTTCCGACTTCGTAAATTGCATAATTAATCCCGCTGTAATTCGTAATTCGCCCTGGGGCTACGCCTCACTACGAAGCTTGTAGGGTAGGTATTGTAAGGGAGTATCCCGTTTTGGCAGATCGCCCTGTGCTAAGGCGCACGCTACGCGAACAGACTAGAAGTCTGGGGCTATACAAACTAAACCCGCCTGCGCGGGTTTGGGAGAGTCCGCATCGGCGGACTTCTCTGCGAGACGCTATTCGCGAACGTTTGTGTAGCCACGATTTCCAATCGCCCGGTGTTTCTTCCAAAAATGGATGCTCCCTATTGTAATGCCTACCCTACTGTTCAGATGAAACATGAGATGGATCAACTGTATTTGGAATGTGCTGATTCACCTCTTCTGCTTTCTCAGATAAAATTTTTTCAATCCCTTGGTGAATAACGGCTTTTATGTGTAGACTTTGTTTTAGATAGTAACGCACATAGTCTGAAGTTATCAAATGCTCTTTTTCTTTTTCATCAACTGTTAGGTAATGATTAGGAATTCTATTTAAAGTATAAGCAATTAAATTTTGCCTAAAATCAGGATTTGCGAAAGCTTCATGATAAGGATGATGAGGATATTTTTCTAAAAGCTCCTCAATTTCTTGAACAACAAACGGCATTGTTAAATTGACAATAGTCTTAGACATTTTTTAATACCTCTCTTGCGCCTCAGGTTTTGTTTTTATGATTTTAGATATAATCACGATAAAATAAATGTAGAAATGATAAAATTTTGATGTTATTAATTATTGCATATATGAATAATTATGAAATTTTAATTGCTACTCATAACTCTGGCTAAATTAAGCTTAATCTCATAGATTTTGTAGTGCTTTATCAAATAAAAAGCCCTGTTGATCAGTGAGATGCATTAATATTATTAGTGTTGCTAAACATATCAAATTATAACAAGGTAAGTAATCGGACAGAAATATTTACACATTAGATTTTATGCTACATAAGGGTTTCAGGTCGAAATTTGTGTAATTAATTTTGTCTTACTACTTATCAAAGTCTGTTTGGGTAGCTCAGTGATGGTCTTGAGTATCCACAGCATAGCTTGATGATTAATGTGTTTAGCTTTAATTGGAAAGTTTACGTAGCGTAGTCCCAAAAACTCAGTCTTCTCCTTTTCATTAACCAGTAAACTTTTTTTGTGTTGCCAATGTAGGTTTAGCACAGATTTATAATCATCATCAGCTATTTGTTGTAACTGATCTAGGGTAATTTGTCCAGCGATCGCTAAATCATCATCAGAAAAACTTTGAGCGCCCACCGTTTCAATTTGGGAAAACAATTAGAGTCATTTGTCATTAATTATTATCTTCTCCAGCTCCCCAGTTCCTCTAAGTATCTGGTGTAAGCTTGTCAATAACTCTCTGGCTGTGTAGGGCTTTGATAAGAATGCTTGCACATCAGGGCCAGCAGCTTTAGTGAAGAACTCAGTTGAGTTGAGTCCGCTACAGGCAATGATTTGAACTTGTGGGTTCATTTTTTGCAAGGTGCGGATAGCGGTGATTCCATCCATCTCTGGCATCATCATATCCATGATTACAGTATTGATTTTATACTTGTGCTGGGCATATAGTGCGATCGCCTCAATTCCATTACTTGCAGTGAGACTCTTGTAGTTGTAATTGTTCAGGATGATTGTGGCAACTTCACGAATTTGCGCTTCATCATCCACAACTAAAATCAATTCTCCCTGTCCTTGAGGCATATCTAAATTTTCTGTACTCAAGGCTTGAATTGCGATCACCGCTGGTAAGAACAACTGAAATTGGCTGCCTTGCTCAACTCCTGGGCTGAACACTTTGATAAAACCGCCGTGACTTTTAATAATGCCGAGCACAGTTGAAAGACCAAGACCTGTTCCTGTACTAATATCTTTTGTGGTGAAAAATGGCTCAAAAATTCTATCTAATACGAATGGCGGCATTCCCATTCCAGTATCCGCAACAGTAATTACAATATGAGGCCCAACGGTTGCCTCAAGATTCATCTTGGTATATGCATCATCAATAAACTTATTCTTCGCATCAATTTTGATATTACCGCCATTTGGCATAGCATCACGAGCATTTACTACCAGATTCATCAGTACTTGATGCAGTTGTGTAATGTCTCCAGAAACAGTCCAAAGGTCTTCTGATATGTCTGTGGAAAATTCAATAGATTTGGGAAATGTCTGCTGAGCTATTTGGGTAATTTCCAAAATCAGGTGTTTGACTTGGATAATTGTGTGCTCTCCTTTAAATCCTCGCGCGAAAGACAAGACTTGCTTGACTAAAGCTGCACCGCGTTTGGCGTTGCTTTCTACAAGTGCCAGCAGTTGCCCAGAACGCTCCTCATCTAGGGCAAATCTTCCCTGGACTAGTTGAGCTGCTGCCAAGATTGGTGTAAGTATATTGTTCAAATCGTGGGCAATACCACCTGCAAGAGTACCAAGGCTTTCCAATCTCTGGGTGCGAAAAGACTGCGCTTGGAGTTGTTTTTTTTCTGTGATGTCAGTATCAACGCTGAGGATGGATTTAGGTTCTCCGACGGCATCGCGCATTAATGTCCAGCGACTTTCTACGATAATTTCTTGACCGGATTTGGTAAATTTATTTAACTCACCCTGCCATGAGCCATACTCAACTACATTTGTTAGAGCCATTTCCAATTGCGGTGAAGTTTTTTTGTATAAAAGCTCTTGGAGATTCTTTCCTACAGCCTCCGTTGCTTGCCAACCGTAGAGACGTTCTGCACCTTTGTTCCAGAATAAAATTTCGCTTTTGAAATCTCGAACTAAAATTGCATCGGTGGCAATATCAAGGAGAGCTGCTTGTTCATAGATTTTCTGTTCTGCTTGTTTGCGATCGCTAATATCAGAAAATGAAGCGACTACTGCATAGGGGATTGGGTTATGATCTTGAAACAGGGGTTGGGAATTAATCGAAATCCAGGCTAGTTGTCCATTGGGCTTGTAGATTCCCATAATCACATTTGAACAAGGTTTGCCTGTACGCAAGGTGACTAATGTTGGATGATCTTCAATAGGGAAGGGAGAGCCGTCTTCATAAAGAGCCTGCAAAAAGGAATCTTCAAGGGTTCGTCCGATAATCTCATCGGCAGCAAGACCCAGAATCCTTTCAGCGCTGGTATTACAAGCAATTATTCTACAATCATCAGCCTCCAGTAAGACAACACCTTCTTGCATGGCTGTCACGACTGAACGATAGCGCTCTTCGCTTTCCTGAAGTGCTTCCTCCATCTGCTTGCGCTCAGTGATATCTCTTCCTATTCCTTGAACTTCAAAAACCTTTTCTGTTTCATCTTTAATTGCAGTCAACTTCCATTCAAACCAGCCAATACCGTTAGCTGTGAAGGTGCGTTGCTTAATAGTCAAGCAATAGGGTGGCGATGTGATGGCTGTTATGTATTGCCTGAAGTGATGCAATTCATCTGGATGTAAGAACTGAGATAACGACTGATCACGCAACTCATCTAACTGTCTGCCGAGTATCTTACACGCCGCTGTATTGGCAAAGGTAATCTGCCCCTGCAAATCAATGCGAATAATCATGTCGATTTGGGTTTCAACTAGCTGGCGATAGAGTTGCTCACTTTGCCGCAATGCTTCCTCAACGCGTTGGCGCTCAGCAATTTCTTGTTGCAATAGCATGTTAGACACAACAAGTTCAGCCGTGCGTTCAGCCACACGTCTTTCTAACTCTTCAGTGGCTTGGCGCAGTACTTCTTCCGCCTGCTTGCGTACGGTGATATCGCAGATCAGCCAGCGCCAGCCAACTCGCTGACCCTGTGAGTTACACACGGCAGCTAACCGGATGCTTGCTGGAAAAGGTACACCTCTGCGTGGCTGTAAACAAATTTCCCACTCCTGCACCTGTAGAACATTATTTAGTTGAGCGACAAAGGTCGAATGGTCTTGCTGAGCAATAAATAAAACTAATGGTTTGCCTCTTAGATATTTTTGGCGCACACAGAGCAAGGTTGCTGCTGCATGGTTAGCCTCTTGGATGATCCCAACTGCATCAGTTACCAAGTAACCATCTGGAGCGAACTCAAACAAATCTTGGTAACGCTGGCGTTGCGATTCTACTTTCTGACGGGTAGCAGACAATTCTTCATTTTGTTGGCGTAGTTCCTCTTCCACCACCTTGAGTTCTTCGAGTGTTTGCTGAAGTTCCTCATTAATTTGCGTGGCTTGGGCAGATTGTTCCTGAACCAACTCTTGTAAATAATTGTGAGTTTGGCGGCGTACTTTTTCTATTTGCTGATTGACATACCTTAATTCCTGAAAGTCGGCGGGGAACTGTGTACCTTCATTGGCATTGGGTGATGGCTGCACGCTGACTTGGGGTATGGGGTATTGGGCATTCGTAACTTCTCCTTGTGGGTGGAGTTTTTCATCTGTGGGTTTTTGTAAATATTGGTGTAACCCTTCGATCGCTCCAACCATTTTCACGAGATCAAATGCGTGCAGCAAGGAAGTTTCAGTGACAATTCCTACTAGTTGCTTCTTTGAGTCCAAAATGGGCAAATAGCGAATTCGATGCTGACGGAATAACGACAAGGCTGTGAAGATATCCTGAGAATCTGATTGTGTGAGGGTTATAACTTGCTGGCTCATCACTTCAGACATTTTCACTTGGGATAAATCTTCATGACAAGATGTCAGTTTTACTACATCTTTTTCAGTCAGTATACCCAGTAGTTGCGATCGCTCTACAACCAAGATACAGCCAGTTACTTGCTGACTCCAGAGGCTTGAATCGGATGACGAATCTGAGTTAGCCAACCCATAATTACTACTTCGTTCCTGACTCATCAAGACAATGGCTTCGCCCACATAACTATCAGGGCTAATCGTCAATGGAGAACGATCAATAACATCATATAAAGTAGGCAAATCAATAAGCTGATCTTTAAATCGCATAGTTAATTCGTCAATTCTAATTATGTTATTGACATTAAAACGATCATGTAGAAGCTATTGTGAGAGAACTGTAGAATAACAGTGTCTATCATGCTCTAACAAAATATTAATCAAATTTATTGATGAATATGTCACGTGAATCATACAAAGCCCCATGAATAATGATATACGTAGCCCAAATATAGAATTTCAGATGGAAAGGGGATGAAATTTTGTAGTGGTCAAATTAATTCTATTGTCAAATTAGCAGTGTATGAGCTGTTGTCTAAATAAATTATCCTATTTAATTGGTATGAGTCGTTCTAGTGGAGCGGTATTTTGGAAATTAATTGTTTAACTTCTTCAGCAGAAGTCCTATGAGCATAAGTAAGCAGTACACTCTACTGAAATAAGCAAGCAAAGAGGTATTTTGCTCAGAGTTAGCGCATCTCAAATAGTATTGACAAAAAACACATTTAATGGGATAATTTCCGGATAAGGATTTGTAGATCGTGCGTAAAATTCCATCCCCTTGTAAATGGGGCGGTTAACGTCTTAATTAATTTATACAGGCAAATACGGTTAACCTCTGTAGAGACGTTGTATTACTCTGTAGAGACGTTGTATTACAACGTCTCTACAGTAATTTTGGGGCCCCGAATTCCCCATTCCCCATCCCCC
>NZ_JADEXR010000179.1 GCF_015206995.1 aff. Roholtiella sp. LEGE 12411 | reverse complement strand
GAGCTACTTTGATTCCAACGAGCGCACTCTACTTTAAGCATCCTCGTTTTGTTCTCTACTACACCTACTTCTTCAGAGTAATATTTCTTCTGGCAAAACTCCAGTTCTCAAGATGGATGAGGTTTAGCTCGACTTTATCCATTTTTTTCGCAACGCGATCGCTATCACTAAAACCTTTGTGTGACGGTAGTTTTACTTTTTTAACTTCATCCATAATCTGTGACGTGGAAAAAGTATTTGCCAAAAAGCCAGGGTTTTTGCCGAACAAAGAAATCCAAGTTTTTAATTTTGGATAAAGTCGAGCTTAGAGGTTGTTTGAAAAGTCTAATTACAAAGCATTGCCAAATAAAGACTGTTGACTCCGACGCTCGTTCTTCGCTATCATGCATCCATTCCCTTATCAACCTACGGCTGCTAACAGGTCATAGATACAATCGTCGCCAACCGCTATCCTTCCCCACCCTATGAATATATTGAGGGTGGGGACTGCCGCGAGATGTTCAATAATATTTATAGACTTCGCCAAATATTAATTATTTGGTCAAATCCACCGCTGGCAAGTGTTCGTCCGTCAGGACTAAAAGCGATCGCACTTACCCAGTCAGTATGTCCGTTTAGTGTATTTATTAACTCACCAGTAGTTAGATTCCATAGCTTAATACCATCTCTGCCAGCACTGGCAAGAATTTGTCCATCGGGGTGGATGGCAACAGCATTCACCCAGTTATTATGTCCTGTGAGGGTACGCACTAGTTTACCACTGTTAATATTCCAAAGTTTAATGGTGCGATCGCGGCTAGCACTAACTAATGTTTCCCCATCTCGTGTAAACGCTACATCGCTAACAGCATTAGAATGGGCGACAAATCCACGAATTAATTTCCCAGTACTTAAGTTCCACAGCTTAACTACACCCTTGTTGTCACCACTAGCCAAGGTCTGTCCATCAGGACTAATAGCTAAGGTGTAGATCAAGTTATCAAAGCGTACTATAGTACCTAGTGGACGCTGCTGTAGCAAATCCCACATCCGAATTCCATCTAGAGCGCCACTGATGAGAACTTTACTATCGGGAGATATTGCTAAAGATAGGACGTTACTAGTATGTCCGACAAAAGAGCGACTAAACTTATTATTTCTTAGGTTCCAAAGGTTAATAGTATTATCACTACTACAGCTAGCAAGGGTTTTACCATCTGGCGAAATTACTAAAGATTCTATAGCTGTTTGATGCGCTCTGCTAATGCTACCTAGTTTTTTGCCTCTTTCTGGATTCCACAGACGAATTACGCCCTCATTTTCTGCACCACCGCTGGCAAGAATTTTGCTATCTGGACTAAAGGCTAAAGATTTAATAGTTCCTTTATGTCCTTGGAGTATGTAAAGTAGTTGAGGATTGACAAAGCTATTGGTGACTTGGGATGGTGTTACTTCAACAGCAGCGTTAGCAGTATTAATATAAAACTCTTTCGATGTCGTAGCCAAAAAGGCAACAGCTGCCATAAATGCCAGGATAATATCCGGGCGAAGTATAAAACCACCCCCACCTCTTCCCTCACTCCTCACTACATTTTCCTCACTTTTAGATATGGTTACGCCAATCAAATTAGCTGAGTCATAACTTAGCACTCATAACTCAGTACTCCCTAAACAGGAGGTTTTTTCTTAGAAACGCTCAGCATTGGTAATGCAGAACTAGAGGAGCGGGAGGGCAAGTAATGTTGCACTACAGGCTCCTCTGGTGTGGGACGACGCTGCTGGATGTGCCACAACTTAAAAACAAGGCTTATCCCTGCTATTCCCAAACCAAAAGCGAATAAAGACCAGCTATCATCAAATCCACCAATTAGGGCATCCACCACGCCCATCGTAATCAGTACACTGATTATTGGTTCTTTCCGGTAGGTTGACTTTAAAAAACGAGGTAATACAGCATTCATCACAGCTTGGTTGGTTCCAATTAACCTTTTGTGTACATTTACCGAGAATACCTCACCCGCAAATTGCCCCTTTAATCAAATGCATAAAGTATTATAATTTTATTCAGTAGGGAAAGAAGTGTAGTAATTACCCCTCTTTAATGTAGTAATTATGGATTCAGGATATTTCAGTCCTTCCCCTGCTTACATTCTACGGCAACATTTTCCGGATAAGTCCAATTAAAACGCCTAAGGCGCAGTACTTCGCTATCAATTACTAAAGTCAAACCAGCTAGGTGTTCCAGCTGGTTCTAACCTTTGGAATTATTAATTAGCTTACAACTTGCACGCCTGTGCTTGCACTTTGTCGTGGCACTACTTTAAACCAAGCCATGATAACACACCTTGATTGGTGACGTATTCAATCACCACCATCAAGGCAAAACCAACCATTGCGGCTCGGCCATTCAAACGCTCTGCATATTCATTAAAGCCAAACTTTGGTTCCTCTAGTTTGGGTGTAATTGTCGGTTGTAGTTGTGTCATTTTTCAGAAACCTCTTTTCCGCAAACGTGATTTGACTGGGATAAGTCTGATTTAATGAAGCCTCCGTTCCCCGCAGGGGTTGCTGTTGGGCGGAGCTTTATTAACAAAATTTAATTAATCTTTATACATTGTATAAATACTGGGGTAATAGTCAAGGGTAGAGTTTGGAGCTACCCAAATAAAGTTGAGAAAATTAAGACAGAGAGTTTAGCTATCCCTAATACAGCTATCCATAATACGAAAGTAGCAAGCTTGAATAAACAAAAAAATTATCAGAGGCGTTACATGGAAATCGGCGTTCCCAAGGAAACCAAGGATCAAGAGTTTCGGGTAGGGTTGAGTCCTTCTAGTGTGCGGGTGCTGCGGGAAAATGGTCATGCCATATTTGTCCAGACATTAGCAGGTAGTGGTGCTGGATTCACAGATGATGACTACAGAAGCGCTGGAGCGGAGATTGTCACCACACCAGAGGTGGCTTGGAATCGGGAGTTAGTTGTCAAAGTCAAAGAACCACTGACAAGCGAGTATAAATTTCTGCAAAAAGAACAGATGTTGTTTACGTATCTGCATCTGGCAGCCGATCGCAAATTGACCGAACATTTAATTGATTGTGGCACTTGTGCGATCGCTTACGAAACTGTAGAACAACCCAGTGCTAACAAACTACCTCTACTCACCCCCATGAGCGTTATTGCTGGTCGGCTAGCAGTACAATTTGGAGCTAGATTCTTAGAACGCCAACAAGGTGGCAGAGGTGTCCTTTTGGGTGGCGTACCTGGAGTGAAACCAGGCAAAGTTGTAATTCTAGGTGGCGGCGTTGTCGGCACAGAAGCAGCTAAAATTGCCGTGGGCATGGGTGCTGTCGTGCAGATTTTAGATGTGAGTGTCGAGCGCTTATCCTACCTAGAAACCCTATTTGGCTCTAGAGTCGAATTGCTTTACAGCAACTCTGCCCATATCGAAGTTGCCATTAAAGAAGCCGATTTGCTCATCGGTGCGGTTTTAGTGCCAGGACGTAGAGCACCAATACTAGTATCCCGTGAATTGGTCAAACAAATGCGTCCTGGTTCTGTAATAGTTGATGTTGCTGTTGATCAAGGCGGTTGTATTGAAACCTTACATGCTACATCTCATACCAATCCGGTATATGTTGAAGAGGGCGTTGTACATTATGGCGTTCCTAATATGCCAGGAGCAGTACCTTGGACGTCAACCCAAGCACTCAACAACAGTACATTACCTTACGTCGTACAGTTAGCAAATTTGGGAATCAAGGCACTGGAAACCAATCCAGTTTTAGCCAAGGGCTTGAATGTACAAAATCATCGTTTAGTGCATCCTGCCGTACAAGAGGTATTCCCTGATTTAGTAAATTAGTTTTACCGAAAACTTGGGTATAAAGCCCCGTCGTTCTACGACGGCTTTTGAAAAACACATTGAGCGATTAACCGATTATAGTCATGAAATTTTCCCAAATTTAGGTAATTGGTTTATTGATATTTTTTGTAGTAAAACAAATGTGATTTGATTTTAATAACAGCATTTATTTAGCTACAAAACATCCCTTACTTACACTGTTTAACTTCAAAGCAGACAACAAGTGTATAGACTCTTTATGCATAGATGAGGGGGAGAAAAAGGGTTGCCATCGGCAACCTTTTTTCTCCCTCTTTAAAATGATTATCATTATTGAAAAATCATCCCTCTTGTTTTTCTTGGAATAATTTATTCTTTGGAAGTCCCCCTTCACTTCCCAATTTGGGATTTCCTTCCAGAATTACTGGTATAGGAATGGTATTTGGAATTAGTTATTAAGATTGCATCGGAGAATTCGATGGCTGATGCCTGAACATGCTAAAAGATCTTATGCAGCGTGTCAAATCAGTATTGCTCCATCACTAAAAGCTCATAATTGCACTTCTAGCTGATGTACAGACTTTACTCCATAACGTCCATACAATCCAAAACCCAACATACCAAATTGTTATGACAGTTGCTCAAAGTCCCTGTGTTTTGGTGATTGAAACTGATGAGAGCCTAGCAAATCAGCTTTGTTTCGATTTGCAAGAAGCCGGCTATGATTCAATTTTGGCTCATGATTCAACGAGCGGTATGCAATACTGCCGCGATCGCCAACCTGCTTTAATTGTTCTAGACCGGATGCTAGCAGGAGAATCAGGACTCACATTGTGCAAAAATATCAGAAGTTCTGGTCTGCGATCGCCTGTACTAGTATTAATGGCAAGGGATACCGTCGATGATCGTGTAGCTTGTTTAGAAGCGGGAGCTGATGATTATATCCTCAAGCCTTACCGCTCAGAAGACTTTTTAAAACTGATTCGCCTTTACCTAAAACCTGATATTGATACCACGGAGCAGTTACGTTTTGGGGATTTAATTTTAGATATAGCAACTCGCCGTGCAATACACAGCGGACGCACAATTGACTTGACAATGAAGGAATTTGAACTATTAAAATTCTTAATGGAACATCCCCGTGAGGTATTAACTCGCGAACAAATTCTAGAAAATGTTTGGGGTTACGACTTTATGGGTGAGTCGAATGTAATTGAAGTGTATATTCGCTACTTGCGCCTGAAAATCGAAGACGAAAGTCAAAAGCGCCTGATTCAAACAGTACGAGGCGTAGGGTACGTGTTAAGAGAATCCTAATATACATATAGATATAGAGACAAGGGTCAAGGGTCAAAAGTTAGAAAGCACAGAGAGCGGCAGATCTGAAAAACTTACTGCAACTCCCCCACTCTTTTAACTACGACAATACTGCAAACTAAATGCATATCAACTTGATCAGGACACGGACGAGTAAAAGACGTAGGTTTTCTGCTGCGATCGCTGTAAAATCGAAATCTAAATTACAAAATCAAAAATTATTATGATTCGTTGGCCAAGCTTGCTCTCGGTGTTATTAGGTGTGTTGCTAATTAGTTGTTCTATGCCGACAACAGCTAAACCTCCCACTTTCACATCTGGTTCTCAAACGCCAGTATTAGAAAGTTTAGGTCAAACACTACAGATTTCTGGTAAAGCCATTGTTCCCAATGGCACAACAATTGAGTTAGAAGTGGCGCGGACGCCAGCACAGCAAGCAAAGGGACTAATGTATCGGCCAGCTTTACCGAATAATCGGGGAATGCTGTTTCTGTTCCCTTCAGCACAATCAGTCAGTTTTTGGATGAAGAATGTACCTGTATCGTTAGATATGGTTTTTCTAAACAAAGGAGTGGTGAAGTATATTCAGGCTTCTGCACCTCCCTGCAAAAGTGAGCCTTGTCCTACTTATGGGCCGAACACACCAATCGATACGGTGATTGAACTTCGGTCTGGGCGAGCCGCCGAATTAAATTTGAAGGTGGGCGATACTATCAAAATTGAGTTTCTAAATTCTGGTGCTTTGCAAAGATAAAAAGCTGGGTGGTTTTTCTGTTCGAGTCTGGACAAACATAAGTAAATAAATTTTTTGTCAAAAAAATCACGTAATGTGGTACAACGTTCAGTTATGAGGCTACTATTTAAAAACTGTGGTAATAATATGAAACCCTAGTATCTTTAAAATGAAATCGCAGTTTTAAGGTTTGGTTGCAAAAATCTTCCTCTGGGCGTACGTGTAAATAGATGCCTATAGAGGAGTACAGGCTATGAAATCTTTGTTACAAGATGTGTAATTAAATAAAGCACTAAAGTAAAAAAGATGAAGCCAATCTGACTTAGATGAAGATCCTACTTGAGAATCGAATACACAAGGGTAACTAAAATTTATATTTATCATACCTCTGTGAAAATACTCTTTTTGAGATAGATAAAGAAGCTCTACTGGGGTGTATATCCAGTAACAGCACAATGACAGATAAAATACTGGCTACTGACTACTGAAAAATAGTGAACTGATATATGACAATACACTCTACACAAGGAGGTGAAATACAAATGTCACCATCAACATATTCTAGACTGATTCATTTTTTGCAAGAAGATTTGGCAATTTCTGCTGCATCGCTAGCGGTGGCACTTCGCCATAGGGAGCAAGACCCAGGGCCTTTGCCAATGATTCTTTGGCAATATGGGTTAATTACTCTAGAGCAGTTAGAACAAATTTATGATTGGCTGGAGACAGTATAGGTATCAAAATTAAAAATAAGAAAACGTAATCGTGCTAGCCTCTTAGTGATCGAATTGATACAAATAAAAGTAAGGGCAGCCTATGAGTAGTTCATATCAATTTTTGATTTTGCGAAAAGTTAAGCCAGTGCGTCGCCCAGAATTGGCTGAGCGTTGGCTTGCGGCTTTCAAAACTTCTCCTAGCAAAGACGCTGCGCTAACAGGAGGTTCCCTCCGTTATACCAACTGGCGTGTAAAGTGGGTTTCCCGACTTAGCAAACTTTTCAATACAGATTTGGGGTTTTGGATTAAAGGTATTGAGAACAAGGCTGTTCCAGGAATTCCAAACAATATTACTTATTTTAATTTGGTATCATTCAAGAAAATTGAGATATGTCACATCCACTCTACCTTGTACAAAATTTGATAGATAGAAAAATTGGCTCTGACAGTTTTTACTCATTTACATATAAATTAAAAGAGCAAGTTAATTCAACTCGCTCTTTTAATTTAGTGCTGACTGCTGAGTTTAAAAATCCTTACTTGTAGCTATAGTCATATATGTTAGGACAGTATTGATTGCTCAGAGCAATGAAGCAACTGGGTTTATACTCAGCAATCGTTACTCAGGACTGACTAAACACTTTAGCTGCTGCTGCTACACCAGATCCAGGGGTGAAGTTTTCGTAGCCAAGTTCTGAGAGTGCAACTTCCAAGGATGCTATGCAGCTAAGGATATCGCGATCGCTCACAAAGCCCAAGTGACCAATGCGGAAAATTTTATTCGACAGATGGTCTTGTCCGCCGGCTAGAGCAATATCAAAGCGCTTTTTCATCAATGACCGAATCTTATCCGATTCAATTCCTTGTGGTGCTACAGCCGTAATCGCTGGACTAGCATTACTATCTGCTGCTAAAAGCGGCAGATTCAAGCCTTTCATGGCGGCGCGGGTAGCATTTTTCAGCCTTTGATGCCGAGCAAATATCGATTCCAAGCCTTCCTCTTTCATGCTTCGCAACGTGCTGTGCAGTGCGAAGATCATATTTATAGGGGGAGTAAATGGCGTTGTATTTTTAGCTGTGGCTTTGCGATATTTACCTAAGTCTAAATAATATTTCGGCAATTTCGCGGTTTTGTAAGCTTCCCAAGCTTTGGGACTGACAGAGACAAAACCCAACCCTGGGGGAATCATATAACCTTTTTGGGAACCAGAAGCAACTACATCTAAGCCCCAGATATCTATGGGTAAATTGAACGCACCCAAACTGGTCACGGCATCAACGATAATTAAAGCTTCACCGTGTTCTTTAACATGGCGGTTAATGCTTTCCAGGTCATTGAGTACTCCCGTTGAAGTCTCACTATGAGTGATGATTACAGCTTTGATTTGCTTTTTTGTATCTGCTTGGAGTTTTTGGGCAAACACCTCTGGATCTAAAGGTTTTCCCCATTCTGTAGTAATTTCTTCTACATTCAAACCATAAGCTTGACCGACTTCTACCCAACGTTCGCCAAACTTCCCGTTAGAGCCAACTAAAATGCGATCGCCTGGAGAAAGGAAATTAATTATACCGGCTTCCACAGCACCTGTGCCGCTGACATTCAGCGTCAGCACATCACTTTGAGTTTGGTGCAGCCATTTCAGGTTTTCTGTTACCTCTGCCAATATGTTGCTAAACTCACTGGTGCGGTGTCCAATGGGGTGCTTGGCTAATGCCAGCAAGGCAGCTTCTGGCACTGGAGTAGGGCCAGGAATCATTAGCATCAGCTTATCGTCCATGTGTGTGTCCTAAAATCAAAATAAAAGTCAAATTAAGAGAGTGTACCAATTTAATGATTAATTTGTATAAGAATTTTAAACTGATAATGAGTATTACTTATTTTACAAGTAGCACATTTGTCAAATTATGACAACCAAAGCAACTTTACCACGTTAGGTTTAGTTGCTGATTGTCAAGTTTAAGACTGAGTAATGATAAGGTATGCTTCTCACAATGGTAAGCAAACCTGACAAGGGTGATAAAGTCGAGGTTAAGATATTAAGCTAGCTGCATCAATCAGGGATGACAACTTTGCCACTGTTATGATGATTGATTGACCAACGATGATCAACCTTCACAGAAGAAAACTGGCAAATTTCTTCCAGTCGCTTTTGTTGGACAGCAGCTTTTCGGAGAGTAATAATTAGTTGATTTACCTGATGCCGTAAATCTGGATTATCACTCACTGCTATCATGGTTTGTCTTTCTAAAAGTTGGAGTATAAGTTCGTAGTGCACAGGTGAAGGTAGAGGAAGCTGCTCCATGAAGTTGAATTGTAATTTCTAAATTGGAATATTGTATTAATCAGAGTTTATCTCTTGCCAATGAATTGTTACATGGGAAATAACAAGTTCATCATTGCTTGGATTCGGCTGGTAATGAAGATTTGGCAAAGAGTTTAGCGATCGCTAATTTAGGATCTGGTTGTTTTACCAAGGACTCTCCAATCAGTACAGCAGATGCACCTGCTGCATCTACCAAACTTAAGTCGTCTGGGTTGTGTAGTCCTGACTCGCTCACAACTAGGATATTCCTCTGTTGTAATTGACTACCCCTTGCGTCCATTAGTTGACAAGTAATTTGTAAGTCAACAGAGAAATCTTCTAGATTCCGATTATTAATTCCCACTAAGGATACGTCATCTAAAGCTAATACACGGTCAAGTTCCGCTAAACTGTGGACTTCAATTAAGGCTGACATTTTCAGATTATTAGCAATTTTGATAAAGTACTGCAAATCTTGATCGCTCAGAATAGCCGCAATCAATAAAACGGCATCTGCACCCTTAACCCGTGCCAAATACATCTGGTAAGGATAAATGACAAAATCCTTGCATAGTAAGGGCAAATCCACAGTGGTGCGAACCAAGGCTAAATTATCAAAGCTACCTTGAAAAAAGTTGGCATCTGTTAATACAGAAAGACAACTAGCACCACCTTGCTGATAGGATAGGGCGATCGCTGCTGGGTCAAAATCTTCGCGTAGAATTCCTTTGCTGGGTGAAGCTTTTTTGACTTCTGCAATTAACGCTGGTTTTGTCTTACCTTGACGCAAAGCCGCGACAAAATCACGAGTTTGTGGTGCAGAGAGTACCTGTTTCTGCAATTCTCGTAAAGGAACCTTTTCCCGCATTTGCTCAACTTCTACTTCTTTATGCCAGACAATTTCCTCCAAAATATTGTTTGGCGCGGCATCAGGTACAGCGGCCTGATAACGTAATATGGACACGGAAATAGCTGGGTTAGGTTGACGGCGACGGATTTGCATAATTTAGTCAAGGGTCAAGGGTTAAGGGTTAAGGGTTAAGGGTCAAGGGTCAAGGGTCAAATACTTTTTGACTATTGACTCTTGACTATGGATTCTTGACTAAGAGACGATCGCTCTTTTATAAGCTTCGTCCAGCACTTCTGAAAGTGTTGGATGAGCGTGAACCAAATGGGTGAGGTTTTGGACAGATTGACGGTTGGCGATCGCTGCTGATGCTTCGTGAATTAAGTCTGAGGCGTGCAGTCCAAAAATGTGGACGCCCAAAACTTCACCTGTATCTTTGCGATACACTACCTTGGCGATGCCGTCGGCTTCGTTTTCTGCCAATGCTTTAGAATTACCTTTGAAGTAACTCTTACTTGTGGCAATTTCAAAACCTTCGGTTTGACCTAAATCCTTAGCTGCTGTTTCCGTTAAGCCCACATAGCTGACTTCTGGATGGGTAAACGCGGCTGCGGGGATACTGCGATAGTCTACTGTCCGTTCCCTACCAACGATATTTTCCACAGCGATGATGCCTTGAGCAGAAGCAGCGTGTGCCAGCATCATTTTGCCATTAGCATCGCCAATTGCCCACAGATGCGGCACTACTTCACCTGCTGACAGCACCGCCATGCGGTCATCAACTGGAACAAAATTCCGCCGATCAACTTCTACACCCACAGACTCCAAACCGAGGTTCTTGGTCGCTGGGATGCGTCCTGTGGCTACTAAGCAAGCATCTACCTCGATGACATCTAGATCTTCTTTAGTTTTGAAATCTGCTAACTCAATAACCACTGGTGAACCGGGGATAACTTTTTTGGCGTATATCCCGACTTTGGTTTCAATATCGCGGGGAGTAATTAGCACCCGTTCAGCAAGTTTGGCAATATCGCGGTCAAATCCCGGCATTAGCTGATCTAGGGCTTCAATCATGGTGATTTCACAACCCAAAGCTGAGTAAATATCGGAAAATTCTAAGCCGATGTAACCACTGCCAATAATTGCTACCCAGTCTGGTAATGACTCTAACTTGACTCCTTGGTCACTGGTAAAGACAGTTTTGCCGTCTACTTCAATTCCCGGTGGAACAAAAGGAATTGAACCAGGGGAAAGGATAATGTCTTTGGCTGTGATGGTTTTCTCACCACCATCACCAGCAACAGTAACTTTCTGTGCTCCAGCGATTTTTCCCCAACCCCTGATGATATCAACTCCCAGACGCTTGAGACTGTTGGTTAAGTCGCCTTGAATTTTCGATACTAGATTGTCAGCATGATTGGCGATCGCTTGGCGATCAAACTCCACACTACCAACCTGAATTCCCAGCGACTTGAGGTGGTGGGCATCGCGTAACTCCCGCACACGTCCAGATGCTGCCAGCAGTGCCTTAGAAGGAATACAGCCTCGATTGACACAAGTTCCTCCCATGTCAGCTGCTTCGATAATCGCCGTTTTCAGACCGCAGCTGACAGCGTGTAGGGCTGCCCCATGTCCGCCTACACCAGCCCCTATAATCACTAAATCGTAATCAAATCCTTGACTCACGTTAGTTTCCCCGTGTGCTTCGCCTATTTATTCTCAACTTGACTAGCAATCAGTGCAACCTTTTTAAGGTTCCGATGTTGCTAACTGAAATTATTATTCACGCTAGCAGGCGAAGAGACTGATATTTTCAGTAATTATAAGATGTGTATGCTAATTTTTTTTAATTGGCATGGGGCATGGGGCATGGGGCATTGGGCATGGGGCATGGGGCATGGGG
>NZ_JADEXR010000023.1 GCF_015206995.1 aff. Roholtiella sp. LEGE 12411 | reverse complement strand
ATTAAAAATCGAAAATTAAAAATTTATAACACTGACGGCCAGGAGTGCTAGAGTTTCAGGAAATTGATCGGAACTTTTCAGCGGGTATCAATGCTGAAGAAACTACAGAAAAAGCAAATTTCTATAATCGCTGGTGCGGCACTGTTTGCCTTTTTAGCTGGGGCGATGGTATCAGCACCTGGGATTGGCAGATCCTTGGGGCAATGGCTCAAAATTGGTAAAAACCAGTCTGAGCAGATATCTGAGGCAAACAAAGCCGAATCGGCCGTATTTCCACTGATATCACAATCCCTGCCAGAACGGGCAGCCAAACTGGCAACGATCGCCCAATCGCGATCGCCAGACCGAGAACGTGCTCGTTATCTTTTGGCGAGTGATTACATTGAAAGAACACAAGCAAAAAAAGCGCTAAGTTTACTGGAAGGTCTGGAAAAAGACTATTCCCTCCTAGCGCCCTACATTTTGCTCAAACAGGCTCAAGCACAAGACATGCTGGGTGAAGATGGCAAAGCCTCAGATCTCAGACAACAAGTGCTCAAACGCTATCCCAAAGAACCAGCCGCAGTTAAAGCCCTATATCTGATTGCTCAACCAAAGCAACAGGAGCAGGCGATCGCGCAATTTCCGTCTAATCCTCTCACCTGGGAGATTATCCGTAAGCGGTTGCAAGATAATCCCAATCAGCCAAAATTACAGTTAATTTTGGCAACATCTGCCTATGATCAACCAGGTATAGTGGGCGTGTTGGATCAGCTGGTCAAACAGCCTACCCTCAAACCCGAAGACTGGGAAATTATTGGTACAGGCTATTGGGAAAACAATCAATTTCGCAAAGCGGCGACTGCTTACGCTAGAGCACCCAAAACAGCCCGCAACCTCTACCGTACTGCACGGGGGTTACAGGTAGGAGGCAAAGATCAAGAAATTGCCATCGGCACCTATAAACTATTGGTGCAGCAATTTCCAAAAGCCAAAGAAACTGGGACAGCCCTACTGCGCTTAGCAGAAATGGCAAAAACACGTAAAGACGCCCTACCTTATCTCGATCAGACAATTAGTCAATTTCCTGAACAAGCCGGAACTGCATTGGTACAAAAAGCCAAAATACATCAGGCTCTCAAGGATCAAAAGTCAGCGAAAGCAGCTTGGGAATTACTCCTAGCTAAGTACGGAAATTCTGAAGAAGCGGCAGAATACCGTTGGAAAATAGCCCAAGAGCAAGCCAAAGCCAAAAATTACACGGCTGCATGGCAATGGGCAGAACCAATTACCACCAACAACCCCGACAGTATTTTGGCTCCCAGAGCAGGCTTTTGGGTGGGTAAATGGGCAACTGCACTAGGGAAACAGCAAGAGGCTCAAACCGCTTATGAGTACGTGATTAGTGAGTTTCCCTACTCTTATTATGCATGGCGATCTGCGGCTATTTTGGGGCTGAATGTCGGCAATTTTAACGACGTTCGCCAAATGAACCCGGAAGTAATCACACCCCAGCGTCCAGTACCTACTGCTGGTTCTGAGACTTTTAAAGAACTGTATTTGCTAGGCCAAGACCGCGATGCTTGGTTGCAATGGCAAACAGAGTTTAAAAACAAAATGCAGCCAACAGTAGCAGAGCAATTTACTGAAGGGTTGATGCAGCTAGCAAGGGGAGAAAATCAATCAGGAATTGACAAAATATCCAAACTGGAAGACCGGGATACACCCCAAGAACAAGCCCAATATCAAGCTTTGAGCAAACAGATCACTTACTGGCAAGCTCGTTATCCATTTCCCTATCTCCAGCAGATTGAAAAGTGGTCTAATGAGCGCCAACTCAATCCCTTGCTAGTTACTGCCCTCATGCGTCAAGAATCACGGTTTCAGCCTAAAATCAAATCTATTGCTGGTGCTACTGGCTTAATGCAGATCATGCCGGATACGGCTAAATGGATAGCTCCGCAAATCAAGTTAGACAGCAAAACAATTGACTTAGAAAATCCTAACGATAACGTCATGCTGGGTACTTGGTATTTGGATCATACCCATCAGCAATATAACAATAACTCCCTGTTGGCGATCGCCAGTTACAATGCAGGGCCCGGAAACGTCTCCAAGTGGCTACAAAATCTCAATAAAGAAGATCCAGATGAATTTGTCGAAGAAATACCCTTTGATGAAACCAAAAATTACGTGCGTCAAGTATTCGGTAATTACTGGAATTATCTCAGACTTTACAACCCTGAGATTTCCCGCATAGTAGCAAAGTACTCGGTTCAGCACCCGAAATTGCCAACGCAGTGATGTGGGGGAGTGGGGGAGTGGGGCCCTTCTCTCTCTTGCTCACTAACTAGGGGTACAAAGCCCTCATCCTGGGCGTTATTACCGTGATCGCTCAGTTCGATACATGGAATTAGGAAATTACCTTAGATCATCCTTATGCAACTCCCTACTCTGAGAAACAGCTTTTTGACATTTGCTTTGGTAGCGGCCTCTTTATCCAGCAGCGTGTTGACAGCCTGTTCTACAACTACTTCCCAAAACCAAAGCCAAGCACCAAATACTACCAGCGCCACCGATACTAGTGACAAACAAACTATGAATCATGGTAGTGGGATGATGAATCACAGCATGGCAATGAATTTAGGCCCAGCCGATGCTAACTATGATTTGCGCTTTATTGATGCGATGACTCCGCATCATCAGGGAGCAGCGGTAATGGCGAATGTTGCACAGCAGAAATCGAAACGCCCTGAAATCAAAAAGCTAGCAGGCGAAATTATCAAAGCACAAAACCAAGAAATTACGCAGATGAAACAGTGGCGTACAGCCTGGTATCCCAAAGCGGGAGATAAACCAATGGCTTATGATGCCAAAATGGGTCATGCGATGGAGATGTCACCAGAGCAAATGCAAGCCATGATGATGAACATAGACTTGGGTGCAGCTGATGCAGAATTTGACCTACGCTTTATCAACGCAATGATTCCTCACCATGAAGCAGCTGTAGTTATGGCGAAAGATGCTTTGCAAAAGTCTCAGCGTCCTGAAATTAAAAACTTGGCTCAAGAAATTATCAAAGCCCAAAATGCAGAAATTAACCAAATGAAACAGTGGCGTAAAGCTTGGTATAACAAGTAGCCTCAAGTTTTAATATCTACAGGACTTACGCCAAAGTTGCCAAAAAGCTTAATTTATCGAACCGCCAACGCGCAGCGTCTCGTAGAGAAGAACGCGGAGAATTCGTAGAGTGTGCGTAAGTCCTAATCTACTTACAAATGGGTGCAAAGTTTACCAACGCAATTGAGAATTCTGGATATCAAAAAATCGGTCGTTTGAAGGGATATATGCGTTCTCCTTCTCAAATTCATTAAAACTGGAACCTATCCCACTATTTTCAAAATCCCTGAAGCGATCGCTACACCGCCCCACAATGGTGCATCATCCCCCAGAATCGCCGAGACAATCTCAAAATCAACTTCTGGTAAAGCCGTCTCTTGCGCCACCTGACGCACCACTTGCCAAAAATCCTTCCCCGCCTTCGTCACACCGCCTCCCAACACAAAGCGCTGCGGATTCATCAAATTCGCCACATTGCCAATACCCACACCCAGTGCCCAAGCAGCCTTGTGCAAAACTTCCTTCGCTAAATCATCCCCAGCCGTCGCAGCTTCAGCTACCAACTGTCCCGTCAGCAACGTTAAATTACCCCCCACCAAGCCCCTTAAAACCTCTCCATCTCTGAGTCCTCCGCGTCTGTGCGGTTCGGTTTCCAAAATTTCCCTAGCATTTTGTGCTATATAGGGCCCTGACGCCAAACGTTCTACACATCCTCGCTTACCACACAAACATACTGGGCCAACGGGATCTACAACTATATGTCCAATTTCACCAGCCATCCCACCTGCACCCCGCCAAGGTTTACCGTTGAGTATCCAACCACCACCCACACCTGTGCTGACTGTGATGTAAAACAGACTATCGTATCCTTGACCTGCACCAAAGCGATGTTCGCCTAAAGCAGCCACATTAGCATCGTTATCTACACCAACTGGAACACCAAATTCATCCTCCAATAAGTGTTTGAGAGGAATATTTTCCCATCCAACAACATGATGAGATAGTCGTACCGTTCCTGTAGAAGCATCTACTGGCCCCCCAAAGCTGACACCGATCGCATCTGGTTTGGTTCCTTGCAGCACAGAGTAAATAAGCGATCGCATAATTTCTAAATCAGTACTAGCATCTGCTTTTGCTGGCGACAGACGACGTTCATAACCCAACCACTTTCTAGAATCAACATTTACTACCGCCGCTGCTAGTTTAGTTCCACCAAAATCGAGAGCTAAAATTAATGTCATGGTTTTTTACATTCCTCCCATACCATTTGCGGGTTTCTTTCTCAAGAAAGATGTTTCAATTTAAAATAAATTCAACACTAGAGAACATTATATTATTTAGTAACTCATGAATTATGAACAATCAAATCCACTCGAAATTTTTAGAGTTAAAGAAATCTAGCATTTAGATATGTTTGCTTTGCCTTTAATATAGAAAACTAAAACAATGACTAAAATAATAGATTTCAACTTTCATTTTCCTAATGTACAGCTATTTATGCATGAAATAACTCCAGTGCAAATGGAGACTGTATTAGGAGGTTATTGCCAATCTTGTATGGCTTATCCTGACGCTCAGATAATAACTCTTAAAGAAGGCATAAATAATGTAAGCAAGACCACTGAAGGTGGAGGCTCATACAAGGATAAGAGGATTAATAGCATAGACAATTCAAAGAAAGTTTACGTAAATGGATTATTGATTGAGGAAAAATCCTAATTGCGATCGCAGCTATTTGGCATTGTGACGCCTTAGTGGAGTTTGGGAGCATCCACTTTTGGAAGAAATACCTGGCGATTGGAAATCGCGGCTATACCAACGTTCGCGAATAGCGTCTTGCAGAGAAGTCCGCCTTCGCGGACTCTTTGAAACCCACGTTCGCGTAGCGTTCCGCAAGGAAAGGTGGGTTTAGTTTGTGTAGCCCCAGACTTATAGTCTGTTCGCGTAGCGTGCGCCTTAGCGCAGGGCGATTCGCCAAAACGGGATGCTCCCGTGGAGTTTAGACTAGTCAGGAGCGCGAAACTGCTGAACAAAACTGATAGTAGGAGGCAATGTAACTGAATTAGTTCCTAGCAACTTCACAAATCACCATAATCCGTGATGAGTACTTGTCAATACTATAGTGAACTAGTTGTAATCCAGCTCGTTCTATTTCTTGCAAAAGTTCAGGTATTTCATATTTATGATGTCTCCAAATAGTAATCTCTTCACCTTTGAAAAGTTCAATATTCTTATTTATTCCCATCCCACTAAAATTTATAGTGTAATTATGATGGAGTTTCATATTGGCAACTATGCTGTCTGTTTCTAAATCATACTTTCTCACAAGTTCACAATCTTCAGATTTAATCCCAATCTTGTTTTTAATCCATCCATATATTTCCTCTGCATGATATTTGCAGCCACCTCTAACGCTGCCATCCCATTTGGAATTAGAACCAGTTTCGTTAGTAAATACCAAAAAATCATTCTTCCTCATGCTGTCTCGAAAGTTTTGGAGTACTTGACTTCTATTTTGATGATTACCAATTGTCACACCTAAGTGCAAAATTATATTTGCTATATCGTTATTTTGAGGGTTTGCTTGGTTTTTTAACAACTTTTTGGGGAGACAACTATTTTCTATATCAATTGTGTAGCTATCAAAATCGATTAATGGAAACCATTTCTTAAAATTTTTTCTGGATAAACTAAGTAACTCTGCGCTGATATCTAACGCAATATATTGATTAATTTTACTCAATTGATTAAGTCTAGAGATAAAATTTTTGACTGGATATGAATTCCCTGAGCCTACATCTATAATATTTACTTTTTTACAGTTTTGTATATTGCCATTAATATATTCAAAGTTCTTTTTTAAAAGGTCAATTTCCACACTTGATGTTCGATACCATTTAGGAATAATATATTTTAGATAAAAATTATCCCAAATTTTTGCACCTCTACCTTTATAAGAATACTTTAGAGGGATTTCTCGTCTAACTTCTAATGCATGAATTATCCCTAAAACTTCTTGTTCACAAAAAATAGAGTAGAACTCAGAACCTGGCTTTGCTGTACGACCGATAGGAGTTGATATATCTGAGGGAAGTTGTGAATTACTATGAAAGTTTTTAGCCATTGCTCTTGTTCTTGGTTGTCTGAGGTATTTAATGTCTGCAAACAGGTTTAGTTCCTGGAGTTTCAGGGTGTGCTGAATCTGGCGCTTTGTCATGATAAATCATGCCAGGTGGTCAGTTCGCTTTTTTGTTTGCGATCGCTCTTAATTTTTGAGCTTTATCCTCTAAGTAGCGTTAAAGACAACCGCTTTATTTTTCCTTACAGCTATTTTCGACCATGCAAGTAGAGGCAATTCATGAATTGCCCCTACAACAGATGTGGTTCTGTGATCAATGCGTTATTTTTTCTCTAGCAGGATGATAACCCATGTCTAGGCATTTCTTGCGTAGTTTGCGATAGGCAAGAGATAAAGCATCAGAGGGGGTATGAATTTCCGCCGTCAAATCGTCGGGTACTACTTGGGGGTATTGAGATTCGACTATTAGCTTATCCTCTTGGTTGATCTTCAAACTATACTTGCGGAAAATGCTATCTGCCCAAGGCTGGGTTAAAAAACTACGAAACTGGATGAATTTAGAAAGGGTGGTGTTATCATCAACGGGAACATGGGCAACAAAAGTGATAAACCTTGCGAAATCACTGTAAATAATGTTGGGCATGTAGAAAGTACGTATTGTCTTGATCTCTGGACAATCTTTGCGATGAGTATAGCTCCAAAAAAAGCCTTTGGGCTTGTGCTGCTTAAGATTGATCAAGCTAGTAGCGCCCCACTCTTCCAAACGGATTTCGTAGCTCGGAAGCTCCGGTTCTTGGGCCATACCACTACCAAAGGAATTAGCATGAACAAAGGCTGAATGAGCGGGGTCAATTGAGTTTTCTACTAAACGAGTGTAGTGAGCATTCCATTTAAACTCAAATTGGATAGGTCGCAAAGCTGGATTTTTGACTTCAGGAAATGATGGTAGGGCAGGACGTTCATTTTCAGGAAGATTTCCCCAAAACAGCCAGATAAAACCGTATTTTTCCTGAACTGGGTAAACGTTTGTGTGAGCTCTCTTGGGGATAGGGACACCAGGCTGATTAGCGGGAATTTGAATACAAGTCCCATCCGTTTGATATTTCCAACCGTGGTAGGGACAACGAATACAATCATCTTCCACCCAGCCATTGGATAGAGCAGCGCCGCGATGGGGGCATACATCGTCGAGAGCAACTACCTCTGCTTTAGAGTTGCGATACAGGACAAACTCCTGATTCAATAAAGAAACTCGCTTGGGCTTGCTTGTAATAGCGGAACTAAATTCACACGCGTACCAGAAGTTTTTTAACATTTTTTCCTCCTGATGTAATCAATGGATGTGAGATCAATGCATTATTATTAGCTCTGTTGCCAATAGCCCCACGATAAATATGCAATCAACTGCCGAACCGACGAGAGGGCCAAAAATGCGTCCAGGCAAAGCATTACCAAAGAGCATGATCAGGGTTCCGACGAACATCCACAGCCATTGTGTTTCCTGCCAGATATAAAATCCTGCTACAGCTACTAATAAGGCCGTCAAAATGGTCAGAATCGGTGCTCCACAACTTTTAGGTTTGTAGCGTAAGGTGCCAGCAAAAGTTGTTGGTGTCAGTTCCAGTTGTCTAAAGTCACTCACTAACCCAAATGCAACCATCCCGGTAGCGATCGCCCAACAGCCTTTGCACACAATCGGGTTGCTTGCCCAGACCACGCCTGCATTACAAGCTAGTTTGACAGCGACTACTATTAACAGTGGTACAAATAAATTATGGAATAAAAAGCGCAAGCGGTTAAGAAATTTCAGCAAAGCCCCTTCATCAATCAGGCGACCTGCGGAAACAATCAGGTTGTCATAGGTCATTCCAACTAGCACGATAATCAGCAGAATTGTGCTTATTTGGTGTGATTGTTGAAATAAGCTAACTCCCCACAACGCTAACCCTAAAGTAGCTACTGTATAAATTGGATATAAGAAAGCCGCCATAATTCTTTCACAAAGTGCTAATTTTCTTAGACTCAATTCTTGAAGAGTGGTTTATAGCTCAAAGTTTGTTTTGCCAAACAATAACTGATGCTGGCTTTTTTAGACTAAAAAACTTTTGCGATCGCTAAATCCTGGGAAGGTTCCGCTACATGACTATTTGTGTAGTCTGATTGGCTCAGATGAGATTCCATTCCCCACCCCATGTCCAGGCATTTTTTGCGTAGTTTCCGATAAGCAATCGATAAGTTATCAGAGGGTGCGTGAAGTTCGCTAGTCAAATCATTGGGTATGATTTTGGGGTTTTGGGACTCAATTATTGGCTTATCTTCCAGCATGGTCTTTAAAGCCCGTTTACGCGCATCCCCATCAGCCAAGGGTACAGTGATAAAGTTGCGGAGAACGATCCACTTGCTCATGGTTGTGCGATCGTCAATCGGTACGTGAATAATAAAGAGAATTATTCTAAAATGACCGATAGAAAAGCCAAATTCCAGCCGACTAATGTTAGGCATGTAAAAAGAGAGGGTTACGCTCAGGGGACGTGAGCCTTGTTTGCTAAGAATAGTTTTCCAGAAGCCTTTAGTTTTGTTGGACTGACTTGCTGTGACAGTAGCACTCCCACTCCACTCTCCTATACTGACATCGTACTCTTCAATCCTTGGCTGATCTGCAATGCCACTGCCGATAGAATTAACATGAATAAAGGGGACATGAGAGATATCAATGGCGTTTTCTAATACGCGAGTGTAGTGAGTATTCCAATGCAATTGACCATAAACAGCACGCCAACCAGGAGCACCAAATTCGGGAAGTGATGGAAGGGGGGGACGTTCTTTCTCAGGGATATCTCCCCAAAACAGCCAGACAAAACCGTATTTTTCTTGAACTGGGTAAGTATCTATGCGTGCTCTCTTAGGGATAGGCACACCAGGCTGATTGGCAGGAATTTTAATACAAGTACCGTCCGCTTGATATTTCCAACCATGATAAGGGCAGCGGATACAGTCGTCCTCCACCCAGCCATTAGATAGAGCTGCACCGCGATGAGGACATACATCATTGAGAGCAACTACCTCTTTTTGAGAGTTGCGGTACAAGACAAATTCTTGGTTTAGCATAGTTACACGCTTGGGCTTACTTGTAATAGCTGAGCTTAATTCACAAGCGTACCAGAAGTTTTTTAACATGCTTTTCCTTCTACATTTAAACCAATGAAAGCAATCTCAAATAGACAATTGAAAGCAGCTAGCTTGTTTACTATTTAGCAGGACTTACGCAAGTGTCATATTTTTAACGCCAGAGGTTGTCCAGAGTCAAAGGTCAAAAGTCCAAAAAACCTTGACTCTTGACTCTTATACCAGAAGCCTTGTATGCCAGTTGCGTAAGTCCTATTTAGGTAAAAGGCATTTTTGACTAACCAGCTTTTCTCAAGTCAATCAAAAACGCCTTTAACTGCATATTGAAACACTCACGATATATAGACAATAGCAGTATCAGTTTTTGGCAGTATCCTTTTTAAAGATGGACTGTCAGTCTTTTGAGATAATTAAACAAAAGCAAAGCCACTACTAAAATCTGAAATTGAAACTCCTTGAACAATCGCAATGACGTCATCTTGAAAAGATATTGCTGTTCCTGGAGGAAGACCAGTAGGAGAAGCACCCAAGCTCAACAGAGGAGTAGACTGAACCCCAGTTAGGTTAATTTTGTAGTCCCCATTTGAGAAATCACCACCTCCGAATGTGAAACCGTTAAGAGGTAAATTACCGCCAACCTCAGTTGGGCCAACAACTTGATCGAATGGAGAGTCAGGAAAAATCAGACCTCCATTACTAACGGGATCATTATTGAAACTAGAGATAGCCAGAAAGTAGGTTCCAGCTTGTAATCCTAATCCTGTTGGCAATGTGGATTGAGAAGTGAAGCCAGCTTGATCATTTCCAAACACCCCAAGACCATTGGAGTCAAATAGGAACAACTGCGTATCAATTGTAGTACCAGTATTTACTGTTGTAGCAGAAAACGTTGCTCCATCAGCTATAGTGATTTGATACAGGTCAACATCATTCGCATCAGAGAGTTTTCCACTGATAGAATTAAGCTGCTGTGAACCGTTTGGAATCACTTTAGCATCAAAGGTAAACTGTCCAGCATCACCGATCTCAGTGAAATTGTTACTAGGCTTAGTTGCTAGTGGTAGTTCAATCAGATCCTGATTAATATTAAAGTCAGTGATAAGTGCAAAGTCGCTCTGACCACCATTACGATAAAAAATCTGAGTTCCGGCTCCGAGGACAAAGGTATCACTGCCTGCGCCACCGGTTAAGGTATCACTTTCGCCACTATCGAATCCAAATCCTGAGGCGAAGGGTTCAGTGCCAATGAGCCGATCATTTCCCTTACCACCAGAGAGGTAGTCGTTACCGGCTCCACCAATTAATAAATCTATGCCATCTCCACCACTAAGGGTGTCATCTCCAAATCCAGTTCCACCAAAAATTGTATCGTTACCAGCCCCGCCCTCAACAAGATCATCTCCTGCATCACCGTTGAGCGAGTCGTTACCGGCGTTACCAAATACATCGTCGTCTCCAGAACCCCCAAAAACTCGATCATTGCCAGCATCACCATAAATTATGTCTGCGCCATCTCCACCATTGATGTTGTCATTTCCAGCATTACCATTGATATTGTCATTGCCAGCATCACCGAAGATTCGGTCACCCCCATTGCCACCAATGATGCGGTCATTGCCGTCACCCCCATTGATGACGTCAACGCCATCGCCGCCATTAATAACGTCATTCCCAGCATCACCAAATACTTGGTCGTCACCGCTCCCGGCCTCAATGTTGTCGCTTCCATCTCCACTAACTATTAAGTCAGCTCCATTGTCACCAAAGATTTGGTCGTCACCGCCCAGAGATATGATAATATCGTTGCCAGCATTGCCAAAAATTTGATCACTATCAACAGTGCCTGCCAGGAAATCGTCCTCAGGTGTACCAACAATTCGACCAGCTCCCTTCCGGGGCCCTGACTCCAAGATAGCGGTTTCCAATTTTCGAGCTGTTTTAGTTGGAACGATGTCAGATTCCAGCAGATCATTTTTCACATTTGTAACTAAGCTCTTTGGGATGTCATTTGCTTTGACGTTAGCATTCAGATCTGGGAGTACATTTGTTGTGACTGGTATCGAGGTTATAGCCATCTGATTTTTCCTTTTAACTCAAAGATAATAATGTGAAAGGTCAATAGTAGATCTAGACAATCTGGGAAGCCTCTGAGACGAACTTTTGGCACTGAACGCGCGAGTATTTCAGATTGTCTAGATTGTTGATAATAGTGTTAACCAAGC
The DNA here is from genome assembly GCF_015206995.1 of aff. Roholtiella sp. LEGE 12411. Taxonomy (GTDB): domain Bacteria; phylum Cyanobacteriota; class Cyanobacteriia; order Cyanobacteriales; family Nostocaceae; genus Komarekiella. The sequence continues at coordinate 47,850 of NZ_JADEXR010000023.1, read as the reverse complement.
TAAGCCATAAGCTGATGTTGGAACAAAGGCACTTATCTGAGCGCTGTTATTAATAGCACTGAGCTAACGCTTTGGCGAATTTTTGACAAACTCTAGCTGTTAGCTTTATTGCCTCTATTGTGATATCTGTCCAAAAAAAAATTTTTTCGTCATAATCTATACTTTTTACAAAACTTCACAATCTTGTTGTTAAGTAATAGATGGCTAGTAACTTGATTCGTGTTTAACTAAACTTTGGTACTTCTAATGATGGAGGCGTGCAATGTCCGCTTGGGGTTTTACTCGTTGGAGTGCTTTGTTGAGTATCGCAATGGGCGTCAGCGTTTTGTCTGGAAATTGTGCGATCGCTCAAATTAGCTCAGATGGCACTCTACCTATTAACTCCAACGTTACACAGGATAGTAACACCTTCAACATTACAGGAGGAACACAAGCTGGTAGCAACCTGTTTCACAGTTTTAAGGAGTTCTCTGTCCCGACTAGTTCTACTGCTTCCTTTAATAATATTGGGGACATTCAAAATATTATTAGCAGAGTAACAGGTACTTCAGTATCTAACATTGATGGATTAATCCGAGCCAATGGTACAGCCAACTTATTTCTGATTAATCCAAATGGGATTATCTTTGGACGGAATGCGCGTTTAGATATCGGTGGCTCGTTTTTAGCAAGTACTGGCAGTAGCTTGAAGTTTCCAGATAACTTGGAGTTTAGTGCTATAAATCCTCAGTCTGCACCTCTATTATTAAGTATTAATGTACCAATAGGTTTGCAGTATGGTGTAAATCCTGGTTCGATTATGGTACAAGGAGATGGTCAGGGGATTAGGAGAACAAACAAACTGATCGATACAGAAAATGCTCTCCGAGTACAACCGAATCAAACTTTAGCTTTAGTGGGTGGCGATATCAGTTTAGAAGGGGCAACGCTTAAGACTGCTGGGGGACGGATCGAGCTCGGTAGCGTTGCAGGTGAGGGTCTAGTTAGACTCACCCCTACAAATAAGGGTTTTTCCTTAAGTTATGATTCCAGAATCCAGAACTTCCGGGACATTAAACTATCTCAACAGGCGGTGGTGGATGCAAGTGGAAATGGTAGCGGTGATATCCAAATCCAAGGTAGGCGGATTAGTTTGACTAGTGGTTCTCAGATTGAGGCTAGTACCTTGGGAACAGAAGTGGGGGGTACGTTGCTAGTGAATGGATCTGAGTTGGTGGAACTGAGTGGAATCGGAACCTCATTTAGGGAAATTACCGCTAATTTGGGCGCTGAAGTCTACCCAAAAGTTAGCGGTGCTGGAGGCAACTTCATGATTAAAACTGGACAGTTAATTCTTCGGGATGGGGCACGAATTAGTGCAGAAACTTTTGGTGCTGGAAAGGGGGGTGTGGCTGGCACTATTAGTATTACTGCTAACTCCGTGCATCTCGATCAGGGTACTATTCAAGCAAATGCTCTTTCTGGTAATGGCGGTAACATCAATTTTAACATTGCAGACTTATTACTAATGCGGCATGAGAGTGAAATTACTACTAGCGCGGGCACAAATCAAAAACCTGGAAATGGTGGAAACATTATCATCAATGCTCCGTCGGGCTTCATCGTCGCCGCTGCTGGTGAAAATAATGATATTACTGCTAATGCATTTAGCGGCAGTGGTGGGAAAATTACCATTAGTACCGCTGGAATTTTTGGCATTGCCCCCCTAAGTCGGCAAGAACTTAAGAGATTACGTCGCCTAGATTTAAACCCACGTAAGTTAAGCACAAATGACATCACTGCTATTTCGCAAACAAACCCAACTTTAAATGGCACAATAGAACTCAACACACCTACAATTAACCCCAATACTGGTTTAGTTGAATTGCCAACAATACAAGTAGAGACTAAAGTAGCACAAGTCTGCGATAGTCCAGGTTATGCTCAAAGTAGTTTTATCATTACTGGACGCGGGGGTTTACCTTCTAACCCAACTAAAGATATTCTCACTCCTGATGCAGTGGAAGTAGGTTGGGTATCCCTCAAGCCTAGCAGCGATCGCAACAGTTCATCTGTTACCATCAAACCAACTACCACTATGCCAGAACGCATTGTGGAAGCGAGTGGCTGGGTAACAAACCAAAAGGGAGAAGTGGTACTTACAGCTAATGTACCCACTGCTAATATTCGTACTTCATGGCACAATCCTGTTGCCTGTCATGTTTCTCATCAACAATGAAAAACTCCACGCCACTTGCGGGATGGAGTTTTTGGGCATGGGGAATTCGGGATTTAAAGCCAATTTCCTAACAGCACATAAGGTGCCCAAAAATAAGGACTTTTTTCCTTAGCAAATACAGCAAGTTGGGCAAGCTGGAGTGCTTGGGCTTTATTGATTCCAGTTTTTAACTCGTGATAAAACTCACTCATAAGTTGAGCAGTAGATTGGTCATCCACCGACCACAAACTTGCTATTGTACTGCGTGCGCCTGCTCGTACAGCTATGCCAGCTAATCCCAAAGCAGCTCGCTTATCACCAAGAGCAGTTTTGCAAGCACTCAAGACCAATAACTCAATGTTGCTAGACATTTTGTTATCACTAACTCGCAGTAACGTATCAAATTGCTTAAGTTTAAGTAATTTATCCCAGGTGAGAAGAAAAGTTTTTTCTGGATCGGAACTAAACTCACCGTGAGTTGCTAAGTGAACCACAGAGAAAGGAACTGTTTGCAACTTATGTAGCAGATTGCTATTGATAAACTTCTGATTTAAGAGTTCTTGACTTTTGGGAATTTCTGCCTGAATTTGTTTTAATTCCTGTGCTACATTTTTCAAGGGTGAGAATTTTCGCCCTTCTATCGAACGCGCCTCTCCCACTCCAGCAATTAAAGCATTTAATTGTATTTTTTGCACAGGTTTAGGATTAAATAATTGTAAACCAGGAGTTAGAGCGATCGCATATTTTTCCATGAGATATTTATCTTGCTGAGGATTGTAAAGAACCCCCATTGGGATATTTCTTAATTCCCCATCTAGTACGAAAACTAAAGTAGTAATGCCACTATTAGATAATTCAGTTTCAGCTGGTCGAATTAACCAGTCATATATTTTTTGCGACTGTTCTTTGACTTCATAAGTAGCGCTAACATCTGTTAAAGATTTCCGTAGTAAAGCAACAGTACTCTCTACTTTCTCTTGAGGTATGTTGGTACTATAGTGATGTAATTGTTGATTAGGTAAGGTAAGGATAACCTCGAAACGGTCTGGCAAAATAACTGGATAGATAACTGCTGCTTTTTTATCCTGCTCCACCACTTTGTCAATCTCTACAATTGGTTCTAAACAAGGTGAATGAAAGAAGTTATTCAGTTCCGCAAGCTGGAGCGACTCAATAACTTTACGTGCCTGTTTAAGATTGTATTGGCTAGTTTGTTGATCCCCTCGTATATTCTCTGCTCGCAACTGCAACTCAACTAACTCTCGATACAGAGGTTCTACACTTTCCCGGAAAGAAAACTGGACGTCTGGATTGGTACCAACCAAATCGCCACGCAGAGATTCTAGAGTTTTGTAAGCTGTATTATATGCCGCGATCGCAGCTTTAATATTTCCTTGTTGCTTGAATAAACGTCCTTGCTGCCATTGCCACTGATATGTTATGTCTGATGCATCAATAGTTTGAGCAATAAATAAGGCTTTTTCCGTTAGTTCTAGAGCATCAGCTAATTGCTTATTTTTTTCATACAGCCGACCCAATGTTCCAAGAGCATAAGATTGGGCTTGCTGGTCTTTGAGGCTTTGCGCCTGCTGTATGGCAGTAGATAAGAGTTGAGCAATATTTAAATTGGAAAAAATAGGTGTATTCGTTTTCTGTGTTAAGTCAATTAAAATGGAGGCGAATTGAATACGAGTATATACTGAGTTCCGGCTAGGAACCAGTTTATTAATTTCAGACAAAATTTGGTCACACAAGAGTAAAGCTTGTTTTAACGTATCTGCGGTTTCTTTTTTGTGGAAAATTTCTAGAAGTAGGCTAAGTTGATTTAGCTGTGCTTGAATGCGCGTAGTCGCTGATGCGTTTATAACAGCTTGCTGATAAAAGTTTAAAGCAGCTTGAAATTCTTGTCGAGCAAAGTCTGTATTCCCTACACTTTGTTGAGTTTTTCCTTTAGCAAAGGCTGTATTACCTAAACTGAGGAAGCTATCAGCTATAGCTGTTGGAGATTGTATTTTTTTTGCTAAAGTTAAACTCTGTTCTAAAACTGTTCGAGATGCATTTAAATCACCAATAACTCGTAGGACATTAGCAAGACTATGTAGTCCAGCAACTTTGAGTAATGAATCTGGAAGAGTAGTAAAGGTTTTCTGAACTTCAGTTAAAGTTTTTTGTGCTTGGCGATAAAGTCCTAAAGTCTGCATCGCTTGAGCAGAGTTAATGCGGTTACGAGTTAGTGTCTCTTGATCACCTATTTGCAGATAAATCTTAGCAGCTTTTTGCCAAGTGGACAACGCGACTTCAGTCTGTCCTTTCGCTAATTGTAATTTTCCCTGTACATCTAGAGCTTGTGCCATAATTGCAGCACGGTCTTTCAAGCTATCTAAATTCTGTAACAGATTGAGACTTTGGCTAATTGCTTGTTCGGCTTGCGTCTGTTTGCCAAGCTGCTGATAAATCAAGGCAAGATTGCTTAACGCTATAGCTTGGTTAAGTTGATCTCCTGTGTTGTCGAAGCCAACAGCAGCCTGTTCCAAAACCTTAAGTGCTTCAGTAAATAGACCCGCTTCATAGAAAATTTTACCCTGTTCTACTAAGCGTTGACTTAGAGCAGGTGAGTTTTGCATCTTAGTTTGTGGAACATTTAGGCTGATATGAGAAAGAGTTGCTAAAGTCGGTGAACTAAAAATGCACAGTATAGCTGTTCCGATGAGCAGCAAAAAAAACGTCAACCATCTTGAACAAGATTGTTGCGATCGCAATAATACTGACCAATTTCTCACCATACTTATGATTTTACTTTTATTGATTAACAGCGCCGATTGTGGAACTCTCAAGTTCCACAATCGGCGCTGTTGCAAGTTCTGCTAAACCAACATTTTTTAACAACAGTGTCCAATCCTCTGTAAAAATGCGTGAGTTGGGATTATCACGATGCAGAGTAGCTAAATTAGTTAAAGCATCTTGCCAAATTTGGTTAAGAGCATAGATAGCATATTCTCTGGATTGTGTCCTTTTCAATTGACTTCCAAGATGAGAATTTAAAGGCACACGTTGTATCCATACTTTTACATAAAAATACTCTGATATTTGCTGGGGATCGCCGCAGAAAACTTTAAAATACCACTGATATTTTTTGTTTATTTTGAGAGCGTACTGTGAATTTTGTGGTAATTTAATGCCGACAACGCTAGCCTTTTGTGGTAGTAATAGAAATGTTTTGTAGATATTTTTATCATTTTCATCTTGAAGTAAGAATTCCCCAAAACTAGTCTTTGTAGTTAATTCAGGCACATATACCCAAAAAGTTGGATATTCAGAAATGGTAAACGTCAAAAAAGATTTTGATTCATTTGCAATTTCTTCACCAGGAACTAAAGCAGTAATCGGTGTCTTTAAAGGAGAGCAACTATCACGGCTTGTTCCCCCTTTTCGACGTCCAGTAGGTGCGCCGTTATCTGGAAATTTTGGACGATTAGATTGGCTAAGCGTATTAACAAGGGGTTGGTTAGCTGATTGAGCGATTTGTGCCGAAACGAATGAAGGCCAACTTATCAATCCCAGAAGTACTAAAGGAATAATGCAAGTAAGTTTCATCGAAAAGATAGTCCTTTTGCAAAAGGAATATAAACGTCAATGACATAGAAGAAACAAACTTTAGCCTTGCAGTAATAATAAATTCTGAACACACTAAAGTTTTATAAGTAGCTATGAAAAACATTGCAGTATTTTACTATTTTCATAGCAATTTACTAATGTTAACTACAATATAAAACTATAAAATTATGGTAAATATAGACTCTAAATAAGAGGAAAAAGGGCAAAGTATGATAATGGTCGTCCACAATTCAACTCGCTTTTTACCTTTTTCTCTTTCCCCTTCCCCTTTTGGATAAAATGCTTGATGTAATTTGCGCTCAAATATATATAATTTTGAGCTAAGCAAAGAATTGTAGAGATCCTTTACTCCACTGGAAATGATAAATTATATATTTTTTTTCAATGTTTGCAACGTAGCATGATGTTTTTATGATGTTTATACCCGTGTAAATACTGACATAATAACATCATGAAGCTAAATATATAAAAGTTTGCTACTAAAAGTTACCGATTATGAACATCTCTAGACACAACCGCTAATTGTGTAACTATTAATGCCAGTGCTGCTGGGATAAATGGTATCCATCCAGCCTGCGTAAAAATGCCAAAACATATACCAAATAATGACAATAGCATTATTACTCCAGCTACCCCAAGACGCACTGGGTGCCGAATATACCACGCTAAAATTCCTCCCAATAATGACCATACCCATATCCAGAGTACTTCAACCCAAGTAGGCCACCACCAAAGTAAAGGTCGATGATCCAGAACGGCACTCAGGATCTGGCTGATCATGTGAGCTTGAACAAAGACTCCCGGTATCAGCTTTTGATTAGCCCCTACTTTAGCACTATAGGGAGTCTTCCAATAATCAGTAGTTGTTGGAGCAATAACACCAATCAAAATAATTCGCTCTTTCAACAACTTAATTAATTCGGAGTTAATCCGGTCATTAAGAACATCTCTAAGAGATACTTGCTGAGCAATGTTTTGAAAAGAAGAAAGCGAACGGTAATTTGCTAGGATTTGATAACCCGATGCATCGACTCCTTGATAGCCGCTAGTATGAGATTTTAATTGTTTAAATACGACGTTGCCAATCTGCAAGTTACCGTCTGGGTTAATATATGACTTGATACCTTTAGTCTCCAAATAATGAAGCGCGATTTGGAGGCTAAAAGAATATTCTGCCGCACAGGGAGATGTTAAAGGAGGTGTTAAATGCAAAAGCTGACGGCGGGCTATGTCATTATCATCTGCAACAAAATCACTAAAGCTTTGGCGTTCTTTTGGAACTTCAGGTGCTGGAGGAGTACCTTCTGGCGCACCATCAAGAGCCGCAGAAACTTTGCATACGGTAAAAAGGCGTTTATCTTTTGCTAGCCTAGTTGCTAAATCTGCGTTATCGGAGTCTACAGGGAAATCACGATAGATGTCTAAGCCGATAGTTCTTGGCTGATACTGATCTAGTTTTTTTAATAATTGTGCGAGTGCTTGGTCTGATAGTGACCATCGCATATTCATTTTCATCCGATTCTGATACTGAATATCCGCTTCATCAACAGTAATTATTAAAAAACGCGAATCTGGTTTTTCCTCTGAACGTAGCCCCATCAAGTGGTCGAAAGCTTTTAGTTCAGATGACTGCAATAAACCAAGCGATCGCACCCCCATTACCAAACCAGTAACAATCAAACTAGATAACAGCACTACTTGAACACTACGCCACCGAAACTGCGCTTGAGTTATATATTTATTTACTTGCGGCTTGCTAGTTTCTATTTGTGGGTTTATCAGAAAATCTTTCCAAGCTGGTGGTACAGCTGCTGGATTTTGACAAATTACAGGTAAGAAAACCGCACAAGGATATTTATCTTCAATACCATGTAATTTTTCCCTTGATTCTCGTACTGCTAAGTACATAGATTCACCATCAGAGAATCTTTTGAGGAAATTTTTTAAGAATTCTTGTGCCACAAAGTCTTGCACTGGCTCCCGCATAACAATGATTTGTGGGATGTGCAAGTCTTCTAGTTGATGTGCTAATCCTAAGCCATCACAAGAATTAAAAATAGCTAACTGCAACCCCTTACTTACAGCTTTCAACAGAGCATACTTTAGTTCATCAATTGTCAAGCAATCTGTTTGATTAATATAAATATTGCCGCTCTTACCATCCTCGTGGCTGGAACTATGACCTGCAAAAAATAAGATGTTCCAGTCTTGTTCCCAAAGTTGTTCATTTAACTGGTTGCGCTGTGGTTCTACCAGAAAAGTTATTTCTGCATCTGGTAATATTTCCAATAGGTTTCTATCTTTCTCAATAAAGATTCCCTGACTATTACCCAGAATTGCCAAGATTTTTACCTTCTCTTTAAAAGAAACTGTTTTTAATTTCGGCAAACTTTCATATTCTGGGGCGCTTAAGGCAACTTCTGCTTGAGAGTAATCTTCAAAGAAATTCCATAACTGCCAAGGGAGCCGTCGCAACCAAATCTCGTCGGTTTTAATCAGTACCCGTATCCTATCATCAGATGTTAATTGTTTAAGTAGTTTCTCCTTTAGTGGGCGAAACGATTCACAATTGAGCCAACTATTCATTTGTTCGCTCAAATTCTCACCTAATTTACGGCAGTTTTTAACCTGCTCGCTACGAGTACTTGCAATACTAATATTTATAGGCGTGATGCGAAAATTTTCCAACCCTCTGTAGGTCGCCCGCCATAGGTTATAGTGTGTAATTAGTTCTGGCTTTGGGGTCAGGTATCCTCGAATTTCCGTAGTGGCGCGATCTCCTTCTCCCCCAATCTCCAGCGTGGCTTTCACTCCCTCACTCAAATTACCGTCTAACTTCAAGACAACCAATTTCTGCATCGTTAGCAACCGATTAATGCATGTACTTAAACAATAAATTTTTCGGTAATATTAGTATCCCCTAGCTCTAACCTAATACTAAAGCGTTCTCCAAGTTGAGCACTGAATTCAAGTATTATATGAGCGTTGGTACTTTTAGCATGGGCTTCCATAACAGCAACCCCTTTTTCATCTAGTACCTTCACAATGAGATTTTCAGGTAAACAGGCTTGTTCTCTATTAGGATGTACCTGCAACTTCAGTTGGATTTCTACTGAGTTCGTTGGTGTAAGTGTAACAATCAGTGCCACTGATTGATTTGGCAATTGTATTCCTAAGTCAACCAACTTCCCCCGCGTAACTCCACTTCTGTAACGAAAAGCTAGTTGTGGTGATTTGGGAAGTAAAATTTCTTCTAAAGACTGCCAATCTGCCTCAAAAATATTCTGCAACCAATGACTGAGTTTAATTTCACTCTGATTGCACTCGAGGTGATCTAGATGTGCAAGTAAGTCGTCAATGCTTTGCAATTCATTGATGGGCAACTCACCAGCTATTACTGTTTTCGCAAACCCAAATAGAGTTGCTTGTTGAAGTTCAGTATCAAGCTTAACTACTACTACGCCGATCCTATCGTCCGGTACTTCTGCTGGAATGTTGCAAATTGGGGCACTATACCCCATGGGGCGACATTCTAGATAACCTAATTTAATTAACTTCAAGTCTGCTACATCGCTATAAAGGCGCATAGCTGGATTCCAACTGTCGCTACCTTTTAAATCAGTTGCGATGTCCATCATTTCCATATAGTCATTGACAACACACACTGCCAAAGTATTAAGATAAACCTGTCTTTTTTTTTCTAAAGTTGTCTGTTGCCCAGCAAATTGACGTGCTATTCTCAATGCTGTCTCCGTGATCGCCATCGGAATAGATTTTATTTCTATATTCTCGGTAATATGACTCATAGTGGTTTACCTTCGTTTCAATTTGTATTCCTCTATTTCAGTTATCTCTGCTTGAATTTAAAATTTCGTGATACCCTTGCCTGATTGCAAAATTTCGCAAGCGAGGCTGGCATTCGCGTTTATAAAAATTTGGTGCGGTTGACGGGGGGAGGTTAAATTCTTTAGCAATACTTTTCCAGGGGATTTCTGGAGGTAGTCGCCGCAAGATTAAAATTTGACAAGTCACGTCAGGGCGTCCTTTAACATGAATACTGGTCAATTCTCCGTCTGGATCTGTAGTAGCCCATTGATAAGTCTCTTCTAAAATTGGTGGAATCTCTGGGTCTGCTGGCAAATTTTCAATATTGTTAGTTATTTCTTCAGTCCCTAGCATAGATATATGAATAACCCTAGCTTGATTCTCTGCTTCCCAAACACGGAAATCTTGCAGTCGCCATTTGAGACAATTATCGAGCCAAGTGATGACACTACAGCGTTCCCGGTTATACTGCTCTGGATTCCGACAGAAATACAACCAAGTTTGTTGTAAAGCATCCTTATAATAAGGTGTGTTTTCCTTCCATAGTTTGCCCGATTTCATTACTAATCGAACTATCTGTGTGAGTTTTTGCCGCCGCATTAAACTTCTCGCTGGATGCAAACAGGCTTCGGCAACGAGCTGTTGCAGTTGTTGATTGAGATCATTTGCAGTATGCATCTTTATCATCGACGATCTCCTTTTTGAACACTTGCAGAAGTATCCTGAAGATCCCTCTGAGGAGTTGAAGTCCCAAGAAGCGAATCCATAACTTGATGTCTAATGCCTTGATAAGTAAGGTTTACTATCTAGTTATCACACTCAAGTTGAAATTTTTCGCGGTTATGTTGCTGGCAGATTTGGGGAAATCTCAAACCGAAATTTGTCAAACCTTGGGATTGTTGCCCAGCAACAGCACAATATTGGATGCACATAGCTCGTATTGGTATGGTGTACCAATGGTAGGAGTGTCCGATTGTGCGTCTTAAGGTAGTGAATAAGTCCTGATTTAAAGCGTTTGAAGGAACTGGTTAAGCTAATGTGCGTCCAAGAAGTTGCACATTCACTGGCTAAGACCGTCATTAATCATGTGTCCTTTGTAAATACCAGGATTTACGCGAAAGTTGCCAAAAAGCTTAATTTATCGAACCGCCATCTCTACGAGAAGTTTTCGCCAACGCGCAGCGGATCGCACAGAAGACACCTTCTCTACGAAACACTACGTGAACGCGCAGCGTCTGGTAGAGAAGAACGCCGAGAATTCGTAGAGTGTGCGTAAGTCCTAAATACTTTCGACTAATGACGCATGACAGCCCTCATGAATAATTGTGCAATTTAAATGTCTTGTAGCTTAGCGGTAGTCTCCGTGATTATGACTATTGTTTTCGGTGGTGGACAGCCGCCAAAAAAATTAAAAATTTTCTCTAGTGAATATAATTACGAACACAAACAAGGGATAACTAAGAATAGTTCCATCTAGGGTGATTATTCTCTAAGTTTTTCTATGATCTATTGCCTCAGAATTGCCGATATACCCACAAATGAACGTCCACGTGAGCGGCTAATGACCCATGGCCCCAAAATTTTAGCTACAGCAGAGTTAATAGCAATTCTTTTAGGCACGGGTCAAGGGCCAGGAAAACTGTCAGCTGTGGGTCTGGGACAATATGTCTTGACCGAATTAGGCAAACACCAGCGTGACCCCTTGACGGTTCTCCGAGAAGTTACCCCCGCAGAATTGATGCAAATACCTGGTATTGGCCCAGCCAAGGCGACAACTATCCTGGCGGCTATTGAATTAGGGAAACGCGCCTTTCAATCCCGTCCCCTAGACCGTACAGCGATTGATAGCCCAGTTGTAGCTGCTGCTGCTCTGAGTCAAGATTTAATGTGGCAGACACAAGAACGTTTTGCAGTGCTGCTATTAGATGTCAAAAATCGCTTGCTAGGCACACAAGTGATTACCATCGGCACAGCCACCGAAACCTTAGCCTCTCCCCGCGAAATTTTTCGAGAAGTTATTCGTCAAGGAGCAACGCGGGTAATAGTTGCCCACAACCATCCTTCCGGTAACATTGAACCCAGCCAGCAAGATATAGAATTGACGCGCCAGTTATTAGCAGGAGCGCAGTTTTTAGAAATTCCACTGCTGGATCACCTCATTTTGGGTAATGGCAATCACCAGAGTTTAAGGGAAACGACAACCTTATGGAATGAGTATCCCCAGGGTGATTAATACAATTTTCGTTTGGAAATTCTCCTTGATCTCGCCATTTTCCGCGTTCTTGATTGTGTTTGCACGTTAGCTATGATACTATGGAGAGTCTTGGGCGATTAGCACAGTGGTAGCGCACATCCTTCACACGGATGGGGTCACTGGTTCAAATCCAGTATCGCCCATTAATCACAATCAATTAAGCTAAAAATTTAGGCATCCTCAAGCTCAAATTGAGCCACTGTAACCGCGTTAAAAGCAAAAGCAAAAACTAATGGCATGGGAGACTGGAGCCAAAAGGTAGAAAGAACAGCTAGAATTGTCCCAATTACTGCGGACATCGACCACAAGCGTTCCTCAAAAGTTAATCCCTTTTCGGCTTTAATTGATCTGAGAACTTTAGATGGAATTGGTTCAGGCATTACTCCGCCTGGAGGAAAAGCCCAGAAGTTGTTACGCCGTTCGACAAACAAATCTGTCCAGCCATTTTCTTGGCACCATGCCTCGATCCATTGAAGAGAGTAATGATTCATCATCGTCGGGGTTGTGAGTTCGGCTTGTTGAGTTTGTATAGTTGGCGAAATATAAATATCTTGGAGATTCCTGACAAACTAGATGAGCGCTGTTAAAGTGAATATAAAATTATTCTGCTTTGTCAAGCACATAAGACACATTTAATTACGCTCAAATGTTGCTTTCCTTAATTAAAAGGCTAACAGTCGATAGTGGCTATTTAAAGTAAAAGACAATAAACTTTACTTCCGAGATGGAAAGTAAAGTATTGTAAATGAATCAGCGCATTTGTCGCTGATGATTGAACTAGATAAACAAGAGCAACCGATCGCCATCATTTCTATCCGTCAAGCTGCAACACAGATGCTTGATGAACTTAGAGATCAAAGATCAGCGATTGCCCAAGGGGCACGGCAAAGCCGATCGCATCTTAAAAAGATCCGGCAATCATCCCCGCAAGTAACATAAAACCAATCCACACATTTTGGCGGAACATCTGACCATACATAGGGTTAAGTAGGTCTTGCTGCTTTAATTGCAGAGTTTGCCAAATCCAACCAATAGTAGCAATTGCTAAGCTAATCCAAAAAGCAAGCTGAAGGTGGATTGAGACGCCTAACCAACCAAGTAAGAGAATTGTCCCAGCAAAGAAAATTCCAATGGCAGTAGGGGCATAATTACCAAAAAATAGAGCACTAGAATTAACACCAATGCGCCGATCATCTTCGCGATCGCTCATTGCATAAAGCGTATCAAATCCCAATGTCCACAGGATAGTAGCGCCCCAAAGTAGCCAAGTCGGTGAGGAAAGGTTTTGCGTCACCGCACTCCAGCTAATTAACACGGCAAAACCCCAAGCAATGGAAAGCACTAGTTGCGGCACTGGAAATATCCGCTTTGCCCCTGGATAAAGCACAATCACGGGTACTGCTGCCACAGATAACCAGAAACTCAGAGGGTTAAGATAAAAGGCAAGAACTGCTGCACATGCCATCGCTACTACAGCGACGACAATCCCAACTTTCACAGACAAGGCGCGGGAAGCCAAGGGGCGATCGCGTGTTCTCTCCACTTCTGGATCAATATCCCGATCCCACAAATCATTGACAACACAACCAGCCGCACTTGTAGCGAGAGTACCCAAGATAATCACGCCAACCAAAGGTAAAGGCGGTTTTCCGGAAGCTGCCAAAAACACAGCCCAGAGGGCAGGAATCATCAAAATTAAGCGCCCTTCTGGTTTATGCCACCGTAGAAGCCGAATAATTACCAGCCATATAGGTTCTTGGTTGCGTTCTGGCGTCCCTAACATAGAATCAATAAAAAATTAAGAACTTAACTTTAGTTAAATGAATTAATGCATCTTTACATCTATAGAATATCGTTATTTGCTATTTGTAGAAGCATAACTACAACTGGCAACTTTAAATAGTTTAAACAATCACTAAAATTACAAGTAGCAGGGTGAATATACTTAGCTTATTTAACCAGAGCAAGTGTGTTGCAACAGATACAAGTGCCAACTACCCCGACACACCACTTTTACCATTATTTCTGATTAAAGAGAGAAAACTAGATGCTGAATTTAGTTTCGGCTAGCTGGGAGAGTATTCCAACTCAATCAGTTGAGCGACATCGGATTATTGCTGCTATTGACCTAGGAACAAATTCGCTGCACATGGTAGTTGTTAAAATAGACCCGACACTACCAGCTTTTAGCATTATCGCCAGAGAAAAAGATACTGTGAGACTAGGCGATCGCGATTTGGCTACAGGGAACCTGAAACCAGAGATCATTAAAAAAGCGATCGCCGCTTTAGGACGCTTCCAAAAAGTTGCCAAAACTTTAAACGCTGAAACAATTATTGCAGTGGCAACTAGTGCTGTGCGAGAAGCTCCCAACGGTAAAGATTTTTTACACCAGGTAGAAACGGAGTTGGGTTTAAGCGTTGACTTGATTTCTGGTCAAGAAGAAGCGCGACGCATCTATCTAGGGGTACTGTCGGGGATGGAATTTAATAACCAGCCCCATACCATTGTTGATATTGGCGGTGGTTCCACAGAATTAATTTTAGGTGATAGTCATGAACCGCGTACTCTGACCAGTACCAAAGTCGGTGCAGTTCGGCTAACTGGGGAGTTAATCACCACCGACCCCATCAGCAACACCGAGTTTCAGTATTTGCAAGCCTATGCCCGCGGGATGCTGGAACGTTCTGTAGATGAGGTCCTAGGAAACCTACAGTTTGGGGAATCTCCACGTTTGATCGGAACGGCTGGGACGATTGAAACCCTAGCGATGATTAATGCACGGGAAAAGGTAGGTGTTGTCCCCTCCACTCTCAATGGCTACCAGTTTAGTCTCAAAGACTTGCGGGAGTTGGTAAATCGCTTGCGAAAACTGAGTAACTCAGAAAGGGCTGCAATACCGGGTATGCCAGATAAGCGGTCTGAAGTGATACTTGCAGGGGCAGTAATATTACAGGAAACAATGACCCTTTTGGGCGCTGAGTCGGTAACAGTGTGTGAGCGCTCTCTAAGGGAAGGTGTTGTTGTAGACTGGATGCTCTCTCACGGTTTAATTGAAGATAGACTGCGTTACCAAAGTTCGGTTCGTGAGCGCAATGTTTTAAAACTTGCTAGTAAGTACCATGTGAAATTAGAACATAGCGATCGCGTGGCAGCATTTGCCCATAGTTTATTTGACCAAACTCAAGGGACTCTACACAACTGGGGGCTAGACGAACGCCAACTACTTTGGGCTGCTGCGATATTGCACAATTGCGGTCATTATGTCAGCCATTCGTCTCACCACAAGCACTCTTACTATCTAATTCGCAATGGTGAATTACTTGGTTATACAGAAACTGAGATTGAAATCATTGCCAATTTAGCGCGTTATCATCGCAAATCGCCGCCCAAGAAAAAACATGAAAATTATCAGAATTTTTTGACTAAACAGCATCGCCAAATAGTCAGCCAATTGAGCGCTATTTTAAGACTAGCAGTTGCATTAGATAGGCGACAAATTGGAGCGATCGCTCAAGTGCAATGTGAGTATTATCCCCAATTTCGGCATGTCAATCTGCTAATTTTTTCATCTCAAACTGATGATGATTGTGCTTTAGAACTCTGGAGCTTAGATTATAAAAAAGGAGTATTTGAAGAAGAATTTGGAGTGAAATTAATTGCAACTCTACAAAATTCTGCTGTTACCAGCACCTGATGTTGCGAATTGATTGGACTAAATTTTAGCGCCTGAGAAAGCAACGTTTCCGCTTTTGCAAAAACGAGGAATCCAGCCGCACGAGTTCGATAGTGAGTTTTATACAAAACTCGTCGTCAGTTTACCAAAAATTTCTTCTGTACACTCTGGTGAAAAATACTGAAGCTATTAAGATTAGAAGCATCTGCCTACTAAATACTCATTAATATTTGCTATCCATGCCTCTGTCGCGCATAGTAACGCTAGTTGTTGGTCTGATCCTCATTTTGGGGCTAAGCCTATGGCTGATTGATTCCCTCTCACGCCTATACTGGCAGTTGTCCTATTCTCCACTGCTAGGCAATTTACTGCTGTTGCTGCTAATTTTGCTCATAGGAGCCTTGGTTGCAGCTTTTATTTATTATGTACTGGTAATGCAGGCTGGGGAGAAGCGATCGCGCCGCAACCCGAAGCGAGTAACACCAGCGCAAATTCCCGCAGCCAAATCTGATGCGGCTTCTTCAACTCTCCAAGCTGTACGACAACAAGTAGCACAAATTCAAGATGAAGTAGCACGCCAAGCTTTATTAAGCCGATCGCGGGAGATTGAAGTCAATTTAGCACGTGGTGAGATTCAAGTAGTGGTGTTCGGTACTGGAAGTGCTGGCAAAACTTCCTTAGTCAATGCCGTTATGGGACGCATGGTAGGCCAAGTTGATGCACCAATGGGAACAACCCAAGTAGGAGAAACCTATTGTCTGCGGTTGAAGGGATTGGAACGCAAAATTTTAATTACAGATACGCCAGGGATTTTGGAAGCGGGGGTAGCGGGGACAGAACGGGAACAGCTAGCACGGGAATTGGCGACGGAAGCAGATTTACTGTTGTTTGTGGTGGATAATGACTTGCTAAGCTCAGAATATGAGCCGCTACGGGGGTTGGCGGAAATAGGTAAGCGATCGCTGCTTGTGCTCAACAAAACTGACTTATACACAGATGATGCTCAAGAAGCCATCCTTGCTAGATTGCGTCAACGGGTGCGGGGATTTATCGCCCCTAATGATGTAGTTGCGATCGCTGCTAATCCCCAATCTGCACAACTAGAAACAGGCGAAACCTTCCAGCCAGAACCGGATATTGTCCCCATGCTGCGGCGGATGGCTGCCATTTTACGCGCTGAGGGTGAAGATTTGGTAGCAGATAACATCCTGCTGCAATCTCTGCGGCTAGGAGACGAGGCGCGAAAACTCATCGATGGCCAGCGTCGCCGTCAAGCGGACAAAATTGTAGAACGGTTTCAGTGGATTGGTGCTGGTGTGGTATCGGTTACGCCTGTGCCTGTGGTAGATTTACTGGCTACTGCTGCTGTTAATGCTCAAATGGTCGTAGAAATTGGTAGAGTCTATGGTTGTGAATTAAACATGGAACGGGGGCGAGAATTAGCCCTTTCTTTAGCGAAAACCATCGCCAGTTTGGGGATAGTTAAGGGAGCGATTCAATTATTATCTACAGCTTTGCAACTGAATGTTGCCACTTTTATTATTGGTAGAGCAATTCAAGGTGTAACAGCGGCTTATTTAACTAGAATTGCTGGAAAAAGTTTTATTGAATATTTTCGTCATGACCAAGATTGGGGTGATGGTGGGATGACGGAGGTAGTGCAGCGACAATTTCAAATTAATCGCCGAGATGAATTTATTAAAGCTTTTGTTCAAGAAGCGATCGCGCGAGTGGTTAAGCCGTTAAAAGATAGATCTGAGGTGATTGAACATGATAAAGAAACCGAGAATTAAGATGTTATTTAGATAGGTAAGATAGTTATCATGTCTAATCTTCCCATCAGCATTGTTAGGTGATTTATGACTCCAATTCAACCAGCAACAAAAGTAATAACCTTTGAGGAATTTATTCAATGGTATCCAGACAATTCCCAAGTACGTTATGAACTACATAATGGAGTAATTATTGAGATGACGCCACCAGTCGGTAAGCATGAAGAAATAAAAGGGTTTTTGACTGTTGAAATTGCTTTTGAGTTAAAACGATTAAACCTCACTTACTTTATCCCCAACCAAGCAATAGTAAAACCTCCTGAAGGTGAATCAGGTTATTTGCCAGATATTTTAATCTTGAATCGTCCCTGTTTAACTTCAGAATCACTTTGGAAAAAATCCTCAACAGTCACTCAAGGTAGTTCGATTCCTTTAGTGATTGAAATTGTTAGCCAAAATTGGCGCGATGATTACTATAAAAAGCTTGCTGATTATGAGGAGATGGGTATTCTAGAATATTGGATTGTGGATTATGCCGCATTAGGTGCGAGGAAGTTTATCGGCGATCCAAAACTTCCTACTCTCTCACTTTATGAATTAGTAGATGGAGAATATCAGGTTAGCCAATTTCGAGGTAACGACTGCATTCTATCCCCAACTTTCCCCGATTTGAAAATGACAGCTAACCAAATTTTTCAAGCTGGACAAGTTATTGAAGATTAACTAGTGAGGTTGATTAATAATTAGCGATCGCTTCCAGCGGGTGCTTCGCGCCATCCCACCTTTGAATTCTAATGCTTAGAGTTATATAGGATTCCTATTTGATTTTTGAAAAAAATTCAGTACACCTTTATTACTTGTTCCCTATTCCCTATTCTCCATTCCCTATTCCCAGTCTCTACCAGTGATTCAGCAATCAAACCGGATTACTATATATTAGCTTTACTTAAGATAGTTATTGTAAACTATGCTAGCGTATCAGCAAGAGTTGAGGGTCAAAAACAATGGATAAAACAATAACTCTCGAAGAGGTATTAGAGCTAATAAAACAGCTTTCGTTGATAGATAAAATACGCGTAATCGAGCGAATTGCACCCCAGATTGAATGCGAGTTAACAAGTATTCAGTTAAAACCGCGAAAGTCGTTGCGAGGATTATGGCGAGGTAGTAATATTTCGGAATTAGATATTGCTCAAATGCGAGAAGAAGTTTGGGAAAACTTCCCGCGTGAGGATATTTAATGTCTAATCTGGTAACAGATACTCATGCACTGATTTGGTATTTAGAGAATAGTCCAAACCTAAGTATTGCTGCAAATGAAGCATTTGACAAGTGCGATAGGGGTGAAATTATAATCTACATACCAACAATTTGTTTAGTCGAAATAGTTTACTTGCAAGAAAGAAGACGAATATCGGCAGATATGAAATATCAGTTCGATACTGCATTAACTAATGAAAGTAGTGGATTAGCTTTAGTCAACTTAACAACTGAAATCGTTGATGCATTAGCTACAATACCACGCGATACTGTTCCAGATATGCCTGACAGGATTATTGCTGGAACGGCCAAGTGTATGGGTTTACCTTTGATTAGTCGAGATGCCAAGATAATTTCATCTGGAATAAGTATTGTTTGGTAAAAAAGAAATTGCGATCGCACCTGATATATTATTAGCTAAAATAATGCGATCGCACCTTTGAACTGTAATCTTTACCCTCAACCATTCACTCAGATTGTACAGGCGATCGCCCTGATAGAATAATGAAACCAACAGAATCGAGTTGAATCTGAGGCTGGCGAATTCCTTCTAAAATTGCTTCATTCAAACCACTTTCTACATTCAATTCTTCAGCAACTGCATAATCCCAAGTTTGTCGGTTCAAACGTAGGCGTAATTGTTCGGATCTATTGGCTAATTTCTTTTCAGCAACTTTGGCACGTTGTTCGCACAAATTGATAAAATCAAGACGCTTGGAGAGTAATTCTAAAGATGTACTACGCGCTTGATAGCAAAAATTTTGCCACTTACTAGCATCAACAAAATCGTCAATAATCTTTAAGCGACCTTTTGCCAAATTGTAATCCCAGTATTGATTGTTGCTTCTATCCTTATAAGGAAGTTGCAAAATATTCAAAAGATTTTCATCTTCAACAACGCACATTGGCTCATTCCGAGCATCAATAAAAATAGTTTCGACAATTGGAGGGAATAATGCATCGGTACGGCGCTTCAAAATCTTAAATTTAGTATCATCTAACTTAGCTTTTGTTAGGACTTGTCTCGCAATTTCTAAATTTGCTTCGACTACATAATTGAATCGGAAACCAAACCACTCCATTCCTTCCCCAGAATCCCAAGATTGGTCAGTGCGCCATAAAGCAAAAGCTCGACCTCGATCATCCCAATCTATATAGCTAAACAGCGCTTCTACCAATCCTTCGCCAATACGAAAGAGTTTGATATCAGAACTCTGGTTTGCGACTCTGCGGTTATAAGTACCAAATTGCTCTGTATGGTTAGCAAAACGACTTCTTAATTCATCGACTGGTAGCAAGGTACGTTTATTAGGTTGATAACGCCATGCTTCTGCTAAATTCGAGTTCTCAAATGCTTGGAAGTGTAACGCGTCCTCAACCCAACCTTCAACTGCTCGTTTAATTTCTAAATGACGAGCGTCATAATTATCTAGTTCTTGAAAATACTGGGTAGCACCTTCCTCTTGAGTATCAATTTCATCTAATGCGTTTTGCTCACTAATTTTTACTTGTTCTTCAGCGATTTCTAGTTGGATTTTTTCTATGGTTTCTGACATTCCACTAGCGCTTGATTCAAACAGGGTTGCTTCTAATTCTGCCAATTTTGCATCAACATAAAATTGGAGACTAGCAATTGATTGATTAAAGATCCGCAACCCATTTTTTAATAACTGATACCAAGCATCGTGAGGGCTATCTCCTATGTCTGCACCAACTAATACTGTAAACTCAACGTTTATGGGCCGACCAATTCGGTCAATTCTACCAATTCTTTGTTCTAAACGATTTGGCGACCAGGGAAGGTCAAAATGAATCATCCAATCAACAAACTGGAAGTTACGACCTTCTTCTCCAGAGGCATCACAAACAAGGATAAAGCAATTAGGGTTACTTTTAAACTGGTTTAAGTTACTTTCAACTTGTGCGGGAGTCTGTTCTGATTTATGACTAGCTATAGTTCCTGCACCAAAAGTATCAGATAAAGAACGAATAATTTCCGCGCAAGTTTGTTCAAAACCAGTAAATATGACAATTTTAGGCAAATAGTCACCGGGAACAGGTCTTTTAATTCTCTGTTTTACCCGCTCGCACAATTGCTTAATATTACTGCGGAAAGATTGGAGTCCTAAGATTTCTGATAAGCGATAGAGCAGTATGATTGTTAGTAGCTCGATGCGATCGCCATCTTCTGAAGGCTGTCTGATAATCCCTAGCAATGATTCCAAAATCTCTGCTTCTTCTGGAAATTTTGGGGTTGTAGTCAAGATGTGGATATCGTCTTCGCCAAACTCCCGAATCAATCCACTATGACGGATACTGCTTAAACGTGCAGTAATTACTTGTTCTAAAATGCCTAACCAAGTACCAGAAGTTAAGAATAATAACAGAAAAATTCGTCTATAGGATTCTTCATTGGGAGCAGTGGTACGCCATTTTTCGATGAGTTCGTAGATATCAGGCGATCGCTCATCTAAGTCATATTCTTCTTTAAGTGTAACATTGCGATCAAATATGACATCTTCCACCGAAGCGCGACGGTTGCGAAGCATTCGACGGTGAAGCCGATAGGTGTCGCTGATGTGGGTGCGAATCTCTCGGACAATTTTATCTCGCTCAGTGGAAAGTGTTTCTGATGTTTGTAAGCAATTTTGCAACTCTTGTGTAAGATTTAACAAATATTGATCTTCTGCAAACAGATTTTGCAGTTGCTGAAGGTTGGTTTGTAAAACTGAAGGATTCGCACCTTCCCTAAAACAGAGGAGAACTTTACCAATTTCCTGGCGGCTTTCAACTCTGGCGCGAAATCCTGCGAGGTCTTCTAGTTTATAGGTTGTTGGGTCGAGTAGGTGCAGCATTGCCAGAAAATCCTGTTCATGATTTAGAACAGGTGTGGCAGATAATAAAAGTAAGCGATCGCTTCTATGAGCAAGATTTTTATAAGTCTCAAAACGCTGGCGCACTGCTGCATCCTTAGAGGTTGCCATTGCCGCGATGTGGTGGGCTTCATCTAAAATTAATAAACCTACTTTCGCTTTCGGGTTAATTCGATGGATATCATCAACCGGAAGCACCACCACCCGTTCGGGAAAATGGGACAGATAAAACTTATTTTCTAACTCAATCCGCCATTGTTGGAGCAAATGTTGCGGAACTAGTACCACCGCACGTTTTTTCGGTTCATCGAGGAGGTATTGACGCAAAATCACACCCGCTTCGATGGTTTTTCCTAGTCCCACCTCGTCTGCTAGTAAATAGCGTTGAATTGGGTCTTCTAAGACGCGCCGGACAACTTCAACTTGGTGAGGATAAAGATTGATATTCGCTGAAATCAGTCCTGTCATCCCGCGACTAACAGCACGTTGCTTAATCAAGCATTTGACAAAAGCCAATCTTCTATCGTGGAAATAGGGTGTTTCCTGACCCTTCATTGCAAGGGTTTCAATCGGGTCGACGATGGGTAGATTGCAACGAACGTAAATTTCTTGTTCAATTGCGATCGCAGTTTTCTTATCAGGTAGGTCAATTTGATACTTTCTTCTATCTTCGTCCCAATCGAAGACTCTGCCAATAATCCATGTGTCTTGAGTTCCCAAATTAATATAACATCGAGTCTGAGCCTGAAGTCTGACTTTAGAGAGCGAATTTAAAGGTAAAGTTTTTTCCAGGCGTTGTCCTACTGAGCAAAAATACTCAACAATCGCATCATCATCAGATATTCTAGTAACTTTTCCTATCCCCAAGTCATTATTCTGGGACTGCACCAATGAACCAAGCTCAATCATAGATCCAGTCCTCTGAACACACTAAAAAACATTATTACGGCAATAGCTACAGCCTTCCACACTAGCTTGCTATGGAAATTTTGTAAATAATTTGCGATCGCTGTTGATGTCTCATACGTGACATACTCCCGACGCTGATGTTAGGCATACAGCGCGGGCTTCTCAGTGACCCCTGCCCATCGGGCGTAGCCTGAGCTTTATTGACGTCCTGTGGTATATTTACACTTGACCCGGCCAAATGCGAACTATAGATTAGCCCTGAAAATAGCGAACTTGCTGCTCTACGAAGAAATAGATATCAAAGGTATCGAATAGCATAAGATTAACTCAACGACCAACGCTAAAAGCACTGGGAGCATTTGAAAACGGGGTGAAGCAGGCAGATGATCCAAAAACCTGGGCAAAATTGGCTTTCTTCACTAGTTAAAGGCGTGCCCCTAAGTCGCGTCCTAGTAGTATTGTTTTTGCTACAAATCTCGCTAGTGGTGGGATTCACCGCATACTTACCAACCCGCAATGGGCAGATTGATCTTAATACTCAAACCACATTTTTGCTCTATGTGGGAGCCTTTGGACTGGCTGCATTGCTGGGAATTTTTACCGCTCGCTGGATAGCTCAACCAATCCTCCATTTAAGCACGGCGGTAAAAGCTTTAGCTCAACGCTCAACTTCAGTCGATTTCAGCCATCCAGAAGATTCAGTGCCGATAGTGCGGGGTATCAAGGAACTGGAGGTATTGGCTGGCTCTTTTAACCAGATGGTGCAACAGTTACGCGAATCCTTTTTAGCACTAGTAATCGCTAAAGAGGATTTAGAATTGCGAGTTGAACAGCGAACTCAAGAGTTACAGCAAGAAATTCAACAGCGCATCCAGAATGAACGCAGACTAGGCCAGCATAGTCGGGCACTGGCAGAATTGGCAAATCACAGGGCGGTTTCAGACGGAGATTTAGATACAGCATTCAAAGTGATCACACAAACAGCAGCGAATGCTTTAGAAGTCGAGCGAGTCAGCGTGTGGATTTATAATGGCGATCGCACTAAACTACAATGTGTAAATCTCTACGAACGTAGCAAGCAAAGATTTTCCGCAGGTGCGGAACTCAAGCGCAAAGACTATCCTATCTACTTTAAAACGCTGGCAACTTCCTGTACCATCATCGTCACTGACACGCGCAACGATCTACGTGTAAAGGAATTATGGGCTAATCTGCTAGAACCAGAAAACATCGTATCTTTAATTAATGCACCCATTTGGGTTGGCGGTGAAGTGGTGGGAATGGTATTTCATGAACAGGTTGGAACTCCCCGCCATTGGGAATTGATTGAGCAAAACTTTGTAGGCTCTATTGCTGACTTTGTGGTGCTAACTTTGGAAGTATGCGATCGCATCCGGGCAGAATCCGCCCTGCGTGAGGCTAAAGAAGTTGCCGAAGTGGCAAATCGTGCTAAAAGTACATTTTTAGCGAATATAAGCTATGAATTCCAGACTCCTCTTAACTCGATTTTAGCGATCGCCACAGCACTTCAAAGTGAGGTGTCCGGCCCTCTAACCAAAGAACAGCGCCAGTCTCTAAAGACTCTGGAACTTAACGGTAAGCATTTACTAGAACTGATCAACAATATCCTCGACTTTGCCAAAATCGAATCCGGTAAAATAGAACTGCAACTGGCTCCCACTTCTATCCAAGGATTATGTAATTCGAGCCTCAGTTTTGTGAGACAGCAAGCATTTAAGAAAAATATCCAGCTAAGTTCACAAATACCAGAAGGACTTAAACCCATCCAAGTCGATGAGTACCGTATCAGGCAAATGCTCATTAATCTGTTGAATAACGCTGTCAAATTTACTCCAGACGACGGCGAAGTTTGGATTGAAGTTCAGCCAAATTCAACAAACGAATATATCTTTATCAGCGTGGTAGACACGGGTATTGGTATTTCTTCAGACGACCTCTCTAAATTATTTCAAACTTTTGTGCATGTTGATAATGCATACACACGTCGTCAAGCAGGCACAGGTTTAGGATTAGCAATGGTACAAAGAATTGTACAGTTGCATGGTGGGAGTGTCCATGCTGAAAGCGCATTGGGGAGAGGCAGTCGATTTACAGTCAAACTTCCTTGGAAAAATTAAGGAATTTTTGGCGTTTCAGCCAACGAAAAACCAAAGTTTTACCCCATGATGGAAGAGTGATTCCTATATTATAGGACTTACGCAACTGGCACACAAGGCTTCTGGTATAAGAGTCAAGGGTCAAGGTTTTTTGGACTTTTGACCTTTGACTCTGGACAACCTCTGGCGTTAAAAATATGACACTTGCGTAAGTCCTGTATTACTCTACTCCTGACTTGCACCAGCAGGGGGTGCAGTTGGCTGTGATTGGGGTTGTGGGCGCAAGCGGCGTAGTAACCTGTTTTGGCTATTATCCTCTCTTTTGCGCCGCCGTCGATTTGTGGTTGCTTGTGGCTTTTGTGATGAATCACCAGACACTCGCTGACGGCGGATGCTGCGTAAAGACTCTCTGGCATTTCCCTGAGTGGGAGTTGTCCGACGAGGTTCAGATGCTGAACCTGCGGCAGTATTTTCTCCTCTTGGACGGCGTATCTGAGGGGTAACTCTAGATTCTGCTGGTCTTTCGGGGGGAACATCTGTAATTGTAGGTGTTAGCGATCGCCTGCGTCTGCGAGTTGTGTTGGTATCGGTGTTTGAAGTCGCTGTTTGCTGGTTTGTTTCTTGCGCTTCTCTGCGTTTTTTCTGTTCTTGGGCTTGGCGGTGTCGCCGTGAGCCTTGTATGGCATATTCAGTTGCGATCGACACTCCTTGTCTACCACCAGATGCGGGTTTTAATTTCCAGTTACGTGCTTGTCTCAGGGTTTCTTCATCCAAGTCGCGGTTTCCACTGGATTTAGCAACTCGTACATTGGTAACATTACCTTTATCATCAGTATCAACAGCTACCTCTACTCTTCCTTCTATTCCTCGTCGTCTTGCTGCCTCTGGATACTTAGCAGCGCATTCACGACAAGCTGCACGACCATTACCAGTATTACCAGTACCTGAATTATTGATTTTTGGAGGTGTTGGTGTTGTCGGTGCTGTCACTACTGGCGAACGGTTTCCTGATTGATTGCCCGTACCAGTACCTACACTAGTACCTATACCAGTGCTGACGCCTCTAACAGTACCTATGCCCGTACCTCTACTTGTGCCTGTATTTAAAGCAACCCCAGAACCAGAGTTGCTAAGGTTATTTAATGGAACTGTATTATTACTGCCACCTAGATTTGGTTTAGAATCTCTCAGTTGGCTCAATTGCTGTCTTAAATTGTCGTTAGATGGAGTGACAGGTGCAGATTGTACAGGAACTTCTGACCTAGTAGCAACTGCCTTTGGCGGGGTATTTGTCGGCTGTGCCTTTTGTGGTATGGTCGTAACCTTTTCTGTTTGCTGTTGAACTAGCGGAGTTTTTGGGCTTTCAACAACCTTTTGTACTGGTTGACTTACTACGGGTTGTTTTTGTACAACTTCAGGCTGTTTTTTGATTTCTTCTGGAATTTCTTTGACTGGTTTTTCTGGTTCTGTAGTCGGTTCAACGATGGCCAACTCTATTGGTTCTTCTTCTAGTTGAGGTACTCGCGTCAAAAAATTACCTATGCCTGATGACAGTGCGCCGATATGCAGCGCTAGCGAGCCAATCAAACTGTAAGTCAGAAAAGACTTAAGAGCCTGAACTTCTTTAGAACGTTGCTCAACAGTGATGCCAGAAAAGCTCATAGCCTATTGCTACCTATTCTCACTAATCTAGTCATATTAGGATCTACTGGTGCAAATACGCAAGTAAAAAATTAAAATTTTTTGCGAACTGCACATTTATGATGAACATCTTTTTAATATCAGGGTTTTTGAACAATATTAATTTTTATTTAACCGAATTATTTTTTTTTATATAAAGCCAACAAATAGGTAAATAAAAATCATGACTGATTGATTTAAAAAATTTATCATTATATTTTAAATTTAATTGAGAAATTCTATCAGCCTTTCTCAAGATTCTGATAGTCTGACTATGTGTTATTGTTGGCATTTTAGAGGCACTACATGGGAATTCAAAATCTGTTTACAGCAGGTGGTGTGGTCATGTGGCCCCTGCTGGGTTTTTCAGTATTGGCAGTGGGGCTGATAATCGAGCGCGTCAGTTTTTGGGTGAGGATTAATAAACGTCAAAGCCGCGTAGTGCGAGATGTTTTAAACCTCTATCGACTCGATAACGTTGTCGGTGCAATGGATAAACTTCAGAAAAATGCAGATTTGCCACTAGCCCGCATTTTTCTTGCGGCTTTAGAATTGGAGGAGCCAAATCCGGAGGAATTTCGTTTGGCATTAGAAAGTGAATCGCAAGCTGAGATACCTTTACTCAAACGCTTTCAAAACATTCTAGAGACAATTATCGGTTTGGCTCCACTGTTGGGTCTTCTGGGAACTGTGTTAGGATTGATTGCCTCTTTTGCTTCCTTAAACCTTGGTGATGTGGGAGGTACTAAAACAGCAGGTGTCACATCCGGGATTAGTGAAGCTTTAGTATCAACAGCATCAGGATTGATCGTTGCTATATTTACACTCCTATTTGCTAACACTTTCCGGGGATTGTACCAACGCCAAATAGCACTGATTCAGGAGTATGGGGGACAACTCGAATTACTCTACCGCCGTCGTTATGAACGAGGAGAAAAAACTTATGCGTCTACCAGATGAACCTGATTTGCCACCACAGATTAATATTGTGCCGATGATTGACGTGATATTTGCAATTTTGACATTTTTTATCATGTCAACTCTATTTTTAACGCGCTCAGAAGGATTGCCAGTAAATTTACCGAAAGCAGCTACGGCAAAACAACAACAAGTTCCGACTAAAATCACCGTCACGGTTGATGATAAAGGACAGATTAGCCTCAATCGTCAACCTGTTGCAATTGATAATTTGACACAGCAAGTACGTGCTCTAGTCGGTTCTAACTCAGAAGTTTTAGTGATTATTAATGCCGATGAAAAAGTCGGTTATGGCGAGGTAGTGACGGTAATGGATCGGGTACGTCAAGTTGAGGGAGCAAAATTAGCGATCGCCACCCAAAAACCATAATGTAAATATTAGCTGATAAAAAATGATTGTCGGGCGATTGTGTTAGCGATCGCCCACATTTAGCTTATGCTGCTGGCGCTCGCATCTGTAATTCTTCGGCTATGCTTTTCAATAATACCACTTGCTCTGAGTGTATAAAGAAATGTGCGCCG
The DNA here is from genome assembly GCF_015206995.1 of aff. Roholtiella sp. LEGE 12411. Lineage (GTDB taxonomy): Bacteria > Cyanobacteriota > Cyanobacteriia > Cyanobacteriales > Nostocaceae > Komarekiella. The sequence continues at coordinate 20,172 of NZ_JADEXR010000023.1, read as the reverse complement.
TTAAACATCTGTAATGAGAAAGCTGCGATCGTTTGCTCCCGCCATGCTTGCAAAGCCTCATAACTAACTTCTTGGTCTTGTAAACCACCAAAAACAGTAATCGGGCATTCCAACGGCGGTTCCTGAGCATATACATAGGTTTCCACAATTGCAAAGTCTGCTCGCAGAATTGGCAAAAACAGTTCCATCAATGCCTGATTTTCTAGCACTGCTTTAGGTGTACCGTTGAAATTACGAAGTTTCTCCAACAACTCAGGCTCTGATAATGTGTGGAGAGGTGATTTTGTTAACGGGATTTGCGGAGCAAGGCGAGCAGATATAAAGAGGTGAAATGGAGTCAGACTATACTTGGAGCGTAGTAGACGGGTCAACTCGAAGCTAATTAGTCCACCCATACTGTGACCAAACAAAGCGAATGGCTTATCTAAGTATGGTACAAGCTCTGATGCGATCGCATTTACAAGTGGCTCTAACCGCGTCAAGGGAAGCAACTTCATCAGAGATCCCCGTCCCGGAAGTTCCACAGCACAGACTTCGACAGTTCCAGGTAAACTCTTAGACCAGGTACGAAAAATTGAAGCGCTACCACCAGCATAAGGGAAACAGAATAAACGCAAATTTGCTTGAGGATTAGGCTGACGACAAGTAAGCCAATTGAAGAGTGGTCTAGTTGTCATAATGGAACTTAGATGTTAATAACACGAGCCTGCTGGAATCATTAAGTATATCCACGAGCATCTGATGACAGAAATTAAAGAAATTAACCTTGGGCAACGCCATTAACGTTTAACAATTTTGATTCTTCAGTACTTACTATAGTAATCCGATTTGATTCGTGAACTGACTCGTCGCAATCGCTATAATTCAGGACTTACGCAAGTGTCATATTTTTAACGCCAGAGGTTGTCCAGAGTCAAAGGTCAAAAGTCCAAAAAACCTTGACCCTTGACCGAATGGCACTAAGAAAAGATACAGCCCTTGCTCTGACTGGTCTGACTGGTTAAGAGCCTGGGGGCTGGGAACCCATTCTGGGAGGCTCTGCCTCCACTAGCTTGACAAGAGGCAGAGCCTCTTTAAACACATTCCCAGCCTGGGGGCTGGGAACGAGACGACACAAGCCTTTGGGCTTTTCTTAGTGCCATTCACCCTTGACCCTTGACTCTTATACCAGAAGCCTTGTGTGCCAGTTGCGTAAGTCCTATAATTGTTTGGAGTGCATATTTGTCAGGCAAAAAAAGCGACTGCCGTCGGCAACCGCTTTCTAATCCTCATAATGATTATTATTTTTACTGTTTGTATACTTTATTTCCTGCAAGTCCCTTAAGCAAGCTTTTAATACAACGACTTAATCCACTGCCATTCCTGAATTAACCCCTCTGTTAGAGAAACTTGCGGCTGATACCCCAGAATTTTCTGTGCTTTAGATACATCAGCAGCTGTATGACGAGCGTCTCCCATTGCCTTTTCTATGTGGTTCGTTTTGATTGGTTTGCCGACAATTTCCTCAATTGTGTCCAATACTTCTGCTAAAACCACCCTGCTACCACCGCCGATGTTAAAAATTTCCCCGATAGCTTGGGGTACGATGGCGGCGGCCAAATTGGCGGCGATGACATCACTTACAAACGTAAACTCCCGTGTTTGCTGTCCATCGCCGTAAATAGGAATTGCTTCATTCTGCAAAATGGATTTAAAAAATTTATGAAATGCCATATCTGGGCGCTGCTTGGGGCCATAAACTGTGAAATAGCGCAATAATACACAAGGCACGCCAAAATTCTTGTGATATTGTCCGCACAATAGCTCAGCCGCTAGCTTAGTGATGCCGTAAGGAGAAACTGGTTGGGGACAAATTCCCTCGTGGGTAGGTAATGTTTCCGCGTCACCATATACACTCGATGAAGAGGCAAACACTAGCCTTTTGAGGTTTTTAGCATCTTTTGCAGCTTCCAGCAAAACTTGTGTAGCGTTAATATTGCGTTCGGTGTAACCTCGAAAAGATCGACCCCAACTCGCTCTTACACCTGCCTGTGCAGCCTGATGGTAAACTATATCAACATCTTTTAAGAGTGTCTGCCAATCTAAAAATTGCATATCTCCTTCGATTAATGTAAAGCCAGGCAACCAATGTAAGTGTGCGACATTTTTACGCTTTAACATCGGATCGTAGTAATCATTAAATTCATCAATCCCAATGACTTCTTGCCCTTGTTCCAACAATGTTTCTATAAGCTGAGAACCGATAAATCCTGCGGCTCCAGTGACAATAACTTTAACCATGTCCCTTACTTTTTTGATATTTTATTAATCACAATACTAACAGGTTAATACTTGCGATCAATATCGTCATTAGTTGATGATTGTTTTTTGAAAAATCATTTTAGCCTTGGAAAAAGCTCATAGCAAATACTTAAATATGTAATTAATTATAAAAAAGCATCAGTATTTATATTGAGTGGTTGCTATTAATAAAAATTAGAAATGTGTTGTTTATGGAAGTTAAATATTCAAAGTAAATACAGCATATATTGAAGAATTAAAGCAATAGGGTAAATTAAAGTTATGGGATGTTTGATAAATAAAATAGGAAAGAGTTTTCCCTACACCCAGTCCCCTTTCTCCAATCCAACCCATCAGTTTCTACAACTGAACGCAACTTCTTATCAGTCAGGGGGGCTTGCATAAGTATAAGAATTGGTGAAAAATTGATCCGCGAGTGGCTATAAGGCATTCTCGTTTCGCAAGGGACGCACGAGGAAATCAGTGAAAGTTTTAGTTGTCGGTAATGGGGGGCGCGAACACGCTCTGGTATGGAAACTGTTGCAATCCAAGCAAATTGAGCAGATTGTCTGTGTACCTGGGAATGGAGGTACAGCAATCATGGAACGTTGTCAGAACTTGCCTTTGGCGGTAGATGATTTTGAAGGCATGAGCCAATATGCTTTGAAAAATGGCATTTCTCTAGTAGTAGTTGGACCAGAAGTGCCTTTAGCTAAGGGAATCACCGACTACCTCCAAGCCAAGGGACTGATGGTATTTGGCCCAGTAAAAGCAGGAGCGCAGATTGAGGCGAGTAAAGCTTGGGCAAAAGCCTTAATGCAGGAGGCGAAAATTCCGACGGCACAGTTTGCGGTATTTACGGAGGCAGTAGCAGCAAAATCTTATGTGAAAGCTAGAGGTACACCGATTGTCGTCAAAGCTGATGGCTTGGCGGCTGGGAAGGGTGTAACAGTTGCCGAAACCGTGGAACAAGCCCAGAGTGCCATTGATGCCATTTTCCAGGGACAGTTTGGCAGTGCTGGTCAATTTGTCGTCATTGAAGAATGTTTGATTGGGCAAGAAGTATCAGTTTTAGCATTGACGGATGGGTTAACGATTCGGCCTTTGTTGCCAGCTCAAGATCATAAGCGAATTGGCGAGGGCGATACGGGCGAAAATACTGGCGGGATGGGAGCATACAGCCCAGCACCCATAGCTACGCCAGAGTTGATGGCACGCGTTCAAACAGAAGTATTAGATAAGGCGATCGCCACTCTTCGAGCTAAGGGCATTGACTACCGAGGTGTGCTGTATGCTGGGTTGATGATTGCACCCGATGGCAATTTTAAAGTTCTAGAATTTAACTGTCGTTTCGGCGATCCAGAAACGCAGGTTATTTTGCCACTATTAGCAACACCCCTAGAAGAATTGATTTTGGCTTGCGTACAACAGCGGTTAGGCGAATTGCCGCCCATAGCTTGGAAAGAGGGAGCATCTGCCACCGTCGTTGCTGCATCAGGCGGTTATCCAGGCGAATACGAGAAAGGTCAGGTGATTACTGGCATTCCAGAGGCAGAGGCAGCAGGAGTAACTGTATTTCATGCTGGTACGAAGTTGAACCAACAACAAGTAGTAACCGACGGGGGTAGAGTGTTAAATGTGACTGGGGTAGGAGAAAATTTGGAGCAAGCGATCGCCCAAGCATACGCCGGAATTAAACATATTCAGTTTGAGGGGATATATTACCGTAAAGATATCGGTTACAGAGTAGCAAATGGGAAGCAGTGAGCATTACATTAAAAATCAAGAAGACTGCCAACACCACGACGGCACGTTTAAGAACATCGGTAAGTAATTTCTCTTTATTCCCCAGAGGTTGTTTCTAATACTCAACCAATTCCCACCATTCCTGAAGCCACGGTAAAATTAAAGTAAACATCTGTACTAAACGAAAAAAGGCATTACAGGCAGATTTGGTCGGGAGGGTGAACAATGTCTGGTGGTCTTTCTCATCTGGTCGACGCTACGTGAACGGATGGCGTTCTTACTGGCGCTGGTTTGCGTAGCGTAACGCGTCTACGCATAAGCCACCAGTCGAAAAGATGGGGTTCAATGCCTTAATCCTCAACTGGATATTAACTTCGATGGTTGAAACAAGGTAAATTCGTTAAAACTACCTTAAGATATCCCCTCCTGCCCCCGCATCTCCTATTCCCTCATCTCTCAATTAACATGTTTATCGAATTAACTGTTAATTTTTTAGTTGTTGCGGTTTATAACAAAAACTACTAACAACTTATTTGAAATGCTAGCTCTGTTAAAAACAATCCGAGAAGCGATCGCCAATTGGTGGTCAGAATTCACCCTCCAAACCAAGCTGTTAGCCGTCGCCACAATGGTAGTTTCGTTGGTGATGAGCGGTCTTACCTTCTGGGCGGTGAACACAATTCAGCAGGATGCCCGTCTGAATGATACCCGTTTCGGTCGTGACCTAGGACTGCTGCTTGCTGCCAATGTTGCCCCCCTAATTGCTGACCACAATCTCACTGAGGTTGCTCAATTTTCGCAACGCTTCTATAGCAGCACCTCTAGTGTGCGTTATATGCTCTACGCTGACGAAACTGGAGAAATCTTTTTTGGGATTCCTTTTTGGGACGCGCAGGTAGAAAATTCCCTCACCATTGAGCGACGAATACAACTACCAGAAGATTACCCTAGTGATGGGGACAAGCCGATGGTGCGGCAACACATGACCCCCGATGGGGTAGTCACCGATGTGTTTGTTCCCCTAATTGTCAATCAAAAATACTTAGGTGTATTAGCGATCGGCATCAATCCCAATCAGACTGCTGTTATATCCACCAATTTCACCCGCGATGTTACCATTGCCGTTTTTATCACGATTTGGGTAATGGTGATTTTGGCAGGAGTGATTAACGCTTTAACCATCACTAAGCCAATTAAAGAACTACTAGTAGGGGTAAAACAAATTGCTAGCGGTAACTTCAAACAACGCATTGATTTACCTCTAGGGGGCGAACTAGGAGAGCTAATTTTAAGCTTTAATGACATGGCGGAGCGCTTGGAAAGCTATGACGAGCAAAATATTGAGGAAATTACCGCAGAAAAAGCCAAGTTAGAAACCTTAGTTTCAACGATCGCCGATGGTGCTGTACTGATTGACAACAATATGCAGGTGATTTTAGTCAATCCCACAGCAGAGCGAATTTTTGGCTGGGAAGCCACTAAAGTGGTAGGTAGCAATGTTTTGCATCACTTACCCTCAGCAGTACAAATGGAAATTACTCGTCCTTTGTACGAAATGGCCGCAGGCGAGTGTGAAAGCGCGGAATTCCGCATTTTTCTTAACCAACCCACCAAGCGTACAATCCGTATTCTCTTAACTACAGTACTCAACCTACAACGGGAAAGCATCAAAGGCATTGCTATTACTGTGCAAGATATAACCCGCGAGGTAGAACTCAACGACGCAAAAAGCCAGTTTATCAGCAACGTTTCTCATGAACTGCGAACGCCTTTATTTAACATCAAAACCTACATAGAAACTCTGCACGACTACGGCGAAGATTTGGGTTTAGAAGAACGACAAGAATTTCTGCAAACTGTGAATCATGAAACCGATCGCCTAACCCGCCTAGTTAACGATGTTTTAGATTTGTCAAAACTCGAATCTGGTCGCAACTACAGTTTTGATGGAGTTGATTTAGCACAAGCGATCGAGCAAACACTCCGTACTTACCAGCTCAATGCTAAGGATAAAGGTGTTGAACTAATTCAGGAAGTCGCTCCAAATTTGCCGCTAGTATTAGGTAATTATGATTTGTTGGTACAAGTGTTTGGTAATCTGATCGGTAATGCTCTCAAGTTCACCACCGCAGGCGGTAAAGTTGCAATCCGCGCCTACCAGCTAGATTCCAAACCTAATTCCTCTGGAACACTACGCGAACACAATCAGCCTTCTCAAGTGCGGATTGAAATCTCCGATACTGGGATTGGCATCGCCACAGAAGACCAACACTCCATTTTTGAGCGCTTCTTCCGCGTTGAAAACCGAGTTCACACCTTAGAAGGCACAGGCTTGGGTTTATCGATTGTGAGAAATATCATCGACAGACATCGTAGTAAAGTCCATTTGGTGAGTGAAGTTGGTATTGGTACTACTTTTTGGTTCCACTTAACCGTCTTTGATGAACAAATACCACCGAAGCTGGTTGATCTGACTATTGAAACACCCAAAATTGCAACAGCCTGAAGGCTATAGCTAAATGGACTTTACTCTTGACTATAACTTTATTTATTGCTTGGGTGTAGCCTCACCAAACTTAATTAAAAGAGCGATCGCAATACTTACAACTAGAATTAACGTCATACTCAAAGCTGAACCAAATCCCCAATTTTGAGTAGCTCCCAAAAACTGATTATAAACTAACCGCGCTGCCGTCATACTAGAAGCACCACCAAGTAATTCTGGGTCGATAAAATCTCCCAAGCCTGTGATGAATACAAGCATGGAACCAGCAGCAATTCCAGTCCCAATTTGGGGGACAGTTACTTGCCAAAAGGCTTCCAATGGATTTGCACCTAAATCAGCTGCTGCTTCTAGTAATCGCTTGTCTAGTTTTTCAAGAGAGGCATATAAAATTAAGACCATATAAGGTAGTAAGCCGTAGCTCATACCAATTAATACAGCTGGAATTCGGTTAAGTAATTCCAGAGTAGGTAAGCCTAAATTAGTTAGCAAACTGTTCAACAAACCAGTAGGACGAAGAATTGTTATCCAAGCATAGGAGCGCAGTAATGAAGAAGTCCACAAAGGTAAGACGAAACCTAATATTAGCAAGTTTCGCCAATGCTTCGGTGCTATCTGAGCAATCCAATAAGCAACAGGAAAACCCAAGATTAAACAAATGATTGTAGTGTTAAACGCTAAAAAGAACGATCGCCAAATTACTTGTAAGTAAAGAGGGTCAAGTATGCGGATATAGTTTTTGAATCCACTAGGGTTGACTACATCCCCAGGTCGAATATCCGGTACTAAACTCAACTCAAAAATTATCAATGTTGGCAGCACTAACAAAAGTAATAACCAAATCCCAGATGGTGCAAGTAATGCCAACGGCTGTAGCCAGTTTCTTTGTGGACAGTGCAATTTTGCTCCTTCAGCAATATCATCTGGAGACTTTAGTTGAGATTGACGAATTTGATTAGACACAATCCTGATTTATTATTTATAAGTTAGAAATTAATACTTTGACCACTGATATAGATGCCATTAATTGCGTCTATATTTTTGACTTTTTAACTACTAGTTAATTTAGTCCAATAACGATCATAAACCTCATTAAATTGTCCTAAAGGAGTAATACGTTCGCAATTTTCTAAAAGCCACTTGGGAGGAAATAAATTGATATTATCTTTTACTTGCTTTGATAATTGCTCGAATCCGGCACTATTAGGCGTAGCAATGTTCAGGCGTTCGCTAATTTGGGCTGCTACTTCTGGTTGGAGAATTAAGTTAATCCAGGCATAGGCTCCAGAGGGGTTAGGGGCTGTTTTAGGAATTACAATAGTGTCAGTCCATAGGGAAGAACCACTACGAGGAATTACATATTTTAGTTGAGGATTTTCTTGAGAAATTCTCACCGCATCAGCTGAATAACACATTGCCAATAATAAATCTCCTGCCAGAATTTGATTTTGCCAAGCATCTGTATCAAAAGCTGCGATCGCGGGTTTTAATACCTTCAATTTCTCATAAGCTTGTTTGATTTCTGCTTCATTTTGTGAGTTGTAAGAATAACCCAGCATCCGCAACACCGCACCCATTACCTCACGAACATCATTGAGCAAGGTTATCCGCTTATTAAGCTGCTCCTGGTTTTGCCAGAGATATTCCCAATCTTCTGGTGGGGTTTTAATTTTTTCTGAGTTGTAAAGTAAACCTGTTGTCCCCCAATTGAAAGGGATACTGTAGCGATTATTGGGATCATAACTAGGATTAATAAACTGTGGGAATAAATTCTCTAACCCGACTAAGCGATCGTGATTTATTTCTGCTAATAAACCTTTATCAATCATCTTCTGCACCATGTAGTCGGATGGGTAGATAATACTATAAGTCCCACCACCTCCAGCTTGAAATTTAGCCAGCATGACATCATTGGAATCATACACATCTGCGAGCACTTTCATGCCAGTCTGAGCACTAAAGGTTTTTAGTAATTGTTTGTCAGTATATTGCGTCCAAGTATAGATATAAAGTAGGTCACGTTGTTCAGAAATAGTAGAATTAGCTCGCACATCAGCTAGCCTCCAGCCACAACCAGTTAAAGAAAGGCTAGAAAGCGCTGCTACTTTTTTTAAGAATTGTCGTCTGTTAGTCATTTGTCAAGGGTCATTTGTCAAGGGTCAAGGGTCAAGGGTCATTTGTCAAGGGTCAAGGGTCAAGGGTCAAGGGTCAAGGGTTATTCTTTTTCTGAGACATTACCAATAGATTTGAGATATGAATTTAATTGGGGTTTAAGTTCATCAATTATTAATTTGAGTTTATCTACTTGCTCAGCTGTTAATAAATTACGCATATAAGCTCGCCTTAACCAATGTTGAGTTTCGTTTAAAGAACCTCTTGCTATTCTGACGAATCTTTTGTTGTCTTGATAACTGCCTCTACCAACACCTTCCGCTATATTTGCCCCAACACTATCTGCTGAACGCACCATCTGTGTACCCATAGTATTTTTGGCAAACATATCCCATCCGTCAACTATTTTCCAGATTTCATCAGCTAATTTTTCTGCCAATTTATAAACCCGTAATTCTTGAAAATACCTACTAGATATCTATTGAGTATAAATCCTTAACCCTTGACTATTGACCCTTGACTATTGACCCTTGACCCTTGACCCTTGACTATTGACTATTGACTATTGACCCTTGACTATTGACTAATCGCTAAACAATCAGTTTCTGCCCACCAAGCATAGATGGGTGTATCGCGGTCTGGTAAACTACCAAAAGTATTGGGTTGTAAAACATTAATGCTGATACCGTTTGTTAATTCCACAACGTAATTAACATGAGTGCCTAAATACATAACGTTGACTAACCGTCCTTCAAAGCAGTTAGCAGATAAATTAGGTGGATAAAGCGAAAGCTGTATTTTTTCTGGGCGCAGGCTTACTACTACTGTTTGAGATAATTCAGTTGGTGTATCTTCAGCACGGCTGATGACAATTGAGAGTCCCGTTTTCGTCAAAATTTGGACGTTAGAGGATTCTACTGCAACGATTTCACCGCTGAATAAATTAGTATCGCCAATAAAATCAGCAACAAAGGATGTCTGGGGACGCTCGTAAATTTGCTTAGGAGTGCCAACTTGCTCAATTTTGCCTTGATTCATCACGGCAATGCGATCGCTCAATGATAGTGCTTCTTCCTGGTCGTGTGTCACCATGACAAAGGTCAATCCCAGGTCTTTGTGTAAATTGGATAACTCGACCTGCATTTCTTTACGTAGTTTTAAATCTAACGCTCCTAATGGTTCATCCAGCAGGACGACGGTGGGACGATTGACTAGGGCCCTTGCCAAAGCAACCCTTTGCTGTTGACCACCGGAAAGTTGATTGGGAAAGCGCGATCGCAAACTTTCCATTTTCACCAGCTTTAAAGCTTCTTGGACTCTACTTGCAATTTCCGATTTGTGTATTTTTTTTAACCGCAGTCCAAAAGCAATGTTATCCCACACATTTAGGTGATTAAACAGAGCATAACTTTGAAATACAGTATTGACGGGTCGGCGGTAAGGGGGCACATTAGTCATAGACTGACCCTGGATCAAAATTTTACCAGCGTCAGCCTTTTCAAACCCAGCAATTAAACGTAGTGTAGTGGTCTTGCCACAACCGGAAGGGCCTAGAATACTAAAAAATTCACCTTGTCTAACATCCAAGTCTACTCCGTGTACTGCTGGTTCTTGGTTAAAAAACTTGAATACATTACGCAGTTCAACATCAAGTGGCTGAAAGGTCGTTATCCCCCTTTGATTCTGCATGATAGGTTGAGCCATAATCTTCAGTAGAATGCCGTGATATTACGCGATTTTGATCATTGATGTAGTCCCTTAGGCAAACTAAGTTACCATACTTTGGTTTATTGTATCCGGCAAAAACAATTGATCAAAAATATGCTCGCTCCATTATTCCAATCTCAATACGAGAATATTTTAGTTTAATTATATACAAACAATACGGATGTCAAAATCACTCTTTGTCTTATACCAATTCTCTAGAGAAAGATTACATGCAATGCAAAAACTCCTTTTTAATGACAGAGATAGATTTAGAGCGCAGGCCCTATTCCTTGGTGAGGAGATTAATCTACAGACATTAGAAAATTACGTTTGCTTGGCGACAATGCCACTAATGGTTACAGTAGGTAAACACGGCTGTGCCGTGCTGCTGGGCTATGGTGCAGTTGTCTTGTTTAACCTTGAGCCTGTGGAAAAAGTAGCCTTCTTCAGCGAACTATCCTCTCAAGTTAGTGAATCTTTTGCCAACCCGGAGACGGAAGAGGTGGAAGTTCATCTCAACCTGACGGAGAGTGAGCGAGTCAAAGAAGGAAAAATTTTGCTGCATGAATTTAGTATTGAACGCTTGCAGATAGTGGCTGATATTCTCGCTAAGAGTGTTGTGCTGTCTCATTATGAAACTAGTCTAGCCACTGTTTTTGATCAAATTGAACCGTTTGCAGCTAGTCTCCAGCGCGAAAACAGGAGTAGACGCCAAAGTCGAGAATTGCTGCGTCAACTTGGGACTACCCTGTTAGTTCAACATAAAATTGTGGGCCGAGTAGAGATCATCGACAAACCGGAGTTGCTCTGGGAATCCCCACAGCTAGAAAATTTATATCTGCGTTTGGAGGATGAATACGAAATTCGTGAGCGTCACAATGCCCTGGAACGCAAATTAGAGCTAATTTCCCAAACTGCACAAACGGTGCTGGAGTTTATGCAGCATAGCAGTAGTCAGCGTGTAGAGTGGTATGTGGTGATTCTAATTGTGGTGGAGATTCTGCTGTCACTGTACGACATCATTTTCAAAGGCTAACGCTAAATTTGGAGATCGTAAGCATGATTACTCCTGGCATTCACGCTTTCAAAATGTCCTAATTGTATGAGCTATATCAGCCATCATTTACAGAATTTAAACATGTATGCGTTATTAACTCATCCTATTAATAACAGTAAATGTATCTTGTGAAGATATCTTATTACTTCTGAAGATAGATAAATTTACCGCGCCAAAAAATATATATAGTTAATATATATAGGATTCCTATTTGATTTTTGAAAGAACTGCGTACACCTCTAACTCCCTTTTTTACCATTTCCTATCCCCTATCCCCCATTCCCTGTCTCTACAAGTCAGTTCACGAATCAAATCGAATTACTATAGTTTCATAGTCTGCGAAAATAAAAATTTATCAATGTTTATCTGTAAATTAGCCAATAAATTGAAATAAATGGTCTTATTTAAGAGTTCTCACATAAATTATTCTATGTAAAGAATCATAAGTCATATTTTAACGATATTCGTAGTTTCTATCCAACATTTGACACATATTGAGCAGTATATTTATAGACAAGAGACCAATGAAACAGCTAGCAAAAATATTATACAGTAGATTTTTGCACGGACTTCAGCAAATATTAGAAACCATCCTCCATAAGTCAAATCCAAGTGAAACTAAGATTACTGAAGATGAAGATTTTCTCAACTATCCAACTGCTCAACTAAAAAAGCAAATTCCTTTTCAAGTCACATTTAAGAAAGATATTCCAAAGTCAATATTAAGTTATCACCAGTCTTCAGGAAAACCCCAGCAATTCAAAAAAGCTTCATTGTTTCCTGATGGTAAGACTAATATTGCTGCATTATCTCTCATTTTGCATGGAGTTGCTGATGTCTTATCTCAAAAGATGAATCTGTCATGGAAAGCTGGAGTAAGTAGTACTTTCAGCTATGAAAAAGAAGTTGAAGGCACAACAGGAAAAATCTTTTACTATGTAACGGATAATCCAGAAAACCCACAACCAGAGGCTTTAGCTGAAGAAACGGCCCTAGTTGTTATAGATCAATTCGATCCTAGAGCGTGTGCTATTCATCTGATTTACTGTGCCTTAGTAGCCAACTTAGACCAACCTTGGGAAGGCAATTTTGTAATTGATGATAGGCAACTACTGGAATATACAGGACTTGTCAAACGCAGGGATTTATGTAAACACGAAAAACTGAGTATTTTGTACCAATTGTTGCGGCAACCTGCTCAAATATTAGCTTATATTACATGGTCAAAACGGGGAAAAAGAGGAAACTTTAGTGTTGCTGATTTAAGGATTTGGGACGTTAGTATAATTAGAGATTTTAAAACAGATAAAGCTGGCAATAGCAAGCTGGTGGGCTTAAAAGTAATAGGTCAACCTGGAGCGTGGACAAAATACTTTCTCAACAAATCTAATTACTACAGCAATACTGGAATTATCACAAAGAAAACCGTACAAAAACTATTTAGTATTGGCAAACAAAATGCTGGTGCGGCTAGAATACTAGTTTGGCTAACTTTCCAAATTCAACCAGGATATCAGAATTATGTGATGGGCAAAACTCTTATGGAGATTGCTTATGGCGCAGACAAAGTATCAACAGTAGAGCGAGACAACCAGTTGAGACGGCAAATGGCTGATGATTTTGAAACTGACTTGAAAGTTGTTAAGGAAGCAGGATGGGAAGCAGATCTGCAAACAGAAGCAGCTTGGTTAATCAGTAGCGATGTCTGTCTTGAAGAGTTGAGAACAGCGGAAACCGCCGCAAGGCGACAGGAAGGTACTGGCTCGACTTTTCGCTACGACGGGCGTAAATGCAGCACTAAAAGACCAATAGGTTACTGGAATGAATTACTAAATACTAAATGGCATTTTCATGTACCAGCAGAAGTAGAGGAATGCTTGCGTCTAAACTCGAATCAGCCAAGCCCAAACAATATTCAGCCTCCAACAGGTAATGTTATTAGAGAGGCTAGAAAAACAAAAGGCTGGTCTAGGGCATTTTTTGCAGCAACAATGGGTAAAAGTATTTCTTGGGTTGATGCAGTAGAGACGGGTACACGTAAGGTTTCGCAGAAGGATATGCCTAAGTTGCTCAATATATTGGAACTACAACTGATTTCCTGAGACAGCTAATCTAATAATCTAAATCTGGTTCAACACCGAGCAATAGCAATTGTGCTATCAACCTTTGTGTCCTTTGTCTCCTGTCTTTTAACTACTCTACCAAGAGCGTATTGCAATAATCAGAAGCGATCGCAATGGCAACAATTGCGAGAAACTGAAAGCAGATCAATTAGGAAAGGAGAACCTAATGAGCTGGACTAAAGTTCTTGCAGTTGAAGCGCTTTCCCCAGGTGCGCGACAAGTGGTAAAAGTTGGCAACCAGAATATACTGCTTTTGAACCACGAAAATCAGTTTTATGCTGTAAATAGCTCTTGTCCTCACTTAAATTTGCCTTTGAAAAAGGGTAAAATCAATGAAACAGGAGCGATCGTTTGTCCCTTTCATCGTAGTGCTTACGACTTGCGTACTGGTGAAGTACAAACCTGGTGTCCCTGGCCACCTGGTGTAGGTAAGGTACTCTCGTTGGTTTCACAAGAAAAAACATTGCCAGTGTTTCCTGTTCGTGTGGAAGAAGGCAGTATCTGGATTGATTTGCAAGAGGAATAGTAGCAGCCTCTGAATTATGGCAGGTAGGGAGAGTGGGGGCTAGGGCAGAGTGAGAGAGTGGAGGAAGAGAATAATTAATGTCCCTTGACCCTTGTATAGACGCGTAGACGCTCCAAGAGCGATGGCGGTTCTCGTCATTAGCGCAGCGTGAAGCCTTCTCTACCAGAGGCTGCACAAGACGCTACTTTGTAGCTTGCTTAAACGTAGGGGTACGCTTAGAGCGAGTCTTGTCTACGACACGCTCTTGCGAACGAGCGTCACCCCGAACAAGAGAATAATCGCGTCTATACTCCTGAATCCTATTTCAACACACAACTTAAATATTAATTAGCTTATGAGTGAAGAACCACTAGAAACCTTACAGCAGAGAGTTAAACAGTTAGCCACCCAAGCAGTACAACAATCAAATCCATCAGCGTGGTTTGATGTTTTATATGCCAAATCTAATGGCGATGTAACTCAAATTCCTTGGGCAAAATTAACTCCGCACCCCTATCTTCAAGATTGGTTGACTACTCATAATCTTCAAGGCGAAGGACGTTCGGCGCTGGTAATTGGTTGTGGTTTGGGAGATGATGCAGAAGCTTTAGCACAGAGGGGATTTCAGGTAACTGCCTTTGATATTTCCCCTACTGCTGTTGCTTGGTGTCAACAACGATTTCCTAATTCTCCTGTCACCTACGTAGTTGCAGATTTATTGGCAGTTTCCACGCAATGGTATCAGACTTTTGACTTAGTTGTAGAATCTCGGAATATCCAAGCTTTACCCTTAAGTATACGCTCAACAGTCATTCAGTCAGTTGCCTCCGTGGTTGCAGTCGAAGGAACCTTATTGCTAATTACTCGGTTTCGGGAGATAGATGCGGAACCCGATGGCCCTCCTTGGGCTTTGTCTAACTCCGAACTTGCCCAGTTTGAGGAGTTGGGATTAGACGAAGTTAGCCGTGTTTTATTCTTTGAGTCACCTCAAACTAATATTAAGCAACTCCGGCTTGAATATCATAAGCTTTGCTTGCAGAAAACACCAAAATGAATGTGGGATGTACTGAAATAAGAAAGTGATCTCAATCAATTATTTGTATAGAAAAGATAAGGGATTGCTCATATTTTCAGCAAAACCAAGAATACCGCGATCGCGATGTTCGTAAATCAATTTACCTTGATAATCAAATAAAAAAGTTCCTCCCCTTTGTGTCAAATAAGATGAATCTGGTACATAAATATTCCAGTTGCTCAAAACTTCGGTCATGTTTCGCAGGCGCAGGGTTGCTAGTTCAAAAGGACGCTGAAAGCCTTTTCCTCCAGCAGCTTTGAAAAATGAACCTTTTATTGGTGGTAAAGGTGTATTCTTCACAACTTCCTCATCAGCAATTAACTGAGGAGCTTTTTTATCACCTTTATAACCCCGAAAAACTTCCTTCAGAGTTCCCGGACTAGCAATCCCAGCACACATTAGCATTAAATTCAGCCAAGCTTTTTGTGACGTTGATAGCATGGGAAATTGTATAGATAACCCGCGATAAAGTCCTAAAAAACCGTGAATTTCAGCATTTGTATCCACAAACAACCATTCTTGAGGAAATCCCGTATATTCACAAAACTTGATCCCAGAATTGCGGTTTCCAATTCCAATAGCGCGAATTATGATTCCTCTTGCTTCGATCTCTTCTCTTTCTCTTTGCAGCCACCAAGCGTATTCTAAATTATCAAAATCTCCCAACTGCGACCAAATAAGTACGAGCAACTTTGAAGTATTTAAGCAACCATCTAAAACGGGTTTAATCTCTCCATCACTAACTCGCAAGCGTTGAGTCTGACTCAAAATCGAGTAAATATCTGGAAAATTGGAGCTTGTTTGAGTATTCATGTAGTTAAAGAAAATTTTAGATGGATTCTGACAACAACCCTGACATATCTACATTTCCATCTTAAGTCAGAACCAAATTATCCCGGTGAATTATGGTTTCTGCACCGACATAACCCAAAATTGTGGGAATTTCCCGTGAATGACGCCCGCTAATTTTTTGCAGTTCCTTGCTGTTGTAGTTCACAAGTCCTCTGGCAATTTCTTGACCATTAGTATCACACAATTGCACGGCGTCTTGTGTATCAAACTCTCCTTCTACTGCCTTAATTCCAGCAGCTAACAAGGATTTTCCTGCTAGAGAAATGGCCGCGATCGCACCTGGATCTAAATACAATTTACCAGTAGGTACAAGACCATAAGCTATCCAGCGTTTACGCGCAGAAGTAGGTTCAGGTTGTGGTTCAAAGTGTGTACCGAGGGGTTCCCCATTTAAGATTTTTTCGATATTCCGAGGAAATCGCCCTTCAGTAATTACGGTACGCACTCCAGCAGCAATGGCAATCCGAGCAGCAGAAATTTTTGTCACCATACCGCCAGTACCCCATTGAGAGCCTTGGGAGCCTGTTTGTATCTGCAATTCTGCTAGTTCCTTCATACTACTAACTAAAGCAATCGGCTGGGCATCGGGTACGGAACGCGGATCGGCTGAATATAACCTATCTACATCGGTGAGTAAAAACAGCCAATCTGCTTCTACTATGCTGGCAACTAATGCCGAAAGGGTGTCATTGTCGCCAAATTTCAGTTCCTCTACTGCTACGGTATCATTTTCATTGACTATGGGAATCACTCCCAATCCCAGCAGTTCCTGAAAGGTGTTGTAGGCGTTGAGATAGCGGCTACGCTGCACCAAGTCGCTGCGTGTTAGCAATACTTGGGCAATTGGCTGTTGTAGGGTAGTAAATAAATCGTCATACACGCGGATTAACCTACCTTGCCCAACTGCTGCTACTGCTTGCTTTAGGGCGATCGCTTTGGGACGTTCGGTTAAGCCCAACCGCGCACAACCTACCCCCACCGCACCGGAGGAAACCAAAATCACTCTGTGTCCTTGGCGTCTCAAATAGCAAAGTGTTTCTGCTAAAGTTGCGATGGTAGAAAGTGCTAATTGTCCGCTTTCTAGTTGGGTTAGGCTAGAAGTGCCGATTTTGACAACAATTGTTTTGGGGATTGGGCATTGGGCATTGGGCATTGGACTAATGACTAATGACAAAGGACTAAAGAAATTGTAAAGCGCCAGTCCTTCTAGGGGTCAAATGAGCATCCGTGCAGAAACTTACGCGCTTGGCTGTAATCCTTACTGGATAGGTATTCTGTCAATCGATATTTTTGGCAATTGTCCGATACCTTTTTTATCAGTAAAGGTTACACGTCTTTTTGTTGGATGAAGTTTCCATCCTGATACTTTGTATTCAACAGAACGGCTATGCTTTTTAAAGCGTGGATAACTTTTCTTGCCAGGCTTTTTAGATTTGCAGTTATCAAAAAATCTATTGATAGCCCGCTCTACGTTTTCTACCGAAGCTTGGCAAGCATGGCTATTGAATTCATTAACAAATTGGTATTCAGTGCGTAACTGAGTGTTGTACTGGTAGAGTTCTTTTTTACCCACACCACGCTATTTATCCGTTAATCGGCTACTCGCTAGAGCGAACTTTTCCGTCATTACCAACATTCGGCATACCTTGTCCGACAACCATTTTCACGTTCGGTTTGCTGTTCTGGACAAACAAAAAATTTCCGTCGAGTTTATTGATTGTTTTGATATTTATCTTCCAAGTTGGTTAACCAAATATACTAAGTCGATCTACACATCTATTTTTGCAATCATTCTTATCATTACAATCTATAAAATTCTGAATTAAAAATACTGGCGGCAATAATGACTAAACAGATTTCTCTCAATACACTATGGAATTCTGCGATATCTAAAGATCGTGTATTTCATTCAGACGAATTCGCTCACCTACCAGAAGCAGCAAGACGATATCTCGAATTTGGGCAACGATTCTAGCGTTGTTTTTGGGTAGAGCTTTTTTTGTCTGGATTAATCAGCTTCTCAAGTTAAGCAAAAATCGGCTGCGTGGTGTTGATCATAATACCGTTAGTTGGGTGATTTTTCTGAGCATTGCCATCGACTTATTTTTATCACTGTTTCAATGCTTCATAACCGCAGATAAACGGTAAGATGATACGGCAATTGAACCAGATAATTCTGGCCATCTTAGAAAAATAAATCTATATGCATAGACGAGTGCCCTTCTCTTTGTTTTTAGGAGTATTAACGAGTTCTAGCTGTTTTATCTTCAGCGTAGTAGCCCAAGTCCCATCTAATTCGCAGCAGTCCTCGACTCGGAGTGAAGCTGAAGCTGCTAGTTGGTTTGAAGCCCATCGCGCCCAGCCAGCCGCTTTACGAGCATTTGTACAGCGAATGCCGAAGGGAGGAGATGTCCACAGTCATCTAAGCGGGGCTGTGTATGCAGAAGACTATCTGGAGTGGGCTGCCACTGATGGGTATTGTGTGAATCCAAAAGCGGGGGCTGTAGTTGAACCATTAGCTTGCGGTCAGGACAGTAGCTATTTTCCCGCCTCAGAATTGTTAAACCGAACATCTGTTTATGATTCCCTAATAAATCGTTGGTCTACTCGTAACCTCCAATTTGCTGGAAAATCAGGACACGACCAATTTTTTGAGGCTTTTAGTGGTTTTGGGACAATATCAGACTCTATGAGCCGTCGGGATGATATGGTCGCGTCAGTAGCAAATCGGGCAGCTTCGCAGCATATTACCTATCTAGAGTTAATGCTTACCGTTCAGGGCAGTGAGGTTCGACAGCTAGGGCGTGAAGTTGGTTGGAATAAAGATTTTGCCCAAATGCACCGCCAATTGCTCGAACGAGGATTAACCAAGCTAGTGACACTCGGCAGCCAGCAACTTGCACAGTTGGATGGCGAAGTCTCGAAAACACTCGGTTGTGGTACTCCATCGGCACAGCCTGGATGTACAGTGAAAGTGAGCTATTTGCAGCAAACGACAAGAACAAAGTCGCCCGTTGAAGTGTTTGCTCAGTTAGCTTATGCCTTTGCACTAGATTCATCGGAAGAGCGGGTAGTTGGCATCAATCTCGTCGCCCCAGAAGACAACCCGATTGCACTGCGCGACTACACCTTGCAAATGCAAATGCTGCAATTTTTGAAACGCCAATATCCCAATGTCAAGGTCGCGCTCCATGCCGGAGAGTTAACCTTGGGGTTGGTTCCGACAGAGGATTTACGTTTTCATATTCGGCAAGCTGTAGAAGTGGCACAGGCATCTCGCATCGGACATGGTGTGGATATTCTTTTTGAGGAGCGTCCCTTCGAGTTGATGGAGCAAATGCGGCGACTCGGCGTGTTGGTCGAAATCTGCCTGACCAGTAATGAGGTCATTTTGAACGTACAGGGAGATCAGCATCCTTTTAGGGAGTATTGGAAGGCTGGAGTACCAATGACCCTTGCTTCCGATGATGAAGGCATTTCCCGCATCGATTTGAGTCATGAGTATCTGTTAGCGGCAACGAGATATGGGCTGGGATATAAAGACCTCAAGCGACTGGCTCGCAATGGCTTAGAATATAGTTTCGCTGGGGGAAATAGTCTCTGGAAGTCGCCTGAGTTTAAGGCAATGGTTTCAGCTTGTGCAAGCGATACCCCTGGTGAAACCTCTGTTTCTCAAGGGTGCAGTGCCTTTTTGAACAAAAGCGATCGCGCGCAGATTCAATGGCAGCTAGAGTCGGAATTTGCTCGGTTTGAGTCATTGCAAAACTGGCTTTGATTGACTTTAGACATCTCCGAAAATGAATGTCAATACCCCATTTCTGGAGATGTCTAATTGTTAGCATTATTGATTTCTTCAAGCCGCACACTCGTGACTTCCAGTCATGAGTTAGGCGCTCTATATTATGTGTCACTTTGTGTTAAAATTGAATGATATTCAGCAAATTCAAGAAATTGTCATCCATCCAAAAAGCATTTAAAGTTACTCTCATACCCACGCATAATCAAGAAGTCTTAATCAACAAGACAATTGGTTGTGCCAGATATGTGTACAACCGCTTTTTGGCACTAAGACAAGAGTTATATACGACTGAGCAGAAAACCTTAAACTACAATGCTTGTAGTCAAAAGCTAACTATACTCAAGAAAGAAATTGAATGGTTGAAAGAAGTAGATAAGTTTGCCTTACAGAATTCACTCAAGAATTTAGAGACA
>NZ_JADEXR010000178.1 GCF_015206995.1 aff. Roholtiella sp. LEGE 12411 | reverse complement strand
CGAGCAGTCCGAATTGCTTCATCAAGCTTTTCGTATTGCTCATTACTACCCTTAAGTTTTGCCTCAAATACAAGCATGGTTACGCCTTTACATCTAGCGTAATTATATGATGAATATGAGCAATAATAATTATGAAAAAGCCGTCGTAGAACGACGGGGCTTTAGACCCAATTTTTCGGTAAAAAATACTTATCTAGACTAAAAGTCTGCAATACCAAATCTCTAGCTCTATAGCAGAAGCAGCAATGCATACGGGCAAGTTATAATTCTCTTGCGGACGAGCGTAACAAAAATTTATGAGTAACCCCCTTGTGCAAGCCTTTTTTGTAGGTAGAGCAGTAGCTGAAGTGATTAATGAGCGCCTAGAGGTCGCCTTGACAGATGCTTTGAGTGATCTGGGAAAATTTGATGCAGAAGCTAGAGAGCAACTGCGCCAGTTTTCAGATGAAGTCTTAGAGCGGGCAAATCGCGCAGCAGAAGCTGCGAATGCTGGCCAAACTACTACAGCTAGTGGTCAACCCAGTTCTAGCTCAGTTGACTTGCAAGCAGATATTGACGAGTTGCGAGCAGAAATTGCCCTGTTGCGAACAGAATTGCAACATTATCGTAGAACTTCTGCATAAATTTAATTTAGTCATTGGTCATTGGTCAAGAATCATCAGACGAATGACACATGACAAATGACATATAGGGCTAGTATTTGATTTCTGAAAAAAATTCAGTACATCTTTATTACTTCTTCTCCATGCCCCATTCCCCATTCTCCATTCCCCATTCTCCATTCCCTGTCTCTACGAGTCAGTTCACGAATCAAATCGGATTACTATATCAAAAACAGTTTAGGAATTAGAGTGTCTTTTCTTCCAGATGATTCAGTTACAAACCAACGGTACGCAAAGAATATGGAAACAGGTTATTCAGATAAGGCATACCGTTGGAATCGCGAAAACTACTCTAGTAGACGGCGCTTTGTAGACATTTGGTCTTTTGTCTTGACCTTAATGTTCAAGCTTTGGCTGTACAACAAAACTTGGAGTTACACAGGTGGTGTAACTGAGGTAAAGCAAGCTGCAAGACGCAAAGCCCAAGCAATCTGGATTCGCACTACCTTACTAGACTTAGGGCCAACCTTTATCAAAGTCGGGCAACTGTTTTCTACCCGTGCTGATATCTTCCCTATTGAGTATGTAGAAGAGTTGGCAAAGCTACAAGACAAAGTGCCAGCATTTAGCTATGAGCAAGTAGAAGCGACTATTGAGAAAGAACTAGGGAAGAAAATTCCTGAACTCTTCCAGAGTTTTGAACCCATTCCCTTAGCTGCTGCTAGCCTTGGTCAAGTACACAAAGCTGTTCTGCATACTGGGGAATTAGTTGTTGTCAAGGTACAGCGTCCTGGATTGAAGAAGTTATTTGAAATAGATTTACAGATTCTCAAAGGAATTACCCGCTACTTTCAAAACCATCCCAAATGGGGACGGGGGCGAGATTGGATCGGTATTTATGAAGAATGTTGTCGGATTCTTTGGGAAGAAATTGATTATCTCAATGAAGGTCGTAACGCCGATACTTTTCGCCGGAACTTTCGCGGCTACGACTGGGTGAAAGTCCCAAGAGTTTATTGGCGTTACACTACGTCGAGAGTTCTGACCTTAGAATACGTTCCTGGGATTAAAATTAGCCAATACGAAGCTTTAGAAGCGGCGGGTTTAGATCGCAAGGCAATTGCCCGCCAGGGCGCTCAAGCATATTTGGTACAGTTACTCAATAGTGGCTTTTTTCATGCTGATCCTCATCCAGGTAATATTGCCGTCAGCCCGAATGGTTCTCTAATATTCTACGATTTCGGCATGATGGGGCGGATTAAGTCCAACGTGCGGGAAGGACTGATGGAGACACTGTTTGGTATTGCTCAAAAAGATGGCGATCGCGTTGTTCAGTCTCTCGTCAATTTAGGAGCGATCGCACCAGTGGATGATATGGGCCCTGTGCGGCGTTCTGTCCAGTATATGCTGGACAATTTTATGGATAAGCCCTTTGAAAACCAATCAGTCGCGGCAATCAGTGAAGATCTTTACGAAATAGCTTATAATCAGCCATTTAGATTTCCAGCAACCTTCACTTTTGTGATGCGGGCTTTTTCCACCCTAGAGGGGGTAGGCAAAGGTCTAGACCCAGAATTTAACTTTATGGAAGTTGCTCAACCTTATGCAATGCAGCTTATGACCAATATGAATGGTTCTGAGGGGAATACCTTTCTCAATGAATTAAGTCGCCAAGCAGTTCAGGTAAGTAGTAGCGCATTTGGACTGCCACGTAGATTGGAAGATACACTAGACAAACTAGAGCGGGGAGATGTACGCGTGCGCGTTCGGTCTATAGAAACAGAACGCCTGCTACGACGGCAGAGCAGTATTCAACTTTCAATAAGTTATGCTCTGTTAATCAGTGGTTTCACACTTTCAGCTACCATCTTAGTGGTTAACAATTATGTATGGTGGGCACTAGTGCCTGGTTTAATTGCAGCAGGGCTTTCAGTGATCCTGATCCGACTACTTTTACGCCTTGACCGTTACGATCGCATGTATTAATTATTGAAGAAAAATTTATGAAACTTAATTTCACCGGTTCGAGTGATCCGGGACTTATTCGTTCTAATAATCAGGATGCTTATTATATTGACCCAGAGGGGCGTTTTTTCATTGTTGCCGATGGAATGGGCGGTCATGCGGGAGGTGAGGAAGCAAGTCGCATTGCAACTCAGGAAATTCAGACATATTTAGTAGCACATTGGCAATCTCCTAAGTCTTCCCAAGAATTGCTAGAGCAAGCTTTGTGGGGAGCCAATGAAGCAATTTTACAGGATCAGCAAAATCATCCTGAACGCGCTGATATGGGTACAACGATTGTAGTAGTAATTTTTCGTACCCCAGAAGCTCCTTGGTGCGCTCATGTTGGTGATTCGCGGCTGTACCGCTTCCGAGAGTCGCAATTAGAGCAAGTAACAGAAGATCATACTTGGGTTGCACGGGCGATAAAAATTGGTGATATCACTCCAGATGAAGCACGAATTCATCCTTTTCGTCATGTATTATCGCGCTGTTTGGGGCGTGAAGACCTGCATCAGATTGATTTGCAACCACTTGATGTAAAAGTTGGCGATCGCTTGCTATTATGCAGTGATGGTTTGACAGAAGAACTCGTCAATCAAAAGATTGCTAGTTATCTCCAAGACACGCCTTGGGTTGATAAAGCTGCTCTCTCTCTAATTGAAGCTGCCAAGCAAGAAGGTGGACACGATAACATCACAGTTGTCATTGTCGCCCTCGAAAATAGTCAAGGCTAGAGACGCGATTATACTCTGACGATCAGCCCTTCTCCGATGGTCGCCGCTACGCAAACGGGTTCGGGGGTGACGATCGTTCGCAAGACGTGTGTCGCACACAAGACTCGCTCTAAGCGTACCCCTTTTAGAGCAAACTACAAAGCAGCCTAATGACGGTCTTAGCTAGTAAATGTGCAACTTGGACGCACATTAGCTGACTGCGTTACCCAGGTTCCCTCGGTTGAATTAACTGGGTGTGACTAGCACTCAAGGGTCAAAAAGCTATGGACTTTTGACTTTTGACTCCTTCCGGTACATATACTCAGCAATTTGTTCAACCTGAGCATTTTTCTTCTTTACAACTTGATACAAATATTTTTAGCCTCCTTAGATAACTTTGGAGGCTATATTTACATAAATTTAGTTAATTGACTTATTGCACCTTATAAGGTAAGGCGGATATGATGCACGCTTAATACCTTTTATCCTTCTTGCTCCTACAGGGGGGACATTAGCTGAACCTATCCTTTCAGGAAAGGTTTGAAGAGGTGAAGAGTTAAGAAAGCAGTTCTCACCTATCTGGGTTGAGAAATCCCAAATATTCCCGAAATCCGCCCCAACGGACTTGGGATATATATCAGTAGAGTCAGGTGCGAGAACTCAGAGCAAAAAAAGTCCACACTTAGGATGTGGGCAACCTGTCAAACACTTGTTATCTTTCTTAATACGGAAGAACAAATGTAGGACAGAGAAAAGTCCAAATCTTATCCCGTTTGGACTTCTGTGAGCGATATCACCTTAACGCGTTGTTTTTTCGGAGTTAATTATGAGCCAACCAATTGAATTATCCTTGGAACAGCAATTCAGCATCCGTTCATTTGCTACTCAGGTGCAACACATGAGCCACGACCAAGCTAAAGACTTTTTAGTCAAGCTTTATGAGCAAATGGTGGTGCGCGAGGCAACTTATCAAGAACTTCTGAAGCACCAGTGGGGCTTAGATTCCGGTTCCACTATGGCATAGAGTCTTTCTGATGTCGCAGTGGGCGACCTCCTTCTCTTGCTTGGTTCCAAGGAGGAAAAGAGCTGGGGATGCAGGGGCGTCAACTTCGATAAACAATTCCAAATGCTAAGGATATAAAACCAAAGCGTAGAAGTTCAATTCAGAATTTAAACTAAGACTTATTAAGTAGTTTTGACTACTATATATTGAATATTGAAATGCGAATTTATTCAAGCCTTTAGCTTAAACTTACTGGTGCATAAGCAAATCTCTCTCGTTTCGGCGTCATGGTTAAAAATCCCCTGAAATACATTTAGAAGAGGATACTATAGAGACTAGCTTTTGCAGCTACTGTTTTTATCACTAATACTTTTTATAACTAAAAATTACAACTCTATATATACATTATTTATAAAACTTTACATTTACTGAGTTAATACTCTTGATACTACAGATGTTGTATGTAATATTGCAAAAATTATCTAGCCGGAAAGGTCGTATGGAAAATCTGTATCAATTCCTTCCAGCTTTGCCAAAATTTGAGGCTTAATCTTTTCATACTCGCTTTTGAGTAAGTTTTTACTAATTTGGGGATCGGTAGATGACACCAAAGCGTTACTGGTTGTGATCCACTCTTGTAAGCGTTGGCGTTGGGCAGAGGCGATACTGGAGAGTAGGATATGGGCACAGCGACTTGGTGTTTCTCTTGCAAAAAACAAAAGACGGTAGTAACCTTTGTGCTGTAATAAGCGGGCGATTTCTTGACCAAGACTGGTTTTGAGATCAAGGTAGTAATGTAACCATTTAGCACCATGTTTGCGGTTGTAGATGACAGTAATCCATAGCAACACAGGATGAGGAATAGAGATAAAAAGAAATTGATTGTAGCGGGTACAGACTAAACGCTTTTGAACTTCTTGTTGCTGTAGCATTACCCACAAGGCCGGTAAAACCTCGCCATTGATATGAACTGGCTGGGTAAACACAATATCGGCAATTGGTTTATTTTGGGGCCAGGAAATGGCACAAGCAATTTCATCCTTTGATAAGGATAGCTGCAAATCGGCTTTCGTCTTTTGTTCAAGTTCAGCGCTGAGTGTAGTAGTAGTAGGAACTAGTGCATGGCTGTCTTGCCTGATTTGACGTGTGTGCTCAGGCTGTTCGAGGGATGCTAAGATTTTAAGGATTTCACTAATTGTTTGGGGGCGATCGCCTGCTGCTTTGGCTAAACAACTCATCACCAAATTTTCTACTTCCTTTAGTAGTAACAATCCAGGAGCAGCCTCAGCAAAAGAACGTGGTTTTTGATAATGATGTACTTTATACCATGCTCCAAATGAGTGCGTTGGTGCAACCAATGGCATTTTACCTGTGAGCATTTCAAACATCATCACGCCTAAACTATAAATATCGGCGCGGTTATCTAGTTCTTTACCCTCCATCTGCTCAGGAGAGGAATAAGCCAGCGTTCCCAAATAGAATTTCGTATGATCGCCGTCTGACTGTATTAATTTAGCAATACCAAAGTCTAAAACCTTGACCAACTCACCGAAACTTGAGTCTTGCATCACCAGCATATTGCTAGGCTTGATATCGCGGTGGATAATTGGGCAGATTGTGCCATCAACTGGGATGCCATTATGAGCGCACTGTAACCCCAGGCTAATTTGACGCACTATACTGAGGAATCTTGGCAAAGGCAGTTGTTGCTTACGAACAATATTGTTCAGGCTTTGTCCTTGTAGGTATTCCATAACGTAGAACGGAGTTCTGTTGTCGTCTACGCCATAGTCCATGACTCGGACAATGTGAATGCTTTTTTGCCCTAGTAAAGCACAAGTTTTCGCTTCTCGCTCAAAGCGGTCTTGCAATCGCATCTTTTCATTTTGGATTGACAAAGCTAGAAACTTTACAGCAACAGGTACGCCTCCCAACAAAATATCCTTAGCACGATAAACTCGACCCATTGCTCCAGTACCGATTAACTCCTGAAGCTGGTAGCGTTTGCTAAGTAAGCGACCAATGTTGGGATCTGACATAGAAAATTCGACTCCAATGTGAAAAAATCGTAGGTGATATCTGCTCAGCAGACAGGTTATAAGTGTTTGGTTTGGAAAGTTATATCAAACAGAATTGGTAAATTTACTCCAATGTTTTGTACCATTGCGAACTTTAATTCTGATTTAGTTTGCCCAATTTTCACCCAATAGTTGTTGGTCATTGGTCATTAGTAAAGACTCTACAGTAATCCGGTTTGATTGCTGAATCACTCGTAGAGACTGGGAATGGGGAATGGGGAATGGGGAATGGGGAATGGGGAATAGGCAAGAAGTAATAAAGGTGTACTGAATTTTTTTCAAAAATCAAATAGGAATCCTATAGAAAATGATTGTTATGTTGACTGACGTTCTAGGTTAACTTCCATTGTGCTAGTTAAAAAATGCCCAACTAAGATGCCACTGGTTAGGTAGTAGTTATCATCATTGACTCGCAACAGGGTTTCAAAGCCACTACGACGCTGGCGATCGCCCAGTACCCAATAACGCTGCACAATGGTATCTGGGCCAATCCAGCCTTCGCCTTCAACCTGCCCTAAAATATTATGCTGGAGTAAAAAAGTATACTGGCGTTCTCCATTATGCAGATGTCCCTTGTATTGCAACGAAATTTTTGAGCGATCGCTACTACCTGGAAATATCAGCTTTGTGGCCATAGTGAACCAGTTATCTCGATTCCAAGCCACCAGAGTCATACCCTTGACGCTGATTGGCAAGCCATTACGTTCCAGCCAGCTTCCTTGCATTGTCCAGCGCCCTGGTTCCAATAAAAAAGTATGAGCCACCTTCTACATTCCCTGTCTTGATCCAGTACTGTCAAGACTACAGTTATAGCAATGCTGAGTTCTCAATACTCACCTTGGTGAATTTCTCCTAGTAGTACTTCTTGGGATGCACCAGTCGCAGTAGGTAAGTTACCAGGAATGCCTAAATGCCGCCAGTAGGCTAAAACAGCGAAGGCGATCGCTTCTTTGAAATCTGCATTCAAACCAACTTCATCTGTAGTCAAGACTGGTACTGATGGCAACAATAACTGTAATCTTTGTTTCAAATAAAGATTGCGACTACCACCGCCACATAATAGTACTTGCTGTGGCATTTGTGGTAAAAAAGTTTGGTAACTGTGAGCAATTGAAGCCGCTGTGAGTTCGGTGAGAGTTGCCAGCATGTCGGCGGGACTGAGTTGATATGCTTCGGCGTCTTGTAAACACTGATGCAGGTAAGCTACACCGAATAACTCACGACCAGTGGATTTAGGTGGTGGTAGATGAAAGTAATCCTGGCTGAGCCAGTGTTCTACCAATGGATAGCAGGGAGTGCCATTAGCAGCCCAATCACCGTTTTCATCGTAAGTTTTAGCACCAGCGCTTAAATGCTCCACTGCTAAATCTAGAAGACTATTTCCAGGGCCGGTATCCCAGGCGCGAATTTTTTCCAGCCAGTCGCCATGTCGAGGTGGAATATACGCAACATTACCAATACCACCAATATTCTGAATACAACGCCCCTCTTCAGGGTGACTGAGCAAATAAGCATCTATTCTAGGCACCAGAGGAGCACCGTGACCACCAACGGCCATATCAGCAACGCGGAAATTGCTCACAGTTG
Source organism: aff. Roholtiella sp. LEGE 12411 (assembly GCF_015206995.1). Classification (GTDB taxonomy): domain Bacteria; phylum Cyanobacteriota; class Cyanobacteriia; order Cyanobacteriales; family Nostocaceae; genus Komarekiella. The sequence continues at coordinate 3,797 of NZ_JADEXR010000178.1, read as the reverse complement.
TAATACCTGTCAGATGGGCAATCAAAGCACCACGCCCTAATTGCAAGCTGTAACCCAAGGAATTGCTGAGTAAAGAGTGAGCAGTTAAAATTTCTCCCTCTCCCCCTCTTTTTCCCGGTGGTCGATGGTAAACAGTTTGACCATGAGAGCCAATTAGAGTAGCTGGTTGATGATCAATTTGGATATTTTGGGCGGCTTGGGCAAAGGTAAAGGCGATCGCATCATCTATTTGGGCCAATTCTGCCATTGAGATGGCTTCCCCAGCGCAAACTGCTAAGATTTTGGCTTTAAGTTCGGCGGGGTAAGGATATGTTACTCCAGCTATCAACTCAATTTTTAAATCAAAATCTGTACCGGAAATATCTACCAAAGCAGCGTCTATGCCATCTACAGATGTGCCACTAATTAAACCGATAACGCGATAAGGTACGGTTACTTGTTCAGTCGGATGCATGGATAGAGATAGTTTTCTTGGTTGCAAGCGGTAGTTTAATTCATGCTGCGGTCGATGTCAAAAGGAGAGAAACTGGAACACAAAAGTTAACTTTCATCTGGATGAAGCTGTTTTTTCACTGGCGATGATATGCAAATCGATGTTTTTGAGTAAACGCACCAATTTTTGAGTTAAAGACCCTTTGAGTAACATTTGCCAGCGAGAACGTTGACTTTCTCCAATCACAATCTGGGTGATACGATATTTCTCAGCGACTTCGGCGATCGCATTGGCTACGTTATTACTGGTAACACGAATAAAAGTACCTTCAAATTCTTGACATAACTTCTCACAAGTGTGGATGTGTAGACTTTCATCTTTGGTGAGAAAGCGCTCTTGATCGGCGACAAATAAAGTATAAAGTGGGGCATTCATGTAGTTAGCCAGCCTTGCACCCCGGCGTAGTAGTTGCACTGAGTTGGGATAGGTGGATACGCACACCAAAATTCGCTCGTGAATATTACAGAATTGCCCGTTGGGAGTGGTGGCGATCGCGTTTTCTTCTACGTTGTCTGCAACTTCCCGCAAAGCCAACTCCCGCAAAGCAATCAAGTTACGGCGTTGGAAAAAATTATCAAGGGATTGTTGGATTTTTTCCGGTGCGTAAATCTTGCCTTCTAGTAACCGTTCTTGCAGCGTTTCCGGTGTGACATCGATTACTACCACTTCATTTGCTTCATCCAGGATGCGGTCTGGAACTCGCTCACGTACTACTACCCCAGTAATTCTTGCTACTAAATCATTGAGACTTTCTAGATGCTGAATATTCATTGTGGAGTAGACATCAATGCCTGCTGCCAAAATTACTTCTACATCTTGGTAGCGTTTTTCTCGTAGAGAACCAGGGACATTGGTATGGGCAAGTTCATCGATTAAGACTAATTGGGGCGTAGACGCAAAGCGGTGAGGGGGTTGCAGTCTTGGCGGTTCCCGTCGATTGCGAACCCCCGAACCCGAAGGGCTTGGCGCCAGACATCGCTCTATAATTTTATCTGTATCCATATCTGTCAGCGTCAACTCACCGCGAGGGAATTGCTTGCGGGGTATAATCTCTAGCCCTTCTGCCTTTTCTACTGTCTCTTTGCGTCCGTGGGTTTCCAAAAGCCCAATTACGACATCAATTCCTTCCTTTTTGAGCGCATGTCCTTCTTCTAGCATCCGAAAGGTTTTGCCTACCCCAGGAGCCATACCGATAAAGATTTTGTGTTTGCCTCGTTGCGATCGCGCCTGATAAAGAGAGTAACTTGCAGATGTTGAAGATGCAGTGCTAGCAGAACTAGTATTAATATAATTTGACATCTTAAGTTTTGTTAATTTAAGAGTAAGTAGGCAACGAAAAGAGTATTGCAAGAGATTAGCGTACTCCTTTATCCAATCTAACGATTTGGTAGCCTATGAAGATTTGAAGGGTACGCTCGCCCGCTTCTCTACGAGACGCTCCGCGAACGCTAACGGACTGTTTACAAATAGCCAGTGCATCATTCCAAACTACGCGCACACAGCCAAACAACTGAGCTAAAAGCTTTTGTTGTTGGTCTGTTGGGTAGAAACGGAATTGATATCTAGCTTTCATGGACAATGTATAATTTGTCTGTAAGAGGATTGTACATTGGTCTAGAAGAAGTGACAAGCCAGTTTCGCAGAGAAAGACACTCTATTACAGACCTAAAAATTCATTTGGTCTGCGTTACTAAGTATCGTAGGTCTGTATTCACGAAGGAGAGTCTTGAGTTAATTGATAAAACCTTTAGAGAAGTAGCTAAAAAGATGGATTTTCAAGTAATTGAATTTAACGGCGAGGATAACCATGTTCACGCACTTATTGAATATCCGCCCAAATTGTCCATCTCTCAAATAGTTAATGCACTAAAAGGTGTTTCCAGTCGTAGATATGGACAAGCCGGATACAAAAAACCCCAGAAAGAATGCGAGTTTGCCGGGGGGATACTCCCCCCGGCAACACGCGCAGCTTTATGGAGTCCCAGCTATTTTGCTGTGTCCGTAGGGGGTGCGCCTTTAGATGTCTTGAAGGAGTACATCAGAAATCAAGAAAAGCCGTCGTAGAACCACGGGGCTTGTATCCCATTCTTTTGGTCAAAAACCGACATTTAGCTAAGTCAATATCTGATGCTGGTTGGTCAACCTTTCGCCAACGGTGGGGCACACCGGAAGCTACGCTTGGGGAGATTCGCCCTCTTGGGCAGTTGGGGCAACTCTGCTGTCTAATGGCGGGTCAGGGAACCAAGAATCCCCATCTCTTTAGAGCGGGGAGTGTCAAGACGTGGGCTGTAATTTTGCATACTCTAATTTCCTGATAAAATGCCGAGAATAAGCTGAATTTTTTTAATAGATAAATTGGAAACCTTGTCAGTGGCTCTTTTTGCTAAACTTGCTGAGGTCTTATGAGTTGGATTCTTCCCAAACGCACTCTATCCCGTCGTCATTTACTGCAATTATCGGGACTTTCTGGTGCAGGCCTGCTTCTAGGTGGCTGTGGGACAAATTTGTTTTCAGATAATGTCAGGCAAATATCTGAGCCACTAAACCAAAGTCTTGAAGCACTCTTACAAACTCAAAAGCTAGTAGCTGAATTTCCTTTAAGTGCCATTGAGCCAGATAAATTGCTGGTTAATACTTTTGATTTCACTCCGCAAATTGACCCAGCGCAGTTTTACCTGACGATTGATGGTGAGGTGAGTAATTCAATGCGATTGAGTATGGCAGATATTCAAAAACTTCCCTTGACTTCGATGGTGATTCGCCATGTCTGTGTTGAAGGTTGGGCTGCGATCGTTCAATGGGGAGGTGTGCGATTACGAGACTTAGTAGCACTAGTACAGCCGAAGTCAAGCGTCCGCTATGTCTACTTCAAATCTGCTGATGGCTACTATGAAAGCTGGGATATTGCTTCTGCTGTGCATCCTCAAACTCTCATGGCTTATCAAAAGAATGGGCAATTATTATCAGCTGATAATGGTGCGCCTATACGCTTAGCATCTCCAATTAAATTAGGCTACAAGCAAAGCAAGTGGGTAACTCAGATTATCCTGACCAGCAATTTACTACCTACTAAAGGTTATTGGGAGGATAAGGGCTATGAATGGTTTGCAGGGCTATGAATGGTTTGCAGGGCTGTACAGACGTAGCAGCATTCCTGTACAGACGTAGCACTGCTACGGGGAGCATCCCAGTTTTTTGCAAAGAAAGCGAAAATCAGTCAGGATAAGTAAGACGAGTGTATTTACTTAGCGATGACCCCAGAACAAAAACAAGCTCTTCAAGAACACATTCAAGCGATCGCTAA
>NZ_JADEXR010000177.1 GCF_015206995.1 aff. Roholtiella sp. LEGE 12411 | reverse complement strand
CAAGTAACTGAAAACTACTCTTTGCTAACAACTAATATCGAGAGAAAATACCATGTCTACCAACACAGTAAAAGCATCGGATATCAAAGTAGTGCCATTCTTCGCCCGCTTCTTGGAAGAGCAATCTACACAGTCAGATAATACCCCATGGGCTCAAACAGCCAAGTATCCTTCCGATTGGGAAGAGTATTAAATCAGAGTGTTCTTCATCTGAAATTAAGGGAGTAGCGGTTATCAAGTAACTGAAAACTACTCTTTGCTAACAACTAATATCGAGAGAAAATACCATGTCTACCAACACAGTAAAAGCATCGGATATCAAAGTAGTGCCATTCTTCGCCCGCTTCTTGGAAGAGCAATCTACACAGTCAGATAATACCCCATGGGCTCAAACAGCCAAGTATCCTTCCGATTGGGAAGAGTATTAAATCAGAGTGTTCTTCATCTGAAATTAAGGGAGTAGCGGTTATCAAGTAACTGAAAGCTATTTCTAGGAACACGAGCGTTTCCATACTATGGAAGCGATCGCTTTCCTCAACATAATTGTAGGGTGCGTTACTTGGTTAATGCACCCTACAAATTAAGATTGAATAATTTATCAAAACAAAATTCAGAATTCTGGCTCCTGACTTCTGAATTCTTCTTCAATATTTGGTAGTCTCTAACATCTACCTCTTAAAAAACTCTCAAAAAAAATTATGCACCTGTCGCGGGACGTTGTTTTATTAATCACCCATAGTGGCGATTTCTTCACAATAGATAGAGTAGCAGAAGCCTTAGCAAAAAAAGGGGCGCAACCATTTCGCCTCGACACTGATAAGTTTCCCCTAGAAGTGCAATTAACAGCACATTTTGACAAGTCCAAAAGCTATCACAGGCTGGAATATGGCACGCACTCTATCAGCACGGAGCAAGTGCAAGCTGTTTGGATGCGGCGTATTTGGGAGCCAAAACTGAGTAAAGAATTAGCTCCACAGTTCCGAGAAGCTTGTCTTAGAGAATCACAAGCGACTTTAGACGGTTTTTGGGATAGCCTCAAGGGAGCTAATTGGGTAGATGATTTGGAGCGGATAAATGTTGCACACAATAAACTGCGCCAACTGCGGGTTGCATCTGAGGTAGGTTTTACCATTCCCCAGACTCTTGTCACCAACAAAGCTGAGTCAGCACGGGAGTTTTTCCATCAAGTCAACGGAAAAATGGTGAGCAAGCTGTTAACTGCTCTTTCCCACACCATGGAATCCACCTCTTTCTTCCTTTACACCAGCACTGTTAAAGAGGAAGACTTGCTTGATGCCGAGTCACTGCGCTATTGTCCAATGGTTTTTCAAGAGCAAATTCCTAAGCAGTTGGAATTGCGCGTGGTGTATGTGAATGGCAAAGTATTTGTGGGAGCGCTAGATGCGGGTGTTTATGCAGCATCCAAAGCTGATTGGCGTAAACCTGGTGTTGATGTTGGTGCATGGCAACACCATGAGCTTCCTGATGAATTGGTTCGCCGTCTTCAAGCCTTCATGGGTAAATTTGGGCTTTTGTTTGGAGCGTTAGATTTTATCCTCACACCATCAGGAGAATATGTCTTTTTGGAAGTTAACCCCACAGGCGAGTGGGGAATGGTGGAGCGAGATTTGGACTTGCCGATTTCGAGTGCGATCGCAGACACTCTTATTTCCTAGAAGCTATTTTCATAAACAATCTTCAGGAATTAAAAAAGAGAAGGTAGTTATTGAATACCTTGATAACCTTTATCCTCTAAACATTCGATATTTTCTTTAAAGAAATAATTTACTATTTTTAAATATATGGAAATCATGCTCTCTACCCTTACCATGAGCCGTGCAGATGATTTGACCATTCCCTTGGTCTAACACTACTTATGACTTGAGTGTATGCTGTTTCTTCTTACCACTGTAAAACTTTTTTTGTTTTTTTAGGACTTACGCAAGTGTCACAAAAATCTCAATTTTTTGTTTGTAGTGAGGACTTTAGTCCTTACTACGAACTTAAAATAATATGCCAGTTGCGTAAGTCCTGGTTTTTTTAGGACGTTCAATTGGGCTTTCTGTAACATCAACTATTGCAACCCTGATTCGTGCCGTTGCTTTAAGGATAATAAATCCGAAAAATAGGCATGATAAATTCAAGAATATAGATTCAGATTCTTGAATTCATGATATTGAACGTAAATAAGCTTAATCAAAAAATATTGACCGATACTTTACGGATAATAAATTTGATATGACAGTATTAATCATTACTTTTAGTCAAGACAACGAAAGCATTCCTCTAGTAATGGAAGCAATTGAGGCTAGAGGAGAAAAAGTATTTCGTTTTGACACAGATAGATATCCCACCGAAGTGAAGCTAGATATTTACTCCGGCAATTCTGAGCGGGTAATTATTACTGATGGCGAACAGCAGCTCGATTTGAGTGAAGTTTCCTCAGTTTGGTATCGTAGGATGCGCTACGGGCAAAAAATCCCCGAATCAATGGATAAGCAATATAGAGAAGCATCAATTAACGAATGTCGCGCCACTGTTAGAGGTATGATTGCCAGCCTGAAAGGATTTCACTTCGACAAAATGTCAAATGTGGATCGGGCTAATAATAAGCAACTACAGTTGCAAGTTGCACGAGAAGTGGGACTTCTGACTCCACGCACCCTGACTAGCAACAATCCAGAGGCAGTCAAGCAATTTGCCTCTGAGTGTCAAGAGCAGGGTATAGTCACAAAAATGCTTTCTTCCTTTGCCATCTATGATAATCAGGGACGAGAAAATGTTGTTTTCACCAATCCAGTTACCAATGATGATCTGGAGCATCTTGAAGGGCTGCGTTTTTGTCCGATGACGTTTCAAGAAAACGTCCCAAAGGCACTGGAATTGCGGACGACTATTGTCGGACAACGCGTATTTACTGGCGCAGTAGACTCTCAAAGTTTGGAGGGAGCTACTTACGACTGGCGCAAAGAGGGGAGAGCATTGAATAAAGCTTGGAAACCCTACGATTTACCCGAAGATGTTGAGAAAAAGCTCCTCAAACTCATGGCTTATTTTGGTTTAAACTATGGGGCGATCGATATTATCGTCACACCCGATGGTAAGCACGTATTCCTTGAGGTTAACCCAGTTGGGGAATTTTTCTGGCTGGAGATATTTTCACCACATTTCCCGATTTCCCAGGCGATCGCTGAGATTATGCTTACTATCAAAGAATAAATCATCTTTAATGGTTGACTGTTGACTGATAGTGAAGTACCCCAGTTTGCCTTCGGCTGAAACTGGGGCTTCCAATTTCAAATAGCACAAAATTTACAGTTTTTAATTATTATTTATTAACTTTTTTAAGTCTTCTAATTAATTAATTACTTAATTATTTACTGAACTGTCTTAATGGTCTTAAGTGTCTAATTAACATTCTCTTATCTGCTGTAGAACAAGGAATTGTATTAACCACCAATACATCAAGTAATATCACCCTTAAATCAGTAGATAAAAGTAGATTTTTTATCCACATTGAAAGGATTACAGTCAACAACTTATACTCAAGATATATTTCCCCCCAAAAATAACCACTATATTTTTAAAATATGCAAACTCAAGTTTTGCGCGATGAATCCGCAAAGAATCCTTCTTCGGCTTTTACTAAATTTTGGAAGGATATCAAAGTGGTAGCCCAACCTTACTGGTATCCAACAGAGCCAAATGGAAGAGAATTTTCAGATGTGATTCGCGCATGGGGGATGCTCGCTCTCTTAATATTATTGATCATCTCACTTGTGAGCATAAACGTCTTAAGTAGCTTCTGGAGCCGCTATGTGCTTGATATTGTGATTGAAGAGAGGGATATTTCTAAGTATATTAGTACTTTATGGGTTTCCACCCTTAGTATTGTTTGCGTAGTGCTGTTGGTAGCATTTTCTAGATTTGTCAGAAAAAAAATTGCTCTGGATTGGTATAAATGGCTTAATAATCACATTTTAAAAAAATATTTGAGTAATCGTGCATATTATAAAATTAATTTTAGATCCGATATTGATAACCCAGATCAGCGCATAGCGCAAGAAATTAAGCCCATTACCACCAGTGCTTTGATATTTTTAGCTACTGTTCTAGAGAAAGTGCTGGAAATGATGAGTTTTATCATAATTCTCTGGACAATTTCCCAAGAAATTGCAGTTTATCTGGTTATTTATACGATTGTAGGTAACTTGATTGCTATTTACTTGACTCAAGAATTAAATAAGATTAATCAAGAAGAACTCGAATGTGAAGCAGACTATAATTATTGCCTGACTCATATTCGGAATCACGCCGAATCAATAGCTTTTTTTCAGGGAGAAAAACAAGAATTAAATATAGTTGAGCGCAGATTTAATAATGTTATAAAAAGTACTGAGCGCAGGCTGAATTGGGAGAGAGGTCAGGATACTTTTAATAGAGCATATCAGTCTGCTATCACTCTATTTTCAATGTTTATACTCACACCTTTATTTATTACAGATCAAATTGATTATGGACAAATTACCCAGGCTAGTTTATGCAGCTTTCTATTTTCTAATGCTCTGGGGGAATTAATCAGAGAATTTGGGACTTCCGGACGATTTTCTAGTTATGTTGAGCGTTTAGCTGAGTTTTCGGATGCGTTAGAAGCTGTCAGTAAACAACCAGAAAATCTGAGTGTCATTACAACAATAGAAGACAATAGTTTGGCTTTTGAGAATGTCACCTTACAAACGCCGAATTATGAGCAGGTGATCGTCGAAGATTTGTCATTCTCTGTGAAACCAGGAGAAGGTTTATTGATTGTTGGGCCCAGTGGTCGAGGTAAAAGCTCTCTATTAAGAGCGATCGCTGGTTTGTGGAATGCGGGAACTGGTCGTCTGGTGAGACCTCCCCAAAAAGAAGTATTGTTTTTGCCCCAACGTCCTTATATGATTTTGGGAACTTTGCGCGAACAGTTATTGTATCCTAATACAGATCGTCAAATGAGCGATCAAGAACTCGAAGAAATTTTGCAACAAGTTAATCTGCAAAATGTAGTAACAAAAGTTGGTAGCTTTGATGCAGAGGTTCCTTGGGAGAATATATTATCATTGGGAGAACAACAACGCCTAGCTTTTGCACGACTGTTAGTTACTCATCCTAGCTTTACTATATTAGATGAAGCAACGAGTGCTTTAGATTTGAAGAATGAAGGAAGTTTATATCAACAGTTACAAAAAACAAAAACAACTTTTATCAGTGTTGGACACAGAGAGAGTCTGTTTAATTATCATCACTGGGTTCTAGAACTTTCACAAGATTCTAGCTGGCAACTTGTTTCTGTGCAAGATTATCGACTGGAAAAAGCTAAAGCAATTGTGACTAATCTTTCTAAAGATGCTCAAATAACAATAGATATTCCGCTCAATAATGAATCTGAAAGTCAGCCAGAAAGATCAGTAGAAATAGGTGCAATTGAAGGGTTTTCTCATAAAGAAATCCAGACATTAATAGATTCTCACATTAATACTATTAGAACCAAGGCAAGGCAAGGAAAGTCCATTACTACTAAGGATGGCATTATCTACCGCTATGACAAAGACCCGAAGGTATTGAAATGGGTAAAAGTTAAGCATAGTAGTTTGTAGAGGCTTACACTCAAAGACCGCTTTGGGGAAGCTGTCGTGCTCTCTTCTATTGCTAGAGCTTACTCCAACTTAGGCGAGAAGCAAAAAGCACTCTCATCTTATAATCAAGCGCTGTCATTATTTCGCGCTAATAAAAAAACCGATCCTGGGCAGGTTTTACCTTGCTTGGCGAATGGCGGCAATAGACATCTAGGTTATACTTGTATTACTTGCAATACAAGTATGACAAAAATAATGCTCACTGTTAGACTAGACGATGAAACAGAACGCCAGTTAGCCGATATCTTGGCTCAAGAGAAAACAGACAAGAGTGAGTTGATCCGACGTTTGATCGCTGAACGTTGGTTGAGCTTGCAAGCGGGTAAAACTTTGGTTGAGAGGCGGGGTGGACACCCTGAACACCTCCTACAAGATGCACCAACGGATTTATCTGAACGCGCGAACCGTAAGAAGGCGATCGCTGAATATCTTAACAAACGTCACCCATGACCTACTATCCGCTTATACTCGCGGATAGCGGGTTTTTATTGGCTTATTACAGCGCCAGAGATCAGCATCACCAACAGGTGCGTCGTTTCTTTGAAAACTGCACTTCTAGGCTGGTAACTACGCCTATTTGCATCGCAGAAGTGGTGTGGTTGCTCAACTTTGATTGGCGCACACAAAACGAGTTTCTTTTGGATGTTGCCAAACAATTATACGAGTGTGAGCAACTATTGCCTCAAGATTTTTCCCGTATTGCTGAGTTAAATGCCCAGTACAAAGACTTACCAGGGGATTTTGCAGATTTATCCCTAATCGTCATTTCGGAGCGCCTGGATATTGCAGCGATTGCTACTTTGGATAGTGATTTCGATATCTATCGGCGTTATCGCAAGAAGCCTTTTGAGCGCGTATTTTAGCCAAAGCGACTTTACTAATAGTTTGAGTTGCTCCTACTTTATTGGTTACAAAAACCGCAACCAAGACAAACATTACTAAACGCACCCATAAAATCAGAATAAATTTTCAGTAATATCTCTGAGGACAACTGAACAATTATTCAATGGGTACGATGCTTGTACTTAAGCGATCGCTTTTCTACCCAACTTAATTAACGGTGTTGTCCGAGATAAAGATGATGTAGCTTATGCAACTAATGTATATTACGGCACAGACTTTAAACAGGGCAGTTTAGAGGATTATGTAAATGACTGGGCTGTTTTGAAGCTTGACAAGCCCATTGGTAAGAAATATGGTTATTTGGGCTGGAAATCTCTACCATCTTCCACTATCGTTGGAAATACAAAAAGATTTGCCTTGGTAGGCTACTCTGGTGATTTCCCCAACCCTAAGAAGAAAGGATATGAAGACTTGACTGCTGGTGAAAGCATGACTGCTGGCGTTCACCTAAAATGTAGTATCCTTCGGCAAAAAGATGGTTTATTTGATCACAACTGCGATACCACTGGCGGTGCTTCGGGAGGAGCAATTATTACTAATATTGATGGTAAGTATTATATTTAGGACTTACGCAACTGGCACACAAGGCTTCTGGTATAAGAGTCAAGGGTCAAGGGGAGCCACTGCGTTGGGCGGCTCTGCCGACTTGAAGCAAGTGGCGTTCAAGGGTCAAGAATCAAGGTTTTTTGGACTTTTGACCTTTGACTCTGGACAACCTCTGGCGTTAAAAATATGACACTTGCGTAAGTCCTGATATTGTCGCCCTTCACTCCGGCTGGAACAAAGTTAATAGATTAGTTTTGAACCGTGCGGTAGAAATGTCTCGCTTGGATGAGTGGGTACGACAAAATCAGTAGAAATGGATAGTGGTTTGTAAAGACGCACGGCTAGCTAGCTGTGCGCCTTCACCATATATTCGGATACAAATGAAATCTTTTATACTCTCATTTCTATACCCAAAGTAGGAAGGGGTAAACCACCCTAGTAAGGTATCTACTGATCGAAGACAATAAAAATAAAACGATGAACCAGGTAGACTACCTTCGCATTAGCTTAATCGATCGCTGCAATTTCCGTTGTCAATACTGTATGCCAGAGGGGGCAGAACTGGATTATATTCTCAAGCAACAGCTGTTGACTAACGAGGAACTGCTAACCCTGATTCAACAAGTGTTTATCCCTGTAGGCTTCACCCGGTTTCGTTTAACAGGGGGAGAACCTCTGCTACGTCCCCATGTGGTGGATTTGGTAAAAGCGATCGCCTCTCTCCCCGAAACCCAAGACTTATCAATGACGACTAATGGGTTTTTACTTGCTCCAATGGCGCAAAATCTTTACAATGCAGGGCTACGACGAATTAATATTAGCCTGGACTCTCTGGATCCACACATCTTTGATCAAATTATTGGTAATCATGGCCGTCCCCGTTGGCAACAAGTATGGCATGGTATTCAAACTGCCTATAGCGTCGGATTTGACCCATTAAAGTTAAATGTGGTGGTGATTCCTGGCGTCAACGACCACGAAATTTTAGATTTAGCTGCTCTCACACTTGACAGACAGTGGCACGTCCGGTTTATTGAATTTATGCCCATTGGAAATTTACATTTATTTGGCGATCGCGGTTGGGTATCTTCAGCCGAGTTGCGACAACGCATCCGCGATCGCTGGGGCTTGACAGAATCCCAAGTTCGTGGTTTTGGCCCCGCTGATGTCTTTAAAATTCCAGGAGCAAAGGGGACACTGGGATTTATTAGTCAAATGTCGGAATGTTTTTGCGATAATTGCAATCGGATGCGCCTCAGTGCTGATGGCTGGCTGCGTCCCTGCTTATTAAATGAAACTGGCCAACTAAACCTGAAAACTGCTCTACGTTCTGGTGACAGCACTACTCAATTACAAGAGCAGGTGAGGCAGTTATTAGCAATCAAGCCAGAAATTAACTTCAAAGAGCGCGACTCTGGTGTTACAAGTACATATACCCGCACTATGTCGCAAATTGGTGGTTAGTTAACAGTCCAAAGTCAAGAGTCCAGAGCTTTTTGACTTTTGACTCTTGACTCTTGACTCTTAACTTAGGCTTGCCGTGAGTAGTATTCAACCACAAGTAGTTCGTTAACTTGTAGTGCTACCCATTCTCGCTCAATGACGCCGTTGACTTTGCCAACCAACTTGGTTTTGTCAAACTCCAAATGACTGGGGAGGTTGGCTAAACCGGGATATTGCAAGTTAGCTTCCACTAACTTCCGCGATTGTTCTCGATCTCTGACAGCAACTACCTCACCAGGACGGCACTGATAGCTAGCAATGTTAACTACACGACCGTTAACAGTTACATGACCATGATTCACCAGTTGACGAGCTGCTGGAATGGTTGGAGCTATACCCAAACGGAAGACGGTATTATCCAAGCGCATTTCAAGCAATTGCAGCAGCACTTGTCCAGTAGAACCAGTAACCCGTCTAGCTTTCCGCACATAGCGCAACAGTTGCTTTTCTGTCAAACCATAGTTGAAGCGGAGCTTTTGCTTTTCTTCTAAACGGATAGCATACTCAGAGCGCTTCTTGCGATTCTGACCATGCTGACCTGGTGGGTAAGCGCGTCTAGCGCTTTTACGAGTTAACCCTGGTAAGTCGCCCAAGCGACGTACAATTCTGAGGCGTGGCCCTCTATATCGGGACATGTGTTTCCTTAATCTAATCCTGTTTAAATTTTACTCAGACATACCATTTTGACACTCCCCTGATTATAAATCAGGGAATTCTTGGTTCTACGAGGCTGCTTGCTTTGACATGACGTATCCTACCAAAGTAGAGGCATCTTCTCCCCAAGCGTAAATTCCGGGCTGCCCCACCGTACTCGTACCAATTATTTGTTTCTGTTTATTTAGTTTCGTAAGCTACTCAATCCTAAGATTGGTTTACGCAGTATTTTCACTCTAAAATACTTTTTACGTTGCTTACTTATCTTTCAATCCACTACTTTAACATAACTAAGGACAAAATCAATTCTTAGCTAAAGCACGGACATGTCTCAATGACGAGCCACATCTTCAAGGGTTTCCCAGTAATTTTTGATAAAAAACTCCACGCCACTTGCGGAATGGAGTTTTTGGGCATAGGGAATGCGGAATGAGGCATGGGGAAGAAGCTACCAATGCCCAATGCCCAATGCCCAATGCCCAATGCCCAATGCCCAATGCCCAATGCCCAATGCCCAATGCCCAATGCTCCAAGTGGCGGGGCGGTAATTTGTAGAGAATTTTGTGCTGGTTACTATTGGGATTGGCTTCAATGCTACAGCCGAAATTCTCTTGTTACAGAGGATTTGTAGGACATTTGAGTTAGCATAACTTTGGGTGTTTGGAGAACAGCAATGTTACAGAGCAAAAAAATGGATAGCAGAGGTAAGAACAAACTAGGCGGTTCTGCCTTCAGAATTTTGACAGCACCAGTTTTAGCTGTGGCTGGATGTTTAACAATTATCCTACCTAGTATGGCTGTCACAGCTTCTTATAGCAATGATTACCGTGTCTGTGCTGCTCGACTCCTGAGCGTGGGCGTAACGGCACAAGCTGCCTCACAAGGTTGTGCAACAGCACTGCGTCCGAGGGACTTGGCTTCTTGCGTAGTTAAGATTGAGAAGCAGACGCAAATTGCAGCGGCGGATGCACTTTCTTCCTGCGGACAAGCCCGCCGTCCCAATGATTTAGCTTCTTGTGTAGTTGGTATTAGCCAAAACACTGAGGAGGCAATTAACCCAACAGCTCTAACTTACTGTGGTCGTAGTTTGTTACCTGTAACCTTTGCCCAGTGTGTGGTTGGCTTGCGTAGCGAAATCAAGGAATTGACCCCCGCTCAGGCGCTGGATACTTGTATTGATGCTAGTGAAAGCGTTAGCGGCATTTCGTCGTCTACACCACCATCTAAACTACCTGGGGGATTAAATCCAATTTTTAATACTACCCCACTTCCTACACAACCAAGCGTTCCAGTGCAGCCAGGCACTAGATAAATTACAGTGCTTTGCAATTGACTGAGATATAAATTTACTTTGGGGTTGGCAAATAGCTAACCCTATTTAATCTCAGGGAGTAGAGACGTTGCAATGCAAGTTCTACAGAGGTTATCGGTCGCGCAACTTGTCTTAACCCAAGGCTATTGTATGGGATATAGTTACTCATCGTAAACGCTCCAGTTTTGAGCAGTCTCATGGCAAGCATGAATTTACCTTGAGTGAGACAGATGAAACTGGTGCGTTGCAAATTCTGGTAAAGGGCGATTCGATGGGTTCTAATTATAAAATTCGTGGCAATGAAATTTGCCAGGTCAGTCGGGTGATGGGCCGCATGGCTTTTGTAATTGATACGTACGAAAGCTTCGATACTGGTTCTGGCTACATTGCGAGTCGCTACGATGCGGTTTTCCGCAACTCTAAAACTAATGAAGTCAGCACCATCCTTAAGTTTGAAGACACATATAAAAAATTTGGCGATTATTATTTAATGACCAAACAGGTCGTGCAAGAGTGTGAAGATGGCGTTAGCGCTGGCGGAGCCTCTCGTAAAGAACCAGCAACGTCAGGAGCATCAGGGTCAGTTGTTTGCATGACAACTGAGTTCAGTTACTCAAATATAAAGCTGCTAAAACCAGCAATTATTTAGTCATTGGTCATGAACAGATGACTCTTTTGTCTGAGAATACTGGACAAACCGCAATCTGGGGACAATTAGATCTAGGATCGACTTAACAAAGCTGGAAAACAAAATTTTGGATAATAGGTTTGTAGTAGATTTCAGCACTACTACAAATTAACTCCCGATCGCCATCGTTTACTTAGCAGGTCTAAAACTATGGAACTAACAATTGACAACGTTGAAACAGTCTTAGATGAAATGCGCCCTTATCTCATGTCTGATGGTGGCAATGTGGAACTCGTAGAACTTGACGGCCCTGTGGTCAAACTACGGTTGCAAGGTGCTTGTGGTTCTTGCCCTAGCTCCGCAATGACCCTAAGAATGGGCATTGAGCGCCGCCTGAAGGAATTGATTCCCGAAATTGCAGAAATCGAGCAAGTAATCTAGGGACTGGGGAGATTGGGGATTGGGGACTAGGGCTGGGGAGACAAGGAGGACAAGGAGGACAAGAGGGACAAGGAAGAATTGTTGAACAGGTCTTTTTGTGATCTACCTTGTCTCTTCTCAATGCCCCATGCCCCATGCCCAATGCCCCATGCCC
>NZ_JADEXR010000176.1 GCF_015206995.1 aff. Roholtiella sp. LEGE 12411 | reverse complement strand
AGCAGTTCCTCAGTTTGTATATCAGGAGACACCAACGAGAAATCCTTGAGATGCACCACACTCAACTTCCATGCTTGGGAACAATGCTTAATTTACATGATTTTTAGCCTTAACTGAACCGTATTGGTATGGAATAGAAGGAATTAGACAAAAACCAGTTTCATCCAAGTAATATAAATCAATTTCTCCTTGTTCGTCCAATTTCTTCAATTCTTCTAAGCATACTGCCAAGAAATAAATGCCCAGCCGTCAAACAAGCGATCCTCAACACCCACGAATAATTTCAACACACGGCTGGGCATTTATTTTTATGGATCACTCTAATTGTGCAGTTTTCTCTTGATATACCTGAGGTAATGGTTCTCCTCCTACTCCTCGACGCATCCGATGCCAACTCATTTTCAGGGTTTTTAGTATTCTTTGAATTGTTTTGGTACTTGTCTGAATTCCCCATTCTTCTTTGACCTTTTGTACCACTTGCTTTAATTGCCTTGGTTCTTGTTTTGTCCATTCCCTAATTGTTTCTTGTTGTTCAAGATGAAATTTTTGTTTACAGCCCTTTCCTGGTTTGTTATATAATCCCATCATGCTATCTGATTCCCACCTATCAAACCAGTTATAAATTGTTTTGTAACTTACTTTAAAAATATTCATCAGTTTTTCTACTTTTACTCCTTGATTTGCGAGAATTAAGCAATGCGCCCGTTGACGTACCTGATGATGTCGGCTTTGGTGATAAATTCGCTCTAGTAATTTAGCTGAAAGAGGATTTATTTCCCGAATAAATATCATGGTAATTAAAATTAATCCACAATTATTCAACTGAAAAGTATTATATTATTAATTTGTGTAATTAATTCTGTACGGTTACTTACTGACCTTGTATAGCTATATTCTCTATACTATCAATAATGGCGATCGCCATTATGTACTCATCTTCAAACACCCTTGAAGCAAGTTTGTCAGGTTTAAGATGCAACCACTCATCTTCAATCCGATTCATTATGCACTGGGTAATGGATATGTTTCGGTGGATTGTGGAAATTGTCCTGAGGCCTTTAGAGAAGAAGGGTTTTGTTATCTTACCAAAGCGTTGGGTCGTAGAAATAACTTTTGGCTGGCTTAATTGGTGTCGGCGCTTGAGTAAGGATTATGAAAGACTCTCCGATACTTCCGAGACTTTTATCTACATAACAATCATTCGGATCATGGTCAGACGACTCGCATAATTTTTGACTCACTTTGACTTTTAAAACATCCTCTAAGAATAATCTGAAACCTATATAAGATAAGAAAAATCAATGGTACGACCGCGCAAGCTCTTTGCTCAGCATTGGCTCAAAAGTGAAAAGGCTCTAGATGCAATTATTAAAGCAGCAGAGTGTACACAAAGCGATCGCGCTCTAGAAATTGGCCCAGGAACTGGCATTCTGACTCGTCGTTTACTATCCTTGGTAAAATCTTTAGTCGCAGTTGAAATAGATTACGACTTGTGCGAACTACTGGCAAAGCAACTGGGTAAAAAGGAAAATTTCTTACTGCTACAAGGAGATTTTCTCACCCTAGATTTACCATCGTATTTGACAGCATTTCCCAGTTTCCAAAAGCCAAATAAAGTAGTAGCCAATATCCCCTACAATATCACAGGCCCAATCATTGAGAAACTACTGGGTACGATCGCCAACCCCAATCCTGAACCGTTTGACTCAATAGTGCTACTGGTGCAAAAAGAAGTAGCAGAAAGGTTGTATGCTAAACCAGAGTCAAAAGCCTTTGGAGCATTGAGCGTGCGAGTGCAATACTTGGCTACGTGCGAGTTAATTTGCACAGTTCCAGCAGCAGCATTCCACCCACAGCCAAAAGTAGATTCAGCAGTCGTGCGATTGTATCCTCGAAAAATAGAAATACCAGCAATTGATCCAAGACGGTTGGAGAACCTGATCAAGTTAGGATTCAGCGCAAAGCGTAAAATGTTACGAAATAATTTGCAATCAGTCGTAGAACGCGATCGCCTGACCCACTTACTGGAACAATTAGAAATAAATCCCCAAGTTCGTGGCGAAGATCTCAGCGTTAACCAATGGGTAACACTGGCTAACTTACTCAGCACTTAGCACTCAGCACTAAAAATGCGTTCCTACACCCTAATTGCCCCTGCCAAAATCAACTTGTATCTAGAAATCATCGGTGATCGCCCTGATGGCTATCACGAGTTAGCAATGATACTCCAAAGTATCGACCTTGCCGATAAAATTGATGTGCGTTCCATTAGTGTTGATACCATTCGCGTTCACTGCAACCATCCACAAGTACCGACAGATAAAAGTAATTTGGCATACCGAGCAGCGGAACTAATGGCGACACAATTTCCCGAAGCTTTTAGTAAGTATGGGGGTGTAGAAATTACCATCAACAAGCATATTCCTGTAGCTGCTGGGTTAGCTGGAGGTTCTACAGATGCCGCAGCTGTTTTGGTAGGTATAGATTTACTATGGAAGTTAGGACTAACTCAGTCAGAATTAGAAGAA
This sequence comes from aff. Roholtiella sp. LEGE 12411, assembly GCF_015206995.1. Classification (GTDB taxonomy): domain Bacteria; phylum Cyanobacteriota; class Cyanobacteriia; order Cyanobacteriales; family Nostocaceae; genus Komarekiella. The sequence continues at coordinate 9,440 of NZ_JADEXR010000176.1, read as the reverse complement.
TTGGGAGCAACTCTCGGCTCAGATGTGCCGTTTTGTGTAGCGGGTGGGACAGCGATCGCTACAGGTAGAGGCGAGCAACTTTCTCCTCTACCAGTTTTGGATCATATATATGTAGTACTAGCGAAATACCGCAGCCTGGAAGTCTCCACCGCTTGGGCATACAAAACCTATAGACAGCAATTTAGCAATTCTTATATTAGAGACACCGAGAGTTTGACAGCGCGTGCTAATGCAGTTCATTCGGGAGAAATAGTTAAAGCGATCCTGGATAAAAACTCAACAAAAATTGCTCAAAAACTGCACAATGATTTAGAGCACGTAGTCTTACCAGCATATCTCCAAGTCTTGCAACTGCGAGAAGTGTTTGGAACTCAAGAAGGTGTTTTGGGAACAATGATGTCTGGTTCTGGCCCAACAGTGTTCGCTCTTGTAGAATCTGAACAACAAGCACAAGCAGTTAAGCTAAATTTGAGAAAAGCAATTCCTGACGAGGATTTAGAATTGTTTGTGACTCGGATGACTACACATGGAATTCAGGTAACATCATCAGTTTAGAAAAGCTTTATCGTTAATGAAAAATCAGCAAGAATTATTTCTAATTTAAAATCTAAAATTGTATGAATGATCCAAATGTAACCGAAGAGGCAGAAGCTCAAGAAAGAGTTACAACAAGCCCTTTACGCTGTTTCACAGGAGCGGTGATTTCTGGAGGAATGAGTTTCGCAGTATATTCATTGATGATTGCGATCGCCACAAATTTTGCCACCAAACCTATTCATTCAGTAAATCCATTAGTGGTAAAAATTTCCTCTGCTGTTCGTACTCTAGTTGTCGGTGTGTTTGCCTTGGGATCTGGGGTATTTGGTATAGTAGCAATTGGTTTATTAGCTTTGGGAGTCCAATTATTAGTGCAAAATTTGACCAAGCACAAAGCTAGTGACAATTAAGCCGTTAAGCATTTAAAGGGGAGCCTGCTTCATGCAATGGCTCCCCCCACGAAAAATATGCAATTTGGATGCAAAACACCCTAGTAATTTACTTTTGATGAACAACTTAAAGGTACAAAACTTCTGATCTTACCATGACTTTTTATCAGTTGCAATTTCGCATTTGTGGAAGTCTGAAGAAGTTGATGCTGTTTTCTCCATAATTTAGGAGATTGCCCATTGTTATATTGACGAAACTGCCGAGAAAAATGACACGCATTTTGATAGCCTAGCGTAGTAGCAATTTGCTCAATTGTCTGGTTAGTATCTTGAAGTAGGGGACGTGCAGCTGCTATGCGGCGCTTAATAATCCAAACGTTCACAGGTTCTCCTGTCAGTTCTTTGACTCGGTTAGTCAAGTAAGCAGACGAATAACCAACTGCCTTAGCTACATCAGACAAAGTAATTCCTTGGCGATAATTAGCTTCAATAAAGTCGAAAACTGCTTGTAGTTGAGGAACCAATGGAAAGATAGGCTCTGAGCCTATCGATACAGGTACTAGTTCGGAGGCTGGATAAGAGTTAGTAGCGTAATAGTACCTTAGTAAAGCTTGCTTTTCCAATCGGACAGCGATCGCTCTGAGCAAGTCCTCTATAGTAGAGGGTTTGGTAAGATAGTCATCTGCTCCTAACTCCATACCTTTGCGAACAGCAGCCTGAGTGTTGCTTCCAGTGAGAAAAATAAAGGGAATAATCGCTGTAACAGGATCTTGACGGAGCGTAGTCAGAACATTGTAACCATCCATATCTGGCATCAGAATATCGCAAATCACCAAGTCGGGTACATACTTTTGTGCTTGTTGTATACCAGCAAGTCCATTTTCAGCACTTATTGTATAAAATCCTTGACCCTCAAGAACGTCTAAGAAGAGATTGCGGGTATCGGTATCATCTTCAATTACTAGGATTGTTTTCGATTCGTACATCATTTTTCTATCACTAGGATTTTTGGCAGGGAATAATTACCAAACTCTGTGCCGAATACTTTTTACAAGACCTATATATGTTGACTTGAAGACATTTATTAACTAATAACTCAGAAATGGTGAAGTTTTGTTTCACTAAAAATTGCCACAATTCAAAACTTTTACCACTCCTTGTTAATAAATGAAAGCTCTAGCTCTTAGTTAACTGATAATCACAGCTTCCTAAAAGCCTGATCTCAACTATTGGTTTGCCAAAAATATATTCGGGAAGAAATAAAAGAAGTTATGATTGTAAATTTTATTTTACCACTAAATAGCTAAATACTTATCATTTATAATATAACAAAATTGCTAAACAACTGAATATGAATAAAAACAATTGTGACGTTTGTTAGTAAGTTTAGCAAATAATGAAAGTTAAATTTCATTCATGACTAATATTGACATTTTTTTAGAGATGCCCTACTAATTACCTACGAAGTTCAAAAAAATATTACAGATGAAAAATATCAAACTTTTCAACTTAATTAATACTAAAATATTCAATATGCTCATTGTTTGTAAGTTCTATTGATTAAACTTATGACTAAAGTATAGTAATGTTTCTAATTAGAGTTCAAACTAGTCAATATAAGTTAATTATAATTTTGATTCACGTTCTAATTAAGTTAATTCTCAACATGTTCGTTAACTAGTTAAATCTCTCATAGTTTTTCCGAAACATAACAAATAAGCTGAAAGTACTTGCTAATTTTTATTATGGCTAATTAATCTGTAGCTGTTATGTAATAAAAAGAAGAAGCATAATTCAAACTTTAATTTACACTCACATCATTTGTTCGATTCTAATTCAGATGTATTGGCACTAATAGTTTTAGCTTAAACAAACAAATTGTTGCTTATAAGTTGCTTATATATTTAACCTCTATTAAGTTCCTCACAAGGGATTTAACTATATAATAATATGCCTAGTCATCCGTCATAAGGAATAAATTTTTTATTAAAGACCATTTATAAAGTACATCTTTAGATGGTAGTAGATAGCATTGGATACTTCTCGCATATCCGTTGTTCGCGGATGCCCACCGTGTTTAGCTGGTGGAATCAAAGGCGCTAAAATTGCCCATTCTGAGTCACTAAGGTCTGTATAATAAAGTTTTCGCTTCATTGTTCCTATGTAGATATAATACATAAAAAGTATCCTATTGTCGCCTTTCTACCTGATAACTCTTCTTTAGATTTACTTTATAAATAGTCTCTAACCAACCCAATATTTATATGTCTTTTCTTGACGAAATTAAAAATGCCAACGCATTAATTGTAGGAGCTAGCCGAGGCATTGGTTTAGGTTTTGTAAAAAACTTGCTACAAGATGACAGAATTACCAAAGTTTATGCAACTTATCGTCAACCAGAATCAGCCTGTGAGTTAATAGCTCTTGCAGGCAAATATTCAGAACGATTAACTTGTTTGTCGATGGATATTACTGATGAGTTACAAATTGCTGAAGCCATTAAAAAGATGCGTATGGAAATCAATAAGTTGCACTTAGTAGTCAATTGTGTAGGACTACTACATGAGGGTAGCTTGCAACCCGAAAAAAGCTTAAGACAACTCAATTCAGAAAATTTGTTGCGCTACTTCCAAATCAATAGTATTGGTGCTGTCTTACTTGCTAAACACCTATTACCCTTGTTTCGCCATAGCGATGGCTCCAGTGCTGCGGTAAGCGCAGAACGCAGCGTTTTTGCTCATATTTCTGCTAAGCTGGGCAGTATTGGCGATAACCAACTTGGTGGATGGTATGGCTATCGTGCCTCGAAAGCTGCACTTAATATGTTTCTGCGAACGGCAGCAATTGAGTATAGAAGAAGCTGTCCTAAAACATTGGTCGTGACATTACATCCTGGTACAACCGATACACGCCTTTCTCGTCCCTTTCAGCAAAATGTACCTGCGGAAAAATTATTCTCAGTCGAACGTACTGTTACCCAATTACTAGCTGTCATTGAACAACTTCAAGAAGATGATAGTGGTCACTTTTTCTCGTGGGATGGTAGTAAATTACCTTGGTAACTACGTTACGCTGGTGCTAATGAAACCTAAGTTACTTGTAACTAAAGCGTATGAAGTTTTTTGTTCCAGCAGCCAAGGACGATGTTAAGGCGGAGCAGGTGTATGGCGCTATTGCTAAGTCTATTCAAGCACCAATAACCGAAAAGCGGATTTGGAAGTTACGTTGGCGTGACAATGGAACAGATCTCGAATGTGAGATAGGGAAACCTTTACCATCCTCTTACCAAACAGGGAAAGAGCTAGTTCTAGCAATCTTTGACTGTGAAAACTCTTATAGAATTTGTACTCTTACTCGTGGAGGAGTTAAGGGAAAGCCTATTCTAGTTGAAAAAAACTCTCAATCCTCAGCAATCTATTTTTCCGATAATGTAAATAACTAAAATTCAAGGAGAGTTTTATCAAAAGTTCCTCTAGTGAATCTGTTCCAAAAGACCTAGTTAATGGGGTAACTTCCGAAATTCGTGGGGTTCAAAAAGCAGCTGACTTGACATCCAACCACCAGCAAGAAAGCATAATTCAATCAGAAACCTTACCGCCTTTAACTACCGCAAGCATCAAGCGGGTACAAGAGGGTATAGCTGCGGCTAGCGATCGCGCTGTTCGTTCTATAATTGAGGAAACTTTGAATGAGTTGGAAGCTATTAACCAAGGGCATCAGCAACCTAAAGCTAAGCCTTGGCTGCGTCGCTTGGTGATGCGATCGCTTATCCATTCATTTTTCCGAGTGCGGGTTGAACACTTTGAAAGAATACCCCAAGAACCTGCAATTTTGGCAGCCAACCATCTACACCACATCGATCCGTTGCTCCTGCTGGCTGAACTCCCCACCCTACCCTACTATTACATTCTCGGCGATGCCCGTACCCTCTATAACAAGTGGTGGAAACGCCTAGTTCTCAGATTTGCGGGGGGTGTCATTCCTTTAGAACGGGTGTGGAAAGAAGAACTCGCTGTGATCGCAGCAGCTAAATCAGGACGGCAAGATCTTGTAGATTTAGCTACAGCAATTGAACAAACTGTGACTACAGGGGAAGATATACACACACTGCGACAGATAAACCGCATTGTTGTAGCAATCTTAACTCATGGGGATGGGATGGTTCTATTTCCAGAAGGACGACTGGGAACTACTGAAGCTAACTTACATCTCCCCCTGAAGCGAGGAACTGTAATTTACGCCTTACGTACTGGTGTGGCGATCGTCCCTTTAGCACTGATCGGAACTCATAACCTTTATCTAAAAAAGGAGTTAACTATTCGGGTAGGTGAGCCGTTACGCTTTTCTCAAACTACCAGACCGAAGCGTCAGGAAGTAGAAACAGCTTTAGACGCCTTGCAGAACGCAATGCTTACTCTGTTACCAAAAGACTATCAAGAACCAACAGGAACTAAGCTATTTCGTCATTTATTCAATCACATGCTTTGGTAAAAAATTCCTTGTTAAACCAGCAATTAACACTATAAGATAATCAAAATTCTCCTTTTCGATTTCCCTGAATTGGAAAATTTTAAACAATATTTACCAGTTTATTTACCTCGCCACAGCTTTTGTAATGCCTGAAAAATCTTGACAAACATTTCTTCCAGCCAGAGCATAAAACTGTCAAGCCATTCTAAAAGCTGCTCTAAGGGGTGCTTTTCATAGCCCATTAATGTTGCTGTGGTCTCTATCCAATCTGGCTTGGCCTCCATTTGAGTGCTTTGACGAAGCCGCTGGAAAACATCTGGTTTGGAACTCTCGCTTTGAGATTGGGAAACACGGTTTTGAGTTTGTTTTGCAGGGATAATATTGCCAGATATTTTTTGATTTGAGGTGAAATTACGGGTGGTTTGTTTCTTTTGCACCAACCCAGATTTGGCTTTTGGCGATGTCTCAGGACAAACCGTTTTGCGTCTATGCACAACTTTCTTAGGCATAGACATCTCTGGTAATATATTCGGAGCTAGTATAGGATTTAGTCTTTGGGACACTGTAACTGGTTTGTTAACAACTGTCTTAGACTGACCAAATAAATCACTCAAATTCAGCCAAGGATCTGTTGGTACCTGATTATGCAACTGGGGGCTTTTAGGTATATTGAAACGTCGATAGGGTAATGGTTTGCCTTGCAATTGTCTTTGATTGCTGCTTGGGTTAAGTTTCTTACCTGCGCCAACACCAAAAAAGTAATTGAGTGCTGCTTCAATTAAAGCCTGAAAATTCAGTGTTTGAGTTTCCAAACTATCAGCAGTTACTGCAATTTCTCCTCTAGCAGCTAACCGCTCTTTACCATAAATAAATATATTTAACTGTGTTTGGAAAACTTGGATAATTTCCCGACTGCGTTGTTGCACAGGTACTACTGCATTCATTTCCAACTTGGCGACAGATGCATCTATAAATGCCAGCAATTTACTCTGATTTATTAAATTTAAATCTTCCGATGTATCTTCAGTAAGATATGCAATTTCACTTGTCCTTTTACCAGTGAGTTTTGCTAGTAAGCGGTCAATTTCTGGTAATAAGATATTTTCTTTTTTGACTTTAGCTAACCGCCAAAAAGACCAATAATTAGCAATTTCGCTAATAATTTTGTCTTCTAATTTTGCCTGCTGCTGGGATGTCAAAATATCCAGAATTTCATTATCGGCGGTAACTAGTACCAAATTGCGATTCAGCAAATTTGTGGCAATTCCCCGCACAACTGGAAAATGGCACTTAAGAGCATCCTTTAGCTGTGAGGGGTGAATACTCCCTGCTGGATTATTTGAAATAGCTAAAGATTGAGGAGGATTAGCGTGCTCTGTAGGTTTATGATGAATAGCTTTCGACCACAAAGTCCTCAAAAATGCTAAGGGATTTAAAGTTGCATTCGAGGAAGTAGCAGTAACCTCTTGCGATGAAAGATTTTGGATTTCCCCTAATAGATGCTGGATAGGGGTGTCAACAGTTAGGGGAGTTTCCCCAAAGAAATCGGTATCATTTGGTTGTAACTTGAGCCTAGATTGTGGTTCTTTAGTGTGTAGCGTTTTTCCAGATAATTCCGATGATTGCATCAGTAGATATACAGTGTGAAGTAGTGTTTCTAAACTCCACTTGGTGGCAACTTGCAAGTGCCGAAAGGTGTTTTCCCACTGTTGCGTCAACCGCCGAGATTGCTGGTTGACAAAGTTAAATAGTCTGCTTTGATAATGACCAGAAGAACCAGAAGACATGGTAGTGATTTGTTAGTTTTAAGTCTTGTTTAGTTGTGAGACTCCCGCCAAACAATAAAAACGACAAACTGTTAATTATCGTAAGTGTCCTCATCTTAGCGAAAATATGACCCCTTCTGTCTCTCAATCTCATACTAGATTCATCTTGGAAGCAATAGAGAAACTGCGCTCTTGTTGCCAAGTTAATGTTCAGTCTAACTGGTTATATCAGGAGCATGACCAGGTTATTACTGATGTTGCCACATCTGATTTATCTGCTTGGCAAATTTCCCCACTAAATACTAAAGGACATATTGCTTGGACAGGTGGGAAAAAAGTGCTGTGGCTGGTGCAAAGATTGGTGGTTCCCCAAGATTTACAGGGTTATGCCTTAGGAGGGTTATCTTTGCGGCTGGCGCTAGTTTGGTGGGCAGACTCTGCCAAAATTTATGTAAATGGAGAGTTGGCGCTGGAGGGCGATTTATTTGATTGCTCACCCAGAGTGCTTCTTAGTCGGGGAGTAACGCCAGGAGAAGAATTTACTGTTGCTTTGCGGTTAGAGAGTCCGGAACATTGTGATGGTGCTTTGGTGCGATCGCTCCTTGTATATGAATCTACTGATGATAATAATCCTGATCCGGGTTTTGTGGCTGATGAATTGGCGGTAGTACAACTTTATTTAGAAAAGTTTGCGCCGGAGAAGTTGGAGGAGTTGGCGGCGGTAATGAGGGAGGTAACGAACCGCAGAGGCGCAGCGGAAGGGCAAGAAGAGTTGGTAAAATCATTCTTACTCCTACGTCAAAAGCTTATTCAATTCAAAATCGCTCGACTGAGGGAAGTCGAAGTCCAAAATCTCAAATCCAAAATCTATTTATTAGGTCATGCTCACCTAGATTTAGCATGGCTTTGGCCTGTAAATGAAACTTGGAATGCAGCACAAAGCACTTTTGAATCAGTTCTGAAATTGCAAGAAGATTTTCCTGAGTTAATTTTCTGTCATTCAACTCCGGCACTTTATGCTTGGATTGAAGAACATCGCCCAGACTTGTTTAGAGCAATTCAAGCACAAGTAACAGCTGGACTTTGGGAAGTTATCGGTGGAATGTGGGTGGAACCAGAACTCAACTTGATTGCTGGTGAATCAATAGTCCGTCAGCTATTATATGGTCAGCGCTACATTCAGGAAAAATTTGGCAAGCTTTCAACTGTGGCCTGGGTTCCGGATACTTTTGGTTTCTGTGCAACTTTACCGCAGTTTTTTGCTAATGCAGGAATCGAGTATTTTGTCACGCAAAAGTTGCGGTGGAATGATACTACTAAGTTTGATTATGGTGCTTTTTGGTGGCGATCGCCTGATGGTAGCGAAGTATTTAGTTTGATGTCTGCACCTATCGGCGAAGCCATTGACCCAGTGAAAATGGCATCATACGCCTTTGAATGGCAAACCCAAACAGGTTTACCAGAATCGCTCTGGCTCCCTGGCGTCGGCGACCACGGCGGCGGCCCCACTCGTGATATGTTAGAAACCGCCCAACGCTGGCAAAAGTCGCCTTTCTTCCCAGATCTAGAATTTATAACGGCTGAAAAATATCTACAACAAATTCAATCAGCAGTCAGGATACAGGATACAGGAGGAGACAGTGGTTATTTATTCTCCTTGTCTTCCTTATCCCCCTCCTCTTCTCCTCCCCCCTTCCCCACTTGGAATGACGAATTATATTTAGAATTCCATCGCGGCTGCTACACTACTCACGCAGATCAAAAACGTTGGAATCGTCGTTGTGAAGGGTTATTGTATCAAGCGGAACTATTTGCTACTTTAGCAAGCGTAAGCTGTGGCGTGACATATCCCAAAGCAGAAATCGAAGCAGCTTGGAAGCAGGTATTATTTCAACAGTTTCACGATATTTTGCCTGGTTCTTCAATTACCCAAGTTTATATAGATGCACTGCCCCAATGGCAGCAAGTGGAACAAGTAGGAACGAAGATATTACATGAGTCACTAAGAGCGATCGCATCTCACATTACCTTACCAGAACCACTAAAACCCAATAGTTTACCTATTTTCGTTTTCAATTCTCTCAATTGGCAGCGTTCTGAAGTAATCTCTATCCCCTTACCCACATCAGCAACAGCTACCCAGGAATGGCATATTTACGATATTTCTGGAAAACAGCTTGTCTCTCAATTGTCTGAACCATCAACACTACTATTTATCGCAACCGAAATCCCACCCGTAGGCTACCGCCTCTTTTGGCTTTCCCCCACTCCCCCACTC
>NZ_JADEXR010000175.1 GCF_015206995.1 aff. Roholtiella sp. LEGE 12411 | reverse complement strand
CCCTCCCTCCAAACTGGGTTCTGGAAAATGAATTCCTACGGGTTATCGTAGATCCCGACACAGGAGATTTATCAAGTGTTTTTGATAAAACTTATCAACGAGAAGTTTTAAGTGGGGCGGGGAATCAACTACAAGCTTTTAAAGACAGTGGTCAATATTGGGATGCTTGGAATATTGATCCCAATTATGCCCAGCATCCCTTACCTCCAACAAACCTGATATCTATTCAGTGGCTAGAACTTGGTCTAGTGCAAAGTCGCGTCCGCGTAGTTCGTCAGTTGGGGGAATCGGAATTTTGCCAAGACTACATTCTACAAACTGGTTCACCTCTGCTGAAAATAGCTTCCAGGGTTAATTGGCAAGAAAGTCAAGTATTGGTGAAAGCTGCTTTTCCTCTCAACGTTGAAGCAGACTTTGCTACCTATGAGATTCCCTGTAGCGCTATTCGTCGTCCAACCGAACCTCAAACCCCAGCAGAACGAGCAAAATGGGAAGTCCCAGCCTTACGTTGGGCTGATTTGACTGGACAAATAAAAGCAGATGAAGATGTCTACGGTGTTAGTTTGCTGAATGATTGTAAATATGGTTATGATAGCCAATCAAATCAACTACGGCTAACACTGCTACGCAGTGCAAATTGGCCTGATCCAGAGGCTGACCGAGGATTTCACGAGTTTACTTATGCTTTGTATCCTCATGCTGGTAGCTGGGAATCAGCTCATACAGTACGGCGTGGATATGAATTGAATATACCATTGCAAGTCATCTTGAATCCATTTGGTGAAAATCCACATCCAAATTCTACGCTTTCCACGAGCAAAGAGGGTTTAAGGGGGAGCTTTCTAGATTTATCATCTGAAAATCTCATCTTAATGGCACTTAAACCATCAGAAGATGACCCACAGCAATTGATTGTGCGGTGTTACGAATGTCATGGAGAAACAGCCGAGTTATCTTTGCAAAGTGATTTAAAGTTGAGTATTAAACAGACAGTAGATTTATTAGAGCGTTCCTCTGCCGTAACTACTGAATTCTCATCTGAGCAACAAATCTTGACGATACAACCTTGGAAAATCGCTAGTTTCAAGGTGATACCAGTAATTAATCCCAAGCTAAGGTAAATCACTAATGCAATGTCAGTGGTTGGTTGTGGTTTTTAACTGACCACTGACAAATGACAAATGACTTCTCTAGTCTTCGTGGTCATCAAACGGATCGTTCAATTGCTTACTGGGAGGGCCAAAAGAAGTATAGATTGCCAGTCCGGTGATGGCAACTACCACAGAAGCTACAGAAATGCTAAGAACTATTGCGGGTTCCATAATTTAGGGATAGATTATGAGTGCTATTCTTATAGAATATTACAGAAGATTAAAAAAAGCTTTGGCAAGTGATCTTAGGTGAACTATGGCACAACGGACTAGGTTGGGAGATATCCTGAAGCCCCTAAATTCTGAATATGGAAAAGTGGCTCCAGGTTGGGGCACTACACCTGTAATGGCTGTTTTTATTTTGCTATTTTTTGTGTTTCTGTTGATTATTCTGCAACTTTACAATAAATCACTGTTGGTTCAGGATGTGCTTGTCGATTGGCGGAGTTTAGGCGGCTAACTGATACAAAGCTAAATAAGCTTAGCTAACAAGTTAACCTACACCCGGCTCGTCCGGGTTTTTTTATCAGTTTTCAGTTGTTTATGATTTATCACTGAGCACTAACTATTGACTAAACTACAAATGTGAGTTTCAGCGATAGTTTTAAGTTTACAGGAGAAAAAAATGAATATATTTGGTATTGGTCTGCCAGAAATGGCTGTAATTATGGTAGTGGCGTTGTTAATCTTTGGCCCTAAGAAATTGCCAGAGATTGGTCGTAGTGTGGGTAAAACTATTCGCAGTTTTCAAGATGCTTCTAAGGAGTTCCAAAACGAGTTTCAAAAAGAAGCAGAACAGTTAGAACAAGCTGTGAAAACTACTGCTGAGTTGGAACCTAAGCAACTTGAGGCTGTTAAATCGGAGCATGATACTGCTGGTTCTTCCCAAGCTAGCTAAAAAAGTGCTGCATATTGATTAATTGTAGGCAAAATGTCAGAAGCTGTTACGAAACCAGCTATGGTTATTCCCCAACTAATCGTCGGGTTGGGGAATCCAGACCCTAAATACGACCAAACGCGCCATAATATTGGCTTTGCTGCTGTGGATGCTCTCTCCCGTTATTGGCACATTCCCATAACAGAAAATCGCAAATTTCAGGGGGAGTATGGCGAAGGAATTGCACCAGGTGGAGGTAAAATCCGCTTGCTGAAACCGTTGACTTATATGAATCGCTCAGGTCAGTCCATACAAGCAGTAACTAGTTGGTATAAATTACCTCCAGAGTCAGTGCTGGTGATTTATGATGATATGGATTTGCCTTTGGGAAAAACTCGCCTGCGCTTGTCTGGTTCTGCTGGGGGACACAACGGGATGAAAAGTGCCATAGCACATCTGAGCACTCAAAATTTTCCCCGTTTGCGAATCGGTATTGGTAAACCAATAGGTGCAGCTAATAGTGACAATTCCGAAGCTGTCTCCCATGTATTGGGGAGATTTACCGTTACCGAAACTCAACTGATGTCTTCTGTAATTCAGTTTATGGTTGAGTGTATAGAACTAAGTCTTAAACAGGGAGTGGAAAAGGCTATGAATCTTTGTAATAGCCGCACCATTGAAAATTCTGAGTCTTAGAGGTGGGTGAATGCTGCCCTATTAGCTTGGTAAAGGAAGCTCAGCGGTATTTTAAGACGTTTATTTTGGTTGATGGACAGCAATTTTAGCTTGTTCCATCCAACCATAATTAGGGCTTGCTGAATAAGTCTCTCAAGCAAATGTAGAAGCCACACAGCTTACAAAATACTTGTTTCATCGCTCAGTTTCAGAATTTACCCAGCGATCGCTAACGATTGTGCAAGGGTTTTGAGACTTTAGATGTTATGACCTTGCACTTGTTTGTTGGAAAAAGGCTTAAAATCCTTATCTAGTCTATATTACAATTCTATTCAGCAAGCCCTAATTATACTCTATGACGCAGTTTGCTTATAGGGAGAGCAATTCACCGACACCCCAATAAGGGGTGCGGCGCATCTTGCTTAATTTTTGTAAGAATAATGACAACGCGCTGTTACTTGTTTCAGTAAGATCGTCTCCTCAATCAACGCCAGTACCAAACCAAACAGGTTTATTTAAAGCGTCGTTTGCGTCTAGCTGCCACTGCCTTACGTTTGCGCTTTTCTATCGGTGTTTCAAAGTGCCGATGATACTTTACGTCAGCTAATATACCAGCTTTGGAAACCTGGCGTTTAAACCGACGTAAAGCTGAGTCTATTCCTTCGTTCTCTCCTAGAACCACTTGGGTCATTCTTACCTTGTCCTCATCATCAATAGTTTCCATTGTAATAGTAGCCTCAAACTTAGCCAAACTCTTCTAGGCTAAAGCCAGGATAAGAGATCATTCATTCGGTTGAGGCGGCTTCTCGGTCATGAAATTAGCACTAAACTACAAATTAATGCTAGTGTTCTAACACACTCTCAGCGGCAGCAGAGAAGATAAAAAAATTATAATACTAAATTTTCCTGAATATACTAAACTGCAAATAGAAAGGTAGATTGGCTATTAACAAACACAATAAAATTCTATTATTTATGCTGATGTAAAAAGTTAATTCTGCCTTCATTTAGTAATTTATATCAAGTTACCAATGCGGTAAAAGCAACAAATAAATTCCATAGGCTAGTTGATCTGAAAATTACCCCATCATTCAGGAAAACTATTACTACGCCAATACGGAGAAAAATCCATCTCAGGTTACTAGCTTCTCCAGGAAAAAATACTTTCGATTTTACACCCAGTCCCGAATGGCACTAAGAAAAGATACAGCCCTTGCTCTGACTGGTTAAGAGCCTGGGGGCTGGGAACCCATTCTGGGAGGCTCCGCCTCCACTAGCTTGACAAGAGGCAGAGCCTCTTTAAACACATTCCCAGCCTGGGGGCTGGGAACGAGACGACTAGCTTCTCCAGGAAAAAATACTTTCGATTTTACACCCAGTCCCCAATCCCTTATCCCCAGAGGGGGCCCCACCTTCCCCAGTCCCTTTTATTTTAATTTTTATAGTTCAGGACTCAGCACTAGAGAAAGAGCCAGTTGATAGAGTTGACGACGAGGAAGGGAAGTCATTTTTGCTAATTGACGACTAGCTTGCGATCGCGATATTCCCTGACTAATCAATTGTTGCAATTCGGCTTTCAATTCCTCTGGAGTCAGTTGGATCTCAGTGGGTGGGTTTCCCGCCACCACCAAAGTATATTCGCCTTGGGGTTCGCGTTGGCTGTAATGGGCGATCGCCTCGGCAATTGTCCCCCGCCAAAATTCTTCAAACAATTTAGTTAACTCCCGCCCCAAAACGATTTGGCGATCGCTTCCCCAAATAAGCGCTAAGTCTTGTAAAGTTTCTCGCAACCGGTGAGGCGACTCGTAGAAAATTAATGTGCGGGATTCTGTTTGCAGAGATTCTAAATGTTCTTGTCGCTGTTGAGCTTTTGGCGACAAAAAGCCTTCAAACACAAACCGATCAGTTGGTAGCCCAGCTGCACTCAAAGCAGTAATAACAGCACTAGCTCCAGGAATGGGAACTACTGGTATACCCGCCTCAATACAAGCTTTCACCAATTCATATCCTGGATCGGAAATTCCTGGCATTCCAGCATCACTGACAAGAGCGATCGCCTTAGCATTACCCAAGTGCTCTAATAACTCCGGGATGCGGCTACTACGATTGTGTTCGTGATAACTCACCTGGTGTGTCTTAATTTGAAAATGCTGTAGCAGTTTCCCCGTGTGCCGGGTATCTTCCGCAGCAATGAGATCCACCGTTTGCAAAATCCGTACCGCCCGAAATGTCATATCTTCCAGGTTGCCAATTGGTGTGCCGACTACGTAAAGTGTTCCTGGTTTTGGATCAGTCTGCATGAGCGAGAAATTGGGAGATGGGAGTGGGGAAGTGGAGGAGTCGGGGAGTGGGGGAGTGGAGGAGAATAAATATTATCTCCTAACTCTTGACCCTTGACTCTTAACAAATGACAAATGACCAATCTTTTTACGGCTTATTTGTGGGCTTAATAACCCTGGATTTAATTTACCTGGCTGATTCTGCCCCAAAGAATAATCAGAAGATTGTTGCTGTTGACTATACTGTAGCAGCAGGTGGCCCAGCCACAAACGCGGCTGTTACTTTCAGCTATTTAGGTAATCAAGCTAAAATCTTGGGTGTGGTGGGTTCTCACCCAATGACGCAGCTAATTCATCAAGATTTGGCAAATTACAAAGTTGCGATCGCAGATCTTGATCCTAGCGCTAGTACAGCACCGCCAGTTTCTTCTATCATTGTTACCCAAGCTACAGGTGAACGGGCTGTAGTTTCTATCAATGCTGTTAAAACTCAAATCTGTGGCGCAGCTATACCACCCGATATTTTACAAAATGTCAATATTGTGCTTATTGATGGGCATCAGATGGCAGTTGGAAGTGCGATCGCTCAAATGGCTAAAGTTAAGAATATCCCAGTGGCGATCGATGGTGGGAGTTGGAAACCTGGATTTGAGCAAATTTTGCCTTTTGTTGATTACGCAGTTTGTTCTGCTAATTTTTATCCCCCTAACTGCCACACTAGGGAAGAGGTTTTTGCCTATCTCCACGCCTTTGGCATTCCTGATATCGCCATTACCCACGGAGAAAAACCAATTCAATACTTGAGTTGCGGTAAAACTGGCGTAATAACTGTGCCGCATGTCCAAGCGGTTGATACACTGGGGGCTGGAGATATTTTTCACGGTGCTTTTTGCAACTATATCTTAAGGGAAAGTTTTAGTGATGCTTTAGCACAGGCAAGTAATATTGCTGCTGATTCCTGTCAGTTTTTTGGCACGCGTCGCTGGATGAATTCTGAGTGACGTACCTACACCTCCTGAGTACAGGTAGGTGTAGGCTTCTCAGAGACTCTTCATTGAAGACATAATCTGAGCTTTTAGATCGTGCGTCCCACGATTCTTTATGTTTATAGCCGCGTTCAAATCTCTGCACAGATTCGTTTTACAATTAGGACAATTGTGCATTCTTTGAAATAGCGGTTTCTTGATTGTTTGACCGCAGTTAGAACATTCTTGACTAGTACCATTTGGATTCACAGCTATTACCTTAAGCCCAGCATTTTCGGCTTTGACTGTCAGAATAGAAATAAATTCTCCCCATCCGGCATCGTTTACACTTTTAGCCAAATTTGATTTAGCCAGTCCTTTAATGTTCAGTTTTTCTACTGCAACGACATCATACTTTTTGAGTAAATTGTTAGCAGTCTTGAAATGAAAATCTCTTCTAGTTTCAGCTACTTTTTTATGCTGAATACCTAGCTTCTTGATAGCTTTCTTACGACGGTTAGAACCTTTCTTTCTTCTGGAAACACGCCGCTGTGCTGATTTTAACTTCCCTTCAGCCTTACGCAAAAATTTAGGCGCTGCTATTCTTTCATCGTCGGAAGTAACAATAAAATCTATCAGTCCTACATCAATACCAACAATATTTGTCTCAATAAAATCAGGTTTTATTGTTGGAATTGTTGCGTCATCTAAGCTTAGAGTTATATAATACCCATCAGCTTTCTTGGTTATTGATACAATTTTGATATTAAATCCATCAGGTATTTGGCGATGAACAATGACTTTCACGATACCTATTTTAGACAGTGTTATTTTATCGTTTTGAAAATGCCCCCTCTTGAATTGTGGGTAAGTGAACGTCTTGTACTGACCTTTGGCTTTGAATCTTGGCTTCCCGCTACGCTTGCCATTCATATCACCTTTTAGCCAACGATCAAAAGCGATCTCAACCTTTTTAGGTACTTCTTGCAACACTTGGGAATGAATGCCTTTGTACCAATATCTATCCTTCTTCAGTTGAGTCAGAGAAGCTTGTTGGCTAAAGCGATTTGGCTTGTCTTTTAACTCTGGGATATGGCAAACAACAAGCGAACATCTATCAATAGAACAACGATTCTGTTCTAACCACTCAAACCTTTGTCCGAGTTGATAATTATATTGACATCGCAACATGTCTAAGGTGTTGTCAATAATTTTAGATTGCTCTTTAGTAGGCTTTAAGCGGTACTGATAAGATGTTCGCATTTTGTTGATGCTTTTGGTTCTCGACCGTATAAATACAGTAACATGAACGTGAGAACACTGGAGGTACAAATGAAAAGTAAATCATTGAAAATAAGAATATCTGAGAGACGTTTACATAAATTGCAGTTATATGCTGTAAACCCAGATAAAACAATGACTCAGGTGATAGAAGAATTGATTGATACATTGCCAAATATAACTAATGTTCATTCGTCATCGACCAACATTTCTGATTGAACTGCGTTCAATGTCGCTCGGTGGTCAATTCCTCAATCACGCGCATTCATCCCACACTCCTAAAAGTGATATATGGGACTTCTGCTAAAAAAGTTAAACTCAATATTTAATTAAGTTAAACAAGGTAAAATTTAATGAAAGACCTACAAGAAATATTAGCGATCGCTCTTGATGTGGGTTTGGGGGCAGCAAATATACTGCGGTCTTACTACCACGAGACTGCCAAAGATTCTAACTTAGAAGTGCAATATAAACACAATGAACCTGTCACAGTTGCAGATATAGCTGTGAGTAAATACATATTGGAGAAACTACAAGCGGCCTTGGGTAATGAAGATTTTGCTTATATCAGCGAAGAAACCTATGAATCACAATTGCGTGGGAACGCCCCTAAGTGGGTATGGATCATTGACCCTTTGGATGGTACGCGAGACTTTATCGATAAAACTGGGGATTATGCAATTCATATTGCTTTAGTGAACCAGACACGCCCAGTACTAGCAGTAGTAGCATTGCCTGAAGCAGAAAAGTTGTACTACGCTACAAAAGGTGGCGGTACATTCGTGAAAACTAGTGATGGGTCTATCCCTTTAAAAATTTCGTCAGACAAACGAGTTGAAGATTTAACCTTAGTTGTTAGTCGTTCTCACCGCAATGAACGGTTAAATTACTTATTACAACATCTACCCTGTCAAAATCAGAAAGCTGTTGGCAGTGTGGGATGCAAAATTGCCACCATTGTTGAACAACAGGCGGATGTCTACATTTCTCTTTCTGGCAAGTCTGCTCCTAAAGACTGGGATATAGCAGCTCCAGAATTAATTTTGACGGAAGCTGGGGGTAAGTTTACTCACTTCGATGGCACTCCACTACAATACAACACTGGCGATATCAATCAGTGGGGTGGTTTACTTGCTAGCAACAGTCAGTATCACGAGTTGCTCTGTCAGCAAGCAGAAAGAACTTTAGCAGAGTTTACATATAGCTAGAGCCTGGGTAATTTACGTGTGAGTGCGCTTTTATGACATTAGTTCATGGTAAGATTACCATCACACCCATAAAAAACCTGACTCCTTAGATCCTTTGCTTTTAGATTAAGCCTTATTTTCAAGTTAAAACTCTTAGGCGATCGCTAATTGCCACCGATTGCATTTGACAATCAAATGTAAAGCAGGCAACATTAACCCGTTATTGGCAGCTCCTTAAAACTGCCCTAAAAGTTGTATTCTTGAAAGCTACTCCGTACGAGTCGCTAGTTTAAGGCTATGCTATACTTACGGATATAAGGATTATTTTCGGTTGAGTAACTCGTTTTGATTTCTAAAAAGCGTCTCTCCGAATTTAACTCTCTACACTCTCTGAATTCGGAGACATTGTATGTCAATTTACGTGGGAAACCTGTCCTATCAGGTTACAGAAGAGGATTTAAAACGGGCTTTTGCAGAGTACGGAACAGTGAATCGCGTTCAATTACCCACTGATCGAGAAACAGGCCGTCCCCGTGGGTTTGCCTTTGTAGAAATGGAAACAGACGCACAAGAACAAGCTGCCATTGACGCACTTGATGGTGCTGAATGGATGGGGCGCGATCTGAAAGTGAACAAAGCTAAACCCCGTGAGGAAAGAAACAATTCCTCTCGTGGTAGCTGGGGTGGCAATAATGCCCGCCGCAACCGTTACTAAATCCTTTACTGAAAAATTCACATCTAGAGTCTCCAGCAGATAAAGCCAAAGGCTCGAGTCTGCTGGAATATTTTATATTGTCTCAAGCCTTAAACTATTCATCCATATAAGGAGGAATGAGAATGACACAGGTAGTTTTGGGGGAGAATGAAGGTATTGAATCAGCTTTAAGAAGATTTAAGCGAGAAGTTTCTAAAGCCGGAATTTTCCAGGATATGAGAAAAAAGCGTCACTTCGAGACGCCAATAGAAAAAGAAAAGCGTAAAGCAATTGCTAGGCACAAGCAACGTCGTAAGCAACGTTCTCGCTTCAGTTAACAGTCCAAACAAATTTGCCCTTCGATTTGACATCTAGTCAGCATCTGTTCATTGAAAGCGACGGGAAACTCCATCCACAGGTGTCTGTAAAAGGATAGTCGCCCCGCCGCATTGGGCGACAGCCTTCGGGCATTGGTAGAGCTTCTTTACCATGCCCCATTACCCATTTCCCATGCCCAAAAACTACATCCCGCAAGTGGCGTGGAGTTTTGCATAATTCTGTCTAACTTTTGTCTTTGTGGCGATATATTTGATGATGTTTCTGTAATTCGCTACCTGGCAAATACTATATGTATAATTTTGTGAAAATTTAGTAATGCAGATGTATTTTCCTGTATACGCGTAAAGTATTGTATATATCGTCATTTTACAAACTTTACTTATGGATTTTCAGGAAAAATGCTGCGATTATACCATGTATTACTAGGTTCTACTTTATTTGTTTTAATCCCTCTGGGAGCAAAGTTGATTTTTCCTGACTTTTCCACTACTACTAAAGTGGTAAAACCCTCTGCCACGGCAGAGCTTCCTAGCCCTAGTGAGGGAAACATTTGGAAGAAAATCTTGGGAAACACTGCTGCTCCAACTGGCTGGCAAGTAGCTCCTTGTGAGGGAAATGCGCCTTTGCTGTGTGTCTCTTCTAAAGAAGAACTTTTGGGTACAGTTGAGATCGGAGCTTACCCACTAGCAAACAATCAGGATTTCCAAAAGAAGTTGGTAGCAGCAGGCATTCCACCTAGTTTTGAGATAGAATACCAAAGTCCTAAGTACCAAACCCAAGTATTAAGAGCACTCAAGGCTTGGGTTGCAGACTACTACACTGTTTTATTGAAAGACCGTCAGAGTGGATCTAAAAAGCAGATACTTTTTTCAGTCTACCCGACGCAACCAGTACCTATTGGTAAGCTCCAGGGAATCCGCTATGGGTTTACTGGACTCAAGCAACAAGGTGGAGTACAAGAGCAACATATCAGTCATGTTGTTTTTGATGGTACTACACTCTACGTCATTACTACTGCCTTTGATCCAGGTTCGCAAACAGGTAGGTTCGAGAAGCTGGAAAACTTGGCTGTTTTTCAACCTTACTTGTATACGATCGCAGCGGATCTGCGTTTACCCCAATAGCGCCTTGCAAAGCAGATATACTCAATCTAGCTGTGCCGATTCATCTTGGCGAGGTTTTATCCATGACTCAGCCTTTCTCCGATCAGTCCAATAGCAATAGTGCTACCACTCGCTCTGTTACTCGCCAAGACCAAGCTGCTGCTAAGAGTAATTCACCAAGTAGTATTGATAGGCGTATGACCAAGCTCGATAGTTCCGCAAGTTCAGAGTCTGTTTTGTCTCAGCAGCAATGGAGCTTGAAGTCCAAAGCAACCGTTTGGGCGATCGCCTTAACTATGCTCCCAGTACTGGCTGTTGGCATAGCCAGCTACCTTGGTAGTCAGTCCATTTCTAGGCAGATTACCCAAGCTAGACTTACAACAGCCGCAGATCTCCAAGAAGTTAAACTTGAACTCCAAAAACACCGCTTATCCCTGTTACTTGAAACTGGGGCGATCGCAGTGTCCGCTGGGGCGATCGCAGCTTTACTTGCGAATCGTGCCACTCGTAAAGTTTTGTCTGCTGCTAAGATTTCTACCGCTTTAGTGAATAGATTGCGTCGAGAGGAAATAGAAACTCGAACTCGTGTTGCTGGACAAGATGAACTGGTGGCGTTACAGGAAAATATTAACTTGCTACAAGAGCAATTGCCAGAGTTGCTTTGGAAGCAAGAAGCTGAAGCCGAGCGCTCTCAGTTATTAATGCAGATAACTCGTCGTATTTGGGAAGCACTCTCTGAAGAAGATGTCCTGAAAACAACTGTTGAACAAGTTCGCGAAGCTTTTAAAATAGACCGCGTGGTGATCTTTCGCCTTGACAATCGTGGGAGTGGAACGTTTGTAGAAGAAGCAGCAGCACCTGGTTTACCAAAGACTTTGTGGGCGACTGTTTCAGATCCCTGCTTTGAGGGGGGGTATATCGAACAGTACCGACAGGGCCGCGTCCGAGCGATTAATAATATTTATCAAGCTAACCTTAAAGATTGTCATATCGGATTATTAGAGAGATTTGCAGTCAAAGCAAATATCATCGCGCCCATTCTCAAAGACAACCAGCTATTTAGCTTGCTGATTGGGCATCAGTGCTCTGCACCTCGCCTTTGGCAACAATCTGAAATTGATTTGTTCGCCCAAGTCGCCACCCAAGTAGGATTTGCCCTCGACCATACCAGGCTTTTAAAACAGATAGACACCAGAGCCGATCAAGCTCAATTAATTATCGACATTACCCGTCGAATTCGGCGATCGCTCAACGAAGAAGATGTACTAAAAACCACGGTTGACGAAATTCGCAAAGCAATCAGTACTGACCGAGTGATTGTCTATGGTTTTGATACCAACTGGTATGGCACAGTGATTGCCGAAGCAGTACTTCCAGGCTTTCCTAAAGCATTGCGAGCCAACATCAAAGACCCTTGTTTTGCCGAGGGCTATGTCGAACAATACCAAGCGGGTCGAGTTCG
>NZ_JADEXR010000174.1 GCF_015206995.1 aff. Roholtiella sp. LEGE 12411 | reverse complement strand
CCCCATGCCCTATCCCCCATGCCCCATTCCCTAACAGTTCGTGTTATTATCTTTGGCTTGTTGCCAAAACATGTTGCAATAGTAACAGAAGTCAATTGGCAGTCAGAAATTGACGCTTTTTCAGCAAAGCCATCTGGTAAAATTTGTAAGGTTTCTAAAAGCTCTGAGCAATGGGATCGACTCGCGTACGGATCGCAATTGATGCAATGGGAGGGGATCACGCACCCGGTGAAATCGTTGCTGGCGCACTGCGGGCACGAGAAGAATTGGGTGTAGAAGTATTGTTGGTAGGTGATCCCCAACAAATTAAAGCTGCCTTGCCGCCAAAAACAAATTTCGGGCAGGTGGAGATCGTTCCTGCACAGGAAGTGATCGCGATGGACGAGGAGCCTTTAAGCGCAGTTAGACGCAAACCCCAAGCCTCTATTAATGTGGCGATGGATTTGGTCAAGCAGCAACAGGCGGATGCTGTTTTTTCTGCGGGACATTCTGGAGCCGCTATGGCAGCAGCTTTGCTCCGCTTAGGACGATTGCCGGGAATTGACCGCCCAGCAATCGGTACTGTTTTTCCCACGATTGTAGCTGGTAAGCCAGTACTGATACTTGATGTCGGTGCAAATGTAGACTGCCGTCCTAAATTTTTAGAGCAGTTTGCTGTAATGGGATCAGCTTACAGTCAGTATGTCTTAGGTACTACCGAACCCAAGGTAGGTTTGTTAAATATTGGAGAAGAAGACTCTAAGGGCAATGACGCAGCCGTCCGTGCCCACCAAATGCTACGCGAAAATTCCCAAATTAATTTTATTGGTAATGCTGAAGGGCGTGATGTGCTTTCTGGCCGCTTTGATGTAATCGTCTGTGATGGCTTTGTTGGCAATGTATTGTTAAAATTCGCCGAAGCAGTTGGAGAAGTAATCCTGCAAATCTTGCGGGAAGAATTACCCCAAGGATTGCACGGTCAAATCGGCTCAGCACTTTTAAAACCAAATCTGAAGCGGATTAAGCAGCGGATGGATCATGCAGAACACGGTGGTGCTCTGCTGTTAGGTGTCGCAGGAGTCTGTTTTATTGGTCACGGTAGCTCACAAGCACCTTCAATTTTTAACGCAATTCGTATGGCAAAAGAAGCTGTTGATAACGAGGTGCTGCAACGAATTCAATCTCAATATATTTTACAGCGCGAGAGCGGTTAGCGATTAGTCATTAGTCATGAGTAACTTGTCATTTGTAAGGACGAAAGGCAAAGGACAAATGACAAAAGACAAAGGACAAAAAGCTGATAGCTTGGGAGATTAGGAGTGCATAATTTAGGCATAGCAATTACTGGAAGTGGCTCAGCAGTACCAGCAACTTCCTTAGACAACCAGAGTCTGTCTGAACTAGTTGAGACATCAGACGAGTGGATTGCCACAAGAACAGGAATTCGGGAACGGCGAGTAGCGTTGCCATCAGAGTCATTGAGTGTACTGGCCACTGCGGCTAGTCGTAATGCGATCGCATCTGCTGGCATCGCAGCATCTGACTTGGATCTAATTCTGTTGGCCACATCTACCTCTGATGACTTATTTGGTACCGCTTGTCAAGTACAAGCTGAATTGGGGGCCACCAAAGCAGTAGCTTTTGACTTGACAGCAGCCTGCTCAGGCTTTGTCTTTGGGCTAGTAACAGCCGCCCAGTACATCAGAACTGGCGTTTATCAAAATGTACTGGTGATAGGAGCCGATATCCTCTCTCGCTGGGTAGATTGGCAAGATAGGCGCACCTGTGTATTGTTCGGTGATGGCGCAGGAGCAGTAGTATTGCAAGCATCCAAAAGCGATCGCCTATTGGGATTTGCACTCAAAAGCGATGGTACTCAAAATCATCACCTCAATCTTACATACGCAGCGTCTCCCCAAGAACTGCTCCCAGGTGTAAATATTACTAAAGGCACTTACCAACCTATAACTATGAACGGCAAAGAAGTCTACCGCTTCGCTGTTCAAAAAGTGCCAGAAATTATCGACAAAGCTTTGTTTCAAGCTAACCTCAGTGTTGACCAAATCGATTGGCTAGTATTGCATCAAGCCAATCAGCGGATTCTTGATGCTGTTGCCCAACGCTTAAATATTCCACCACATAAAGTTATTAGTAATCTTGCTCAGTACGGTAATACCTCTGCCGCCTCCATCCCCCTAGCCCTAGATGAAGCAGTACGGCAAGACAAAATTAAACCTAATGACATCATTGTTACATCCGGCTTTGGTGCAGGTCTGACTTGGGGCGCGGCAATTTTTCAATGGGGAAGATAAACATTAGTCATGAGTCAATAGTCCAAAGTCAAAATTAATGACTGTTGACCCTTGACCCTTGACCCTTGACCGTTGACCCTTGTACAGAAACGATTAATCGCGTCTATACTCTTGACTCTTGACTAATGACCAATGACTAAAACTGCATGGGTGTTTCCTGGACAAGGTTCCCAAGTACTGGGAATGGGAATGGACTTATTAGATATACCCTCTGCTAAGGAAAAGTTTGCCAAAGCCGAGGCTATTTTAGGCTGGTCTGTAACAGAAATCTGTCAAAAGGACGAAGGAAAGTTATCACAGACGCTATACACACAACCAATTCTTTATGTGGTGGAAAGCATTCTCGCCGATATTATGCGGGAACGAGGACACCAGCCAAATTTAGTTGCTGGTCACAGTTTGGGAGAATACGTTGCTCTTTACATCGCTGGTGTCTTTGAGTGGTCAGCGGGGTTACACTTAGTGAAACGTCGTGCGGAACTTATGGATAGTACCGCAGGTGGGATGATGGCGGCTTTATTAAACTTTGACCGCGAACTGTTGGAAAAAGTCATTGCCCAAACACCCGATATAGTGCTAGCAAATGACAATAGTCCGGCTCAGGTTGTAATCTCTGGAACTCCAGACGCTGTACAAGCAGTGATTTCTGAAGTTAAAGCCAAGCGTGCTATTCCTTTAAAAGTTTCTGGAGCATTTCACTCACCCTTAATAGCACCAGCGGCTGCGGAGTTCCAAGACATTCTAGAATCTGTGGAATTTCAACCAGCTGTTGTGCCAGTGTTGTCTAATGTAGAACCAATTCCGTGTACTGATGCCGAGATTTTAAAGCAGCGCCTGAACAAACAAATGACTGGTACGGTACGATGGCGAGAAATTGCTCTACAGTTACCAGCAAATGGCATCCAGCAAGTAGTAGAAATTGGCCCTGGTAACGTGCTAACTGGTTTAATTAAACGCATTAGCCCTGATTTAATCTTAAAGAACGTCCGTAATGCCGCTGAATTACCGGACTAAGGATTGGGGACTCTTAAGAGGGGCAAAAGGTTAAAGAGTAAAGGGATGGTTTTTGCTTTTCTCCCTTATTCCAATGCCCAATACCCAATCCCCAATGCCCAATCCCCAACCCCCAACCCCCAATTTCCTATGTCTCAAAGCCGCGAACCGTTTATTAGTCTGGCACTTTACCACGCCTTTAAATGGTCGGTTGTCAGCCCCATGCTTCATGCTTACTTTCGGGGCCAGATTTCTGGTGTGGAAAATGTCCCTCAATCAGGGCCATTAGTGGTAGTGAGTAATCATGCTAGTTACTTTGACCCTCCCATTGTCTCTAATTGTGTACGCCGTCCAGTGGCGTATATGGCTAAGGAAGAGTTATTTGATATCCCAATTTTGGCAAAAATGATTAAATTGTACGGTGCTTACCCGGTAAGTCGAGGAAGTGCCGATCGCACTGCTATCCGTTCTGCCCTAGAATATCTCAATCAGAGTTGGGCTGTTGGTGTTTTTTTGCAAGGCACTCGCACCCCAGATGGTCGAATTACAGACCCCAAAAGAGGTGCAGCGCTACTAGCCGCGAAGGCCAAAGCACCAATATTGCCAGTAAGTTTGTGGGGTACTGAGAGGATTTTAAAAAAAGGCTCGCCAATACCTCAAGCTGTTCCCATTACTGTCAGGATTGGCAAATTGATTGATACTCCTAGTTCCACTCATAAAGAAGAATTAGAAGCCATAACACAAAAATGTACCAGAGTTATCAATGAGATGCATGATTTAGGGCGATGAATTAGATCATGCTGAGGAATATGCTTTAAGGAAGTGGCGATCGCCACGCAGTCTCTGTATGTTTAAAGTCAATGTGTTCTAGCAATTAAGTAAAACTTTGTGCTGAAATGCAACTGCTAGGCAAAATCACCACTATCCTCTCTGTAAACAGTATATGAGCGGCTTTGAAGCCAAAAACTTTTGGGAACGATTGAATAATCTGGCGTTAGTCCGCTTTTTGCTTTTGGTGGCTTCTGGCTGGGCGATTGTACAGCTTTTAGCTTATTTTGAAGCAGTTATAGTTATTTTTACATTTGCTGCAATTTTGGCTTTTCTGCTCAGCTATCCTGTACAGTGGCTAGGACGTTTTTTGCCCCGTGGGATAGCAGTTGTTGTAGTTTTCTTGCTCAGCGTTGTGATTCTTGGCGGTTTAGCAGTCACTGTGGGCTTGACGATTTTATCTCAAGGACAACAATTAATTGACAGTATAACTGCGTTCTTAAATTCTTTAGTACCTCTATTAGAGCGATTAGAAGCATTTCTTAGAAGCCGAAATCTTCAGATAGATTTGAGTTTTATTGAAGGTCAATTGCGAGACCAAGCTGTATCAAGCCTTGTAACTAGCTTGGCAATTTTACAAGGTTTTATGACTAATTTTATAACTTTTGTATTGATTGCTGTTGTGGCTTTTTTCATGTTATTAGACGGAGAAAAACTCTGGAGTTTTATCTTAAAAGTAGTTCCAAAGCAGCGCCGTAATAGATTTACAAATATAATCAGACGCTCTTTTTTAGGATTTTTTAGAGGTCAGTTGTTATTGAGTTTGTTTCTGACAACTGCAACTTTTATAGTATTCGTATTATTAAAAGTACCTTTTGCCTTGATATTGTCAGTAATAGTTGGAATCGTTGACATTATTCCTGGTATAGGAGCAACATTAGCAATAGGCACAATCACTCTAGTTGTCTTGTCTCAAGGTGTTTGGTTAGCATTGAAAGTATTGGCAGCTTGTATTGTTCTTCAGCAGATACAAGACAACTTAATTGCACCACGGATTATGCAAGGTGCGCTGAATCTTAATCCTGTAGTAGTATTCTTCGCTTTGTTAGTAGGGGCTAGAGTAGCAGGGTTGCTAGGTGTTTTTATATCTATCCCCATCGCCGGAGTAATTGTGTCTTTGTTTGAAATTGATGAGATGAAAGCAGAAGTTTAGTTATGAGTCAAGGGTTAAGAGTTGTAAACTACTTAAGTGGTGAATAATATAAACGTTTGGGAGCTATGTCAGATTTAAGAGCGGAATTAACAGAAATTCTGGATGAAGCAGAGTGGGAGTGGCTAATTCCTCATGTGCAGCGAGATGCTGTAATTTTAGTGGCACTGGAGCTAAATTTGCTGGATGTTGGGGAAGCGATCGCCAGCGATAATATTCCATGCGTACAGCAGTGGATTGAAAAACAATTGATTACTAAACCCACAGCAGTACAAGTAGGAGAATGGAATAGCGATGCCTCCGGCGGGCTACGCCAACGCACCAAGCGATTTCATACCCTCATTGTCCAGCCCTACGTTTTAGTGCAAGAAATAGCTGCTGCGTAAGCTAAATTAAGTGTCACAGAACGGCTAGAATTGTTACCATAATTTCAGATTAGATATTGAAACCTTGATCCAATCTGAAACCTTAGAACTACTAGAATGGCATCGCCTCTGCCAGCACCTTTCCACGTTTGCGGCAACTAAGCTGGGGGCGACAGCTGCGCGTCATCTGAAAATGCCTGATTTTCAGGCAGAAAGTGAACAGTTGTTAGAGCAAACCAAAGAAGTCTACCAACTAGAAAGTCGTCTGACTACAGGACTGTCATTTGAGGGAATTCAAGATATTGGTGATTCCTTAGAACGGGCAGAACTCAGCGGAATTTTAACTGGGGATGAACTGTTAGCGATCGCTACCACCCTCGCTGGTGCCAGAAATTTGCGCCGTGTAATTGACAACCAAGAAGATTTGCCAATCCTGACTAATTTGGTTGCCGATTTACGGACTTATCCCGAACTAGAACAGGAAATTCACCGCTGTATAGATGAACGGGCACAGGTAACTGACCGCGCTAGCCAAAAACTCGGAGAAATTCGCATAGATTTGCGGCGATTACGCACTCAAATTACCCAAAAGCTGCAAAATATTTTACAAGCAAAAGCTGGGGCAGTTCAAGAACAGCTAATTACCCAACGGGGCGATCGCTATGTGATTCCGGTGAAAGCACCTCAAAAAGATGCTATCCCCGGCATTGTTCACGATACGTCTACCAGCGGTGCCACGCTGTATGTGGAACCTAATTCCATCGTGCCCCTAGGCAACCAACTACGGCAGATAATCAGAAAAGAGCAAGCCGAAGAAGAAGCGATTCGCCGTGCTCTGACGGAGCAAGTAGCAGCAGTTAAACCCGATTTGGAGCGGTTGCTAGCAATTGCTACCACTTTGGATCTAGCAACCGCCAGATCACGATACAGTTTCTGGCTAGGAGCCAATCCCCCGCGATTTGTCAACCGGGAGGAAAGTGAAATCATCACCTTACGGCATTTGCGACATCCATTGTTAGTGTGGCAGCAACAGCACGAACAAGGGCAACCAGTAATTCCTGTAGATTTATTCATCAGTCCGCAAATTCGGGTAGTGACGATTACCGGGCCAAATACTGGTGGTAAAACTGTTACCCTAAAAACCTTGGGGTTAGCAGCATTGATGGCCAAAGTAGGTTTATTTGTCCCCGCCCGCGAACCAGTAGAAATCCCTTGGTTTGACCAGGTGCTAGCAGATATTGGCGATGAACAATCCCTACAGCAAAGCTTATCCACATTCTCCGGTCATATCCGCCGCATTAGTCGGATTTTAGAAGCACTAGGAACTGGGGAAATAACAGGAGTGGAAGAGATGGAGAATGGGAGAGTGGAGGAAATAAAAGAAATTTTTCCCACTCCCCCACTCCCCCACTCCCTGGTACTACTCGATGAAGTCGGGGCCGGAACCGATCCAGTCGAAGGTAGCGCCTTAGCGATCGCTTTGCTGCAATATCTCGCTAACCACGCCCAGTTAACTATTGCCACCACTCACTTTGGTGAACTCAAAGCACTGAAATATGAAGATGAGCGGTTTGAAAATGCCTCTGTAGAATTTGACGAAAGTACTTTGTCACCAACTTACCGTCTGTTGTGGGGAATACCCGGACGTTCCAACGCCTTGACAATTGCTCTGCGCTTGGGGCTAAAACCAGAAGTCGTGGAACAGGCGAAATCTCAAGTGGGAGAAGCAACAGATGAAGTTAACCAAGTCATTGCTGGGTTAGAAGCGCAACGTCGCCGTCAGGAAACTAAAGCTACTGAAGCACAAAATTTGTTGCAGCAAGCGGAGCGTTTATACAAAGAAGTATCCGAAAAAGCCTCAGCTTTAGAAGAAAGAGAAAGTGCTTTGCGGGCTTCACAGGAAGTAACGGTACAACAAGCGATCGCCCAAGCCAAAGGTGAAATTGCCCAAGTAATTCGCCGCTTGCAACAAGGTACACCTAAAGCCCAAGACGCCCAGCAAGCAACCAATGCTTTGAATCAAATTGCCCAGAAATATCAGCCAGCAACACCACCAAAACCAAAACTTGGGTTTATCCCCAAAGTAGGCGATCGCCTCCGTATTCCCAAGTTGGGGCAAACAGCTGAAGTTTTAACCGCCCCCAATGACGATGGAGACTTAACTGTTCGCTTTGGAATTATGAAGATGACAGTCAAGCTCGAAGATGTAGAATCTCTAGATGGTCAAAAAGCTGAACCAGTCGTCAAAGCAAAGCCAGCCCCAACAGTAGTTACACCACCACCGCAGCCAGCCCCAGCGATTCGCACCTCTCAAAATACTGTCGATTTGCGTGGTAAACGAGTGGCTGATGCTGAATACATTCTCGACAAAGCAATTTCGGAAGCTACAGGCCCAGTATGGATTATTCATGGACATGGTACTGGTAAGCTGCGGCAAGGTGTTCACACCTTTTTGCAACAGCACCCCAGAGTCAGCAACTATGAACCAGCAGAACGAGCAGACGGTGGTAGTGGTGTGACTATCGCTCATATAAAATAAGGCGGCAATAAATGTAACTGGGTAGAGTTAATGATTGTGAATTGTTAATTACTAGTTAGCTTATGGTGATTAGAGATTAGCAATTAACAGTTATCAATTTTAGGTTTGTTTATTTATACTCTTGTACCTAGCTAGTAGCTAAAGCTAGGTAAATATTGACTTGGGCTGAGAATTTTCTACTTTGATGAAAAGAAATTTTCATTTAGAGTAAGACAAAGATAACTGCTGTTTACTACAGAAAAAAGCTATTTGAAGCTTCTAGCTCATAGCTATAGGAAACCAACTTTGATGCTTGAGAGTCTGGTTTCAAAATGGGTAACAGCAACAGTCCCTATCAGTCTGATCACCTATGCTAAAAGTTATGCACACGGCCGCCAACTCAGCCACTCCAAATTCCCCATGGGAGGATTTAATCAAGCTTCCAGCGCCAGATGCAGTTCAATGGGACAATATCAAAACCCAGTTAGACTTGGTGCTGTTGGCACTAGAAACTTTAACTGGCATTGGTTCCGAAGCAATGCTTTCAGCAGCAAATAATCTGAATTTAGAGTCAAGAGTGCCCGATCGCGTAGCTTTATGGCGACTGCGCCAGTCCAACCCCTTACGTAAAGGTCAAGGAGGGCGAAAAAAACTAGATATAGAAGAAGGGCGATCGCTTGTTCTAATCACCTGTTACCTAGCCAAGGAGCACCAGGAATTAATTCGCCGTGCTGTCGGTCTATTAGAACAAATGGCGGAAAACAAACGGGAACCTCATCAGGCTGCTTTACTTGGAGATTACATAGATGCTTTTTGCAACACCTACCAAGAGCGGATGGAAGAGGATGACCAAATCTCGACAGATTTACTTACCAATCTGGCACTAAAACTGCTTGTAGATTTACTTTTTTATAGTGCCCCTGGTGGTCACCGCCGTCTCTGGCTAGCACTTATAGACCGTTCCACAAAATTTTAGATTTGAGATTTGAGATTTCTCATCCAAAATCCGTTTTTGAAAGTTTGCTAGGTCGTGAAAATAAGTCAGTTCCGACATTTGCTATGTCAAAAACCTCTACTCATAATTCTTTGAGCAAGCGACTGACTCAAATTTCCGCAAAATCTATCTTGAAAAGTTTGCTACGGAAAAACCCTCCGACGCTCGGTTGTCTTAGGCGCGTAGGCAAGACTCACTAACGATATAGCAACTTTTGTCTCCGACACGCTACGCGAACGCCAGATCCCAAATAATAATAGACCTTGTAGTTCCTGCTATGCCTCTATCAAATTCTGTTATTCGTCGTTATACGCCCCCCACTTGCACGCTAGAAGTCTTAGCACAAAGCTCGCCTTTGTCCCGTTGGATGGGGAAAACAGTCCTGAAACAGTTAAGCTTTGAGCTACGTTTTGACGATCCGCGATTACCAGAAGATCGCAGAGTGCCGATTCGGGGCGATCGCGACCAACTCGAAGCTTTGTGTGATGCAGTCACAACCTACGTACAACAATTCCTCCAACAATCTCCAGAAAGCTTTTGGGTCACATTCTCAGGGCCACAAGAGTCAAGCAATGTACTTGATGAGCCAGAAGAATTAAAAGATTTACCCTCCTCTTCGCTGTCTGCTAAGACATTAAAGTCTTTGACCTCCCAGGTAACAGGAACAGAGATATATTTAGAACCAAGTAGCTATTTAAATCACAATCTATTTCTCGGTTCCCTCGCTAACCAGGTATCTGGTCGTGTGATTCAACTAAGTTTGTTACAACTGTTTGATTTGGCGAGCGCCCTAGACGAATACTCTGCTGATGTTATGGTGTTACCAACTATCAATAGCCGCAGTTCGAGTTTGATACCTACTTGGGCACCTGTTGCCGCAGTCTTGGTCTTAGCTTTGGGTTTAACACCAGTCACCTGGCAGTATGCTAACAACATTAGGCAAAAGCAACAGCGGACTGCCAAAACCGTAGCTCCAAAAGAGGCAAATATTGCTCTTGAAACCTCACCGTCACTAAACTTTCCCACTCCTCAATCTGGACTCATTCCTCCAGATAATTTCCAATCTTCACTGCCGCCTTTAGGCTCCGCTCCTGGGCTACCCACTTCCAGTTTGCCCCCAAAACCCTTAATATCCCCTAGTTCCAACTTCTCCACCAACTCTCAAATATCTTCTCCTAATTCCAGTTTGCCTACGACTACCCAATCCCCCAATTCCAATTTCTCCACAACGCCCTTACTATCTCCAAAAGATCCACTAACTCTACCTCAGACGAAGACTCCAACTCTTCCCACCAATGCCAGAGGCACAGCACTTACCAAAATCCCAGGACAGGAAATTGCCATTCAACCAAATTTTGGGCAGAACCCAGCAAGATCAATTCCCCAAACTGGAAATGCTTTGCCTGAAAGACAAAGTTTGCCATCTAGTCCCCAAAATGATGATTCTTTAGGAAAACTTTCTTCCGCAAACAAACCCTCTTCAGACTTGCCCTCTTCAACTACCTCCCCTAGGGCAACTGAGAATAATCCATTTATTGATAGATTAGGGGATGGACGCAAAGTCCCTACGCCTTCAAATGTGGCAACTGGCACATTATTTGATACACCTCAGATAGCAGAAGCTAGAGAATACATCAGCAAGCGTTGGCAGCCACCTGCAAGATTGAGACAAACATTAGAATATAGTTTAATACTAAGTGTTGACGGCAAAATTGAACGTATTTTTCCCCTTAATAAGGCAGCAAGAGAATTCGTTGACAGCGCTGGGATGCCTAATATTGGCAAACCTTTTGTCTCCGCTAATAAAACTGGACAAAATCTCAGAATTCGAGTTGTTCTCAGCCCTGATGGCAAGGTACAAACATTTCCAGAGTCTGAATAATTAAACTAAGCTAATTGATGCCAATTGCAAAACTGGTACAAACTATGTACCAGTTTTTATTTGATCTAGGTGCTGTGGAACTAGCGTTTTTGAGTCCAGTTACCAAACTGGTAATCCTACTGTTGCTTGGAAGTGTACCAATCAATACAATCACAGTTAAATAATGCAGATAAAAGGTAATAAATATGCAAACAATTGGCCCTCAAAAAGACAGTGCAGCTTGGGTTATTCAAACTTGGGCAGCTTTTGTGATTTCTATTTCTATGACCACCTTGGGCATTGTGAATTTGCCTGTAAATAGCTGGGTGAAAGGCTTTATGGGTATGGGTTTGGCTTTCTCTGTTGGCTCAACTTTTACTTTGGCAAAAACCACTAGAGATTTGCATGAAACTAGAAGATTAACCGCCAGGCTTGACGAGGCCAAAGTAGAGAAATTACTTTCACAACACGATCCTCTCAACCTCAAATAAAGGCAGTAAGCATCTTAAAAGTATTTTGGATTTTAAATGATTGGTTCGGGCTTTTATGGCCACATTAGAAAAAATTAACTACATAACAAAAAACAAAAGGACTGAGTTTAACAGTCCTTTTTTATATTTAGGACTTACGCAACTGGCACACAAGGCTTCTGGTATAAGAGTCAAGGGTCAAGGGGAGCCACTGCGTTGGGCGGCTCTGCCGACTTAAAGCAAGTGGCGTTCAAGAATCAAGGTTTTTTGGACTTTTGACCTTTGACTCTGGACAACCTCTGGCGTTAAAAATATGACACTTGCGTAAGTCCTGATATTGATTTAATCTTTTTATCTTAATAAGGGACTTCCAGAAAATAAAATATAGAAAAGACTCCGTATGAGAATTATTATTATTCTCATACAGAGGGGGTGGAAGGGCTTCCACCCCCCTTCTAATAAGTAAGCATGAAAACTTCTACACTAAGAGAGAAATGCAGGAATTGGTTTCTATTTAGTATTTTTACAGCTTCAAGAAAATTGTTATAATTTGTTATTCAAATTAGGTTTATCCATAACAGATATCAATAAACCACTTACCTAAACTTGGTAATTTA
>NZ_JADEXR010000173.1 GCF_015206995.1 aff. Roholtiella sp. LEGE 12411 | reverse complement strand
TTAGTGTAGAAGTTTTCATGCTTACTTATTAGAAGGGGGGTGGAAGCCCTTCCACCCCCTCTGTATGAGAATAATAATAATTCTCATACGGAGTCTTTTCTATATTTTATTTTCTGGAAGTCCCTAAGACTGAAATATTAACAGCAGTGTCTTCATCGGTGGTAGCTGTGTCATTAACTGCAACAGGGGGTTTATTGGTAGGCGTGGGAGCTGCAAAGCCAAACACCACGTAGCTTGACCCTGACTTGATAGTTACAATCGGAAAAATCTTGTTACCGTCTCGGTCGAAGTCAAGTTGGGGGAAGGAGTTCGTATAATTTGCCCCAATAATCAGGTCATCGAAGCCGTCGCCATTGATGTCTCCAGCACTGCTGACGGAGATGCTTGAGTTGTAATTTTTATTAATGGCGTTAATCACGAAGCCCTGGCTGCCATCCAGAGAGGAGAGGTCGAGGCTGTCACCAAAGCCACTATTAGTGCCAAATACTACGTAGCTCGACTTGGTGGAATTTGTCCCGATAATTAGGTCATCGAAGCCGTCGCCGTTGATATCCCCCGCACTGCTGACGGAGGTGCTACCAATGCCGTTAATCACAAAGCCGTTGCTGCCATTCAGGGATGAGAGGTCGAGGCTGGCACTAAAGCCACTATTAGTGCCAAACACCACGTAGCTTGACCTGGCACCACTTACCCCAATAATCAGGTCATCGAAGCCATCGCCGTTGATATCCCCCGCACTGCTGACGGAGTTACCTAAGTTGTCATTTGCATTAATGCCGTTAATCACAAAGCCGTTGCTGCCATTCAGGGATGAGACGTCGAGGCTGGCACTAAAGCCACTATTAGTGCCAAACACCACGTAGCTTGATCCGGCACTCTGCTGTCCGTTGGGGGAGGCAAAGGATGCCCCGATAATCAGGTCATCGATGCCGTCGCCGTTGATATCCCCGGCGCCGCTGACCGAACCGCCTGATAAATCACCACCATTAATGCCGTTAATCACAAAGCCGTTGCTGCCATTCAGGGATGAGAGGTTGAGGCTGGCATTCAAGCCACTATTAGTGCCAAACACCACGTAGCTTGACCCGGCACTATACTGACCGTTGGGGTCGGCATATCTTGCCCCGATAATCAGGTCATCGAAGCCGTCGCCGTTGATATCCCCGGCATTGCTGACGGAGGTGCCTGAGCGGTCACGCTCATTAATGCCGTTAATCACGAAGCCGTTGCTGCCATTCAGGGATGAGACGTCGAGGCTGGCATTAAAGCCACTATTAGTGCCAAACACCACGTAGCTTGACCCGGCATCAACCTGACCGTTGGGGTCGGCATATCTTGCCCCGATAATCAGGTCGTCGAAGCCATCGCCGTTGATATCCCCGGCATTGCTGACGGATTCGCCTGATTCGTCATACCTATTAATGTTAATGCCATTAATCACGAAGCCGTTGCTGCCATTCAGAGAAGAGAGGTCGAGGCTGGCACCAAAGCCACTGCTGCGGCCAAACACCACGTAGCTCTCTTTGACAACTCTCTTACCGCTGTATTTGTCATCATTTGACCTGACAATCCCGATAATCAGGTCATCGAAGCCGTCGCCGTTGATATCCCCCGCACTGCTGACACTGCTGACGGAGCTATCTGAATAGCCACCATTAATGCCGTTAATCACGAAGCCGTTGCTACCGTTGAGGTCGGAGAGGTTTAAAACGGAATTTGCCATTGTTGTTGATTCTTCTTATTGTTTTTGCTTGTGTTGTTTGTTGGGTCAAAAGATGTAAAACTTTACGTCTCTCATCCCACCGTCACCATGCGGCGAATTTGGTCGCTCTTGAAACCGATCGCCATTGGACGACGCACCCCAGGCAGTGCCACGACGTCGTATAATTCCATTACCATCCCTTCCATTCGCAGGGAATGCACTATATCCCCACTCCTCAAATCAATTACCAGCAACCCACAGCGAGGTTCAGCGTTTTTCTGCTGCAATTTCTCGTCTAGGGGTAAACCACTAAAAGTCTTGTTGTGCCTGGGCTGAGAAATCCCCACTACAGCAAAGTCGCCATGAAACGCGCAACCACGCATGTATCCTGGACAAAAAGCCACCGCTTCAAACCGACCTCGTTCTAAATCTACGTAGCCAAAATCTCCTGTACCAGAGTTGAGTAACCACAGCTTGTCCCTATACCAGCGAGGGGAGTGAGGCATAGAAAGTCCACTCAGTACGATCTCGTTACTCTCCACATCAATGACGCAACCCCCATCTGTGCGATGATCTCGCCATCCTTCTGCAATATCTGACTGACTGACGGCAGTGACGTACCTGGGTTGACCATCTCGCATTGCCAACCCATTGATATGACACCTGTCTTCTGCTGCCAGTTTACTAATAAATGGCGGTTGCCACAGGGGAATGAAACTGTGGGTTGGACTCACACTGGCTAGACAGCTAAATAGGGTATTGACAAATACCGGACTGAGTGCATCTTGAGGGGCTGGAGAATTGGCAGATAAGCCATTGCTCGCAATTTCCCTGAGTTGGGATTGTTTAGTACTTAAAGCCACATCGTGAATGTCTAAGTCTCCTGTGACATAACTCACTTGAGGCAAATAAACGGCATCGTAGTTGTCGTGGATTTGTCCTGGTTGTAGGATGTTCTCAAAGCGCCACAATTGATAAAGCGAACTCATATACAAGCTGCTGCCATGAGCATACAAACCCATGCAACGTTCAAAGGTGCGCTCGAATATAGATAGTTTGCCGCTGGATTGTAAGCCAATTAAGAACAGTTTACCTGCTTGATAGGTAGTAAATCCGAGGCTTAGATTCTGCTCGAATAGCCAGGGGGTGAACTGGCGTGAAGCATTCATCTCCAGTTCCTTGGAAGCTGTTGTTGGGATTTGATTCATTTTCGGATGTTCAAAGAAAAAAAGTTATATTATACCGATTTTTTCACAAGGTTATTGCTGATTAATTCAGCTTGGAGAGCCTCTATTAATAGATAGTCCCAGGGAATATTTTGCCGACGAGAGAAAAATAGGGCACAGCTAAATTGAGGAAATTACTTAATATTTAAGCATGTTTTCATGGAACTTTTCACTCTCCCCTTGTTTCATGGTCTTAAGAAACAGCAGGAATTGGGTGGGGTAAGATTCCCTTGGGAGCCAAATCTAACTGAGCATGGTCAACTTTTGATGTGAGACTTTTCTCAGACGATGTTTGAACGTATCGTGGCAGTCCCTAATCCTCAGCGAAGCAGGTTTGGGATTAGAGCGGTTGATGTTCGCGGAGCGTCACGAAGTGAGGATTGCATCTAGTATTGAATTTTTGCACAGCAAAAACAGATGCTGGATGCATGACGAATCAACAATTATTCTGTTGGCACTTCTTGAGACTTGATGTACTGTTTTATTTTTTCTATTGGCGCTCCTCCCGTTGATGCTACATAGTAAGAACTAGACCACAAAACAGGTTTACTATAAAAATTTATCAAATAGACTCGTCCGAAAATTTGCAACACGCTCTGAGTCTGGTTTTGTCCAGTGTTAAGTATTAACCAAAACCAACGTAATAATCAGGGTTAGAGATAGTTACTGATAGCAACTATCTGTAAATATGCTGGAAACTAATTCATGGCAGATTTCATGTTTACAACACGTATTAAAATGGTAAAATTAATGCACCAATTCTTAGTCTCACCAATCCACAAATAGTAAGAATCACCTGATCATAAGTCCGAGAATTAAGTGGAAATCTTTGTCGGGCAATTGGGAAGATTTTGACAAGTCTAATTACGTGTTCAACAAAGATGCGTTTACTAGAAAACTCTTTATTTTCTGCTTTTTGCTTTGCAGTTAATTCTCTGTTACGTGGCTTCTTGTAAGGAGTCTTTATATTCTCTCCTCCTTGATACGCTTTATCTCCTTCAAACATTTGTAAGGATTCAAACTTTTCTTGTTGCTCTCGAAACAAGCTAATATCACTGGTTGGTCCTTTTTCTCCCACCTCTACATCTACAATATCTTTTCCTTCTGGTAAGGTAATAAATTGGTTTTTAAATGTGTGCTGTTTGTTCTTACCGGAAAAATACTCTTTCTGTTCTTGATTGTCGCAAGGGCGTTCCCGTGGCTGTTCCATACTGTCCACGATTAATTTAAATTCCTTCAATAGTTCTATTGCGATCGCATAATCACTATCATTTTTTTCAACTTGTTCGAGCAGACTGGCTGGTAATATTTTTCGCCGGATTCCAAGCCAGTAATGAAATGTATCGTTAGCCTCAGTTTTGGAAATTCCAAATTGTAACCCTAAAACCTCGAATGTTGGCATTTGTCTTAAATAAAATAGACATAAACAGACTTCTTCGGAAATCTCCAATTTCGGCTTCCGGCCTCCTCCTTTCTCATTTAGCATACTGCCAAGAAATAAATGCCCAGCCGTCAAACAAGCGATCCTTAACACCCACGAATAATTTCAACACACGGCTGGGCATTTATTTTTATGGATCACTCTTATACGTACCTTCTGACGTTCTATCTCTGATTGAAGTAAGTTATGATGCATTTCGGCAATGTTCAACAAATTATGAAACTGGTCATTGGTTATTCCCAAAATTTGTTTTGTTCGCTGCGGATATTCTTGAATATAATGAAGTGGATTTTTCATTTTGGGAGACGGTCAAAAACCCGTTCTACCATTTTTTTGACCCCTAGTTAATATTCCGGACGTGTCTAGTCCTGAGTCCCCAGCCACTTTTACAAGTAGATATTTTTGTTATTTGCATTACAAAACAAAATTTTATCAATGTGAAATACTTTACATAAAACTAAATTATCTACCTTTAATAATATTTTAAGCAATGCAAGAACTGATACATTATAAAACCTAGCTTTTGCTAAATAAATAACTTTTAATTTTTAATTTTTAATTTTTTGACAATTCATAAAAATTTACCTAAGCTAAAAGATAGGTTAAGCAAATCAAATCAGTGACAGCGATTTAGTTTAGCTACATCAATAATTGCTGTTGCAGAGTTTCGACACGAGGAAATGAATCGCAACCACAATCATTTACTTTAAAAGCAAATTCAGCAGATTGCACCGCGTAGATATTGAACAAATTCTGATCATCTAGAAATAGATACTTGTGGTGATGTTAGCAAGTATCCATAAATCATGAAAGTTTGACTTAGGTGCAGTAGATATGTCCAGGAGAATACCATGTTTGAGTATCTTACGTCTTTGAACGACCATAATTTACCCTACCCAGATACGATTCATCCCATCGTTGTCCACTTCGTAATTGCGATGGTATTGTTTTCCTTCTTGTGCGATGTAATTGGTTATTTTACTGGTAAAAACCATCTTTTTGAGGTGAGTTGGTGGAATATGTTTGTCGCCACGATCGCCATCTTCGTCGCCGTCATTTTTGGTCAGTTTGAAGCTGGTTTAGCCCAGCCTTACAACCTAGCTAAATCAGTGCTAAATATGCACACATTAATTGGTTGGTCGCTTTCTGGAATCATCGCGGCAATTACAGCTTGGCGTTATGTAATTCGTGCTCGCAATCCGCAAAAATTACCAATTTATTATCTAGGAGCAGGGCTACTTTTGACCTTGATAGTTGGCTTCCAGGTATATCTTGGTGATGAACTCGTTTGGGTATATGGACTGCACACAGTTCCAGTTGTGGAAGCAGTAAAGGATAGTATTTTGCCATGAACTCGGAATTAATTAATCAATTGAGCGGACAGCTGGGTGCAAATGGACTGCCTTACGCCATTCCCATTCATCCCAACCTAGTCCATCTCACCCTAGGTCTGTTCATTATTGGAATGACCTTTGATATTGTCGGCGTTCTGTTCCCCTTCCAAAAATGGGTCTTCAAATTTTTGGCAATTACCGTTGAACGTAACAACTTCTTTAATGTTGGCTGGTACAACATGTTAGCTTCCAGCATCATTACATTTTTCACAGTAGCGGCAGGCTTCTACGAAATGATGTTGGCAGCACCACCAGCTGATGTCAAGAGTGCCTGGGGATTGCAGGCAATGGAAACCATGCTTTGGCACGGTATCGGTGGTGTGTTCTTATTAGCCCTGATTGTTGGCATGACCGTCTGGAGAGGATGGCAGCGCTTCGTTTGGGGCAAAAACGCAGATAGACAAGTGCAGTGGAGTTATTTGCTCACAGGGATCACAGTCATGTTGATCATGTACGTCCACGGCACACTAGGGGCACAAATGGCTGCCGAGTTTGGCGTACACAACACCGCAGATAATTTGCTGCGATTAGGCCAAGAACTCAACACAACACTCAAGTAAACAATGCTTTGCATAGTCCAGAGTCAAAAGTCAAAAGTCAAAAGTAATTAATTTTAACCCTTGACCCTTGACCCTTGACCCTTGACCCTTGACCCTTGACCCTTGACCCTTGACCCTTGACTCTTGACCCTTGACCCTTAACCATGAAAATCCAGAAGATTTTAAATATTTTGACATTAATTACGGGTGCGATCGCAGTGACTGCTACCAGTCTCTGGATTGGAAAACAGGCTTATTCCTGGCTTCCGCCACAAGCAGCAGCCGAATCTCAACTAATTGATGATTTGATTAGTTTTTTGGTAACGCTGGGTGCATTCATCTTCTTAGGAGTGACTAGCACTCTAATGTATTCCGTGATCTTCCATCGGGCAGTCAAGGATGATTATACTGATGGCCCCCCAATTGAAGGTAACGTCACACTGGAAGTTGTCTGGACAGCCATCCCAATTTTGCTAGTGTTTTGGATTGCGGGCTACAGCTACCAAGTGTATGAGCAAATGGGAATTCAAGGCCCGATGGAGCATGTACATTTCCATCTGCCGATGGCCATGCAATCTGCATCTGCGGCATCAAAAGACTCAGCAGCCGATGCTTTAACTGAACCAGTAGAAAAAATCGATGTACTGGCCAAGCAGTGGGCTTGGGTCTTTCATTATCCCCAAAAAGATATTACCAGTACCGAATTGCATTTACCTCGCGATCGCCGGGTGCGTTTAGCGTTGCAATCAGCAGACGTTCTGCACGGTTTCTACATTCCAGCCTTCCGCCTCAAACAGGACGTGATTCCCAATCACACTATCGACTTTGAGTTTACTCCCACCCGCACAGGCGAATATCGACTGACCGATTCCCAATATAGCGGCACATACTTTGCGACTATGCAAGCCAATGTAGTCGTCGAATCTTCAGAAGATTATCACCAGTGGCTAGCCCAAGCTGCAACCCAAAAGCCATCAGCGGCAAATAATCAAGCAGCTTCCGAATATGCTCAAGCATCCAATCAGTCAGTCAAAACTGGTTGGGCTACTGTTGCACCTGCGGTAGCTCCTTTAGTCAATGCCCCTTAAGGGAGTCAACAGTTCAAAGTAAATCATTTGTTGCCCCTTTAAAAAGTTAAGAGTCCTCCAGTCCAAATTTTGACCCTTGACTGTTGACGCTGGACTCTTTGAGTAGCACCCGGTTAAAAGGAAAATAATCAATGACTAATATTCCTATTGACAGCATCAGTATTGCCAGTAAGCAGCCCAACCACGAATCTCCGGGTAACTGGAAAGAATACTTCAGCTTTAGTACAGACCATAAAGTAATTGGTATTCAGTACCTCGTTACTTCTTTCTTCTTCTTTCTCGTCGGCGGTATCTTTGCAATGGTGATTCGGGGAGAACTGATTACACCCGAATCAGATTTAGTTGACCGCACCGTCTACAACGGTATGTTCACCATGCACGGCACAGTGATGCTGTTTTTGTGGACATTTCCCTCGCTAGTTGGTTTTGCCAACTATCTAGTGCCCCTAATGATTGGGGCACGAGACATGGCATTTCCCCGCCTCAACGCTGTCGCCTTCTGGATGGTTCCAGTAGTCGGAATTCTGCTGATGGGCAGCTTTTTTATCCCTGGTGGCCCAGCCCAAGCAGGCTGGTGGTCTTACCCACCAGTTAGTCTACAAAACCCCACAGGTAACTTAATTAATGGTCAAGTTCTCTGGCTGCTAGCGGTGGCAATATCAGGCGTCTCCTCAATTATGGGAGCAGTCAACTTTGTCACCACCATCGTCAAAATGCGAGCACCAGGTATGGGCTTCTTCCGAATGCCTCTATTTGTTTGGGCAGTATTTAGCGCCCAGATTATCCAACTATTTGGACTACCTGCACTAACAGCAGGTGCGGTGATGCTGCTACTAGATCTCACAGTTGGTACCGCCTTTTTTGACCCAGCCAAGGGCGGGAACCCAGTAATGTTCCAGCACTACTTCTGGTTCTACTCCCACCCCGCCGTTTATGTGATCATTCTGCCTGTATTTGGGATTTTCTCAGAAATCTTCCCAGTTTATTCACGTAAACCCCTGTTTGGCTATAAAGTAGTCGCCGTTTCATCCATCTTGATTGCCGTAGTCAGCGGTATTGTTTGGGTACATCACATGTACGTCAGCGGTACACCTGGCTGGATGCGGTTGATTTTCATGCTGACGACAATGTGTGTATCTGTACCCACTGGTATTAAAGTATTTGCTTGGGTGGCGACCATCTGGGGCGGTAAACTACGGCTGAATACACCAATGCTATTTGCCCTAGGCGCATTGGTCATGTTTGTCTTCGCCGGAATCACAGGCATTATGCTTTCCTCTGTGCCGGTTGATGTACACGTTAACAACACTTATTTTGTAGTAGGTCACTTCCACTACGTCCTCTACGGCACAGTAACGATGGGCTTATATGCTGCCATCTACCACTGGTTTCCCAAAATGACCGGGCGGATGTACTCCGAAGGCTGGGGTAAATTGCACTTTTGGTTAGCATTCATTGGCACTAACCTCAACTTTTTACCCATGCACCCCCTGGGATTACAAGGCATGTTACGTCGAGTCTCTTCCTACGCCCCAGAGTATGCATTCTGGAATATCATCGCTAGTCTGGGCGGATTCCTGTTGGGAATGTCTACCTTGCCCTTCAT
Organism: aff. Roholtiella sp. LEGE 12411; assembly: GCF_015206995.1. Lineage (GTDB taxonomy): Bacteria > Cyanobacteriota > Cyanobacteriia > Cyanobacteriales > Nostocaceae > Komarekiella. Next base: position 3,251 of record NZ_JADEXR010000173.1, on the reverse strand, counting down.
ATTCAATATGGTGATTTCTTGGATGCAAGGTGAGAAAGCACCTGATAACCCTTGGCGAGCAATTGGACTAGAGTGGTTAGTTTCTTCACCACCCCCAGTCGAGAACTTTGAAGAAATTCCCATTGTTATTTCTGAACCTTACGGTTACGGCAAGTCAGAACCATTGACAGCTAACTTACAAAGCCATAACTCTTTGTCTACCAACGCAACATTAACAGACATAAAGTAACGCACACAGAGGTACGCAGAAACCCTTTGCGTAACTCTGTGCTTCCCTGCGCGTTTCAAATTTAACCCTCAAGGTAAAAGAGAATTCCCCCAATGGACAGTTATATCATCTCCGATGAATTGCACCAAACAGCAGAACATAGCCACGATGAAGAAGGCAACAAAATGTTTGGCTTCATTGTGTTTCTACTATCTGAAAGCGTCATTTTCCTGAGTTTTTTCGTAGGATATATTGTCTACAAAACAACTACTCCTAACTGGCTACCAGCTGGTGTTTCTGGACTAGAAATTAAAGAACCATCAATCAACACAGTAATTCTTGTCGCTAGTAGCTTTGTGATTTACTTAGCAGAACGCGCCCTTCAACGCCATGACTTAGTGAAATTTCGCTTGTTCCTCTTAGCCACAATGGCCATGGGAACTTACTTTCTAGTAGGACAAGTGATTGAATGGAACAGCCTCGCTTTCGGCTTCACTTCAGGGGTATTTGGTGGGACGTTCTACCTACTAACTGGCTTCCACGGGTTACATGTTTTTACAGGTATTCTGTTGCAGTTAATTATTTTTGTCCGCTCCTTCATTCCCGGAAACTACGACTCAGGTCACTTCGGCGTCAATGCAACCTCGTTGTTTTGGCACTTTGTTGATGTTATCTGGATTATTTTGTTTGTCCTCATTTATATTTGGCAGTAAACATTAAATCTGCTTGCAGTGGGGTGTAGCCTATTGAGTTTATGGGTATCTCTTGCAAAAATCAATTTTATGGAAATCAAACCACTAAGGTCTAAACCTAGTGGTTTTCACGCGCCCGCAATTTTCTTGTACAGCTTCTCGCCTTTAGCTATCTCTTCATAATGCCGTTCATAAGGAGTGAATCTAATCGATTCTTGTTTTCCTAAACCTAAAAGACCAAAGTTACAGAGACTATTATAAAAAAGCTCATGTACCCGCTTTTGCAGTACTTGATTGAAATATATTAAAACGTTACGACAAATGATAATATTAAATTCATTAAAAGAACTATCAGTTGCTAAATTATGCTGAGCAAAAACAACGTTTTCTCTCAAAGATGTCCGAAAAATCGCATTGTCATAAGCCGCTGTATAGTATTCTGAAAAAGACCGCTTACCGCCTGCTTTTAGGTAAAGCTGAGTATATTCCTGCATCAGTTTTAGGGAAAAAATACCGCTCTTGGCAGTTTGTAGTACCTTTTCGTTAGTATCAGTAGCATATATCCGGCAACGATGGTAAAGTCCTTCTTCTTGCAGTAGAATTGCCATTGAGTAAACTTCTTCCCCAGTAGAGCATCCAGCGTGCCAAATCCGAATAAACGGATACGTTTGCAAGAACGGGATAACTTGATTTCTTAAGGCATTATAAAAGCTGGGGTCACGAAACATTGATGTTACATTCACCGTCAAACCTAGCAAAAATCGTTCCAGATAGGCGCGATTGTGAAGTAATTGCTCTTGTAATGCAGAAATATTGGCTAACCCCTCTAGCTGTATAAAGCTCTGAATGCGGCGTTTGAGTGACGAGAGAGCATAATTACGGAAGTCATAACCATAATATTGGTACACTCCTTCTAGAAGCAACTGGATTTCGATATCCTCCAAGGTAGGTTTGGGCAGAGTCATAGTCGGAATTAGCATATTTATCTGCTGAGCCAATTACTGAAATGCACTAGCTATTCAATAAATTAAACTGCTTGCGGCTAGTAAAGCAACTACAGTGGTTTGCACTGTAAAAGAGACTGGGGAAGGTGGGGCCTCCTCTGGGGATAAGGGATTGGGGACTGGGTGTAAAATCGAAAAATCATGGTGAGGGCTTTTACCCACCGTTTAACCAAATAAATATTACACCTAGAGAGGCGATCGCTACTATTGAAATTCCAGCTAGCCATCTAACTTGGTAGCGCAGATACTTAATTTCTAGGCTAAGACTTTCTGCCTGTGATCCTGAATATGGCTGAAGTTGTTCAACTTCGATAGCTATTTCTGGAGATATATTTTTTAATCCTTCAAAACTTACTTGTAACTGTAGCCAATCAGTAATCAATTGGGGACAATTCTTCTTTAACCAATTGAAGGCTAGGACTCTAAAAACTGGTCTAGACATTCGAGCAATTAATTTCATTACCCTATTTAAGAGTCGTAAGGGAATCTTTCGGTTGATCAGGTTAACTGAGCCAACATCATAAAGACAATCTATAATTAGTTTCACAGTGGCTTCTTCACTGTTAATCAAATTTTGTAGTAAAAGCAGAACATCACGCATACGCTCTGCTTCGGTATATTTCTCTGCTAATGTTTCTGGAAGCTGTACGGAAGCATTTAAAGGTTTTTGTCTAGCTATAGTCATCTTTGTAACATAACAGTCCAGTTATTTTAAGTACACCTATCTATTGAAATAAATATCTTTTATCTAGAGGGAGAACATAAAAATTGAATTATACCCAGCCAAAAGATATTTATAATTTAACTCCATAGCGGAATTTCATTCTCACATCATTACCAGAAAATTGCCGCCTTTACTACACCTGTATAACTTAATTTTTTGTGGATTCTGAATATGCAAGTATGTTGATATGGGCTATCTAATTTTATTAGTAGTCCTAAATTATTATGCTTGTTTTTTACTTATTTTCCAATCTATATAAGCTCGTATTAATAACTAGATAAAAACTCTAGTATTTTCTTATTAACTCACTCTCAAATTACTTTATTTTTTTATTGCTTCTTATTGAGAATAGATTCAATGCTACTTTTATTAGTTAATATATCTTTTTTGCTCATTTAATGTGTTATTTAATTCTCTATTGATGAATCAAGCTCAGTAATAACCCATTGTGACAGTACTGGGTGCGGAAGGTGGGTTAAAAGCGACGGGAAACTCCATCCCCAGGTGTCTGTAGAGGGATAGTCGCTCCGCCGCTTTGGGCATAGGGCACTTGTACTGAGCGATTCGTGCCGAGCATAGTCGAGGTAAGCCTTGGCGCAGCCTCTCGTAGAGAAGTATCTGTC
>NZ_JADEXR010000172.1 GCF_015206995.1 aff. Roholtiella sp. LEGE 12411 | reverse complement strand
GTCAGTTCAACATTGCTGACCACTTTTTCTTTTCAGTGACTTTTCACCTGACCAGATATGTCAATTTTTTATCCATACTTTTCTAAGTATTATTTTCTGCTTGCTTATTTTTAGTCTAAACTCCAGTCAAGCGGATTGCGTGAAAAAGAAGCGCAGAATAATTTTGGTAGGGAATATAAGTTGGTTGACCAGCAGTTTCAAGGGCAAACAGGATTAAAAAATGTAGATTTTGGACATAACTACAAATTAGCTGACCAGCAAGGACAAATACAGACTGGACTAGAAACCTTGCGCCAAGACGCTACAACTAATCGCTTACAACGTCAGCTAGATTCTCAGCAGGGTATGCAGAAATCAGGTTTTGACCAGCAGAATTTATTTAGGGCCCAGTCAGCCGCTCTAGCACTCCGGGGGTTACGGTAATTCATGGAACAGGTAGATTTAGCGATTGTAAAGTTAATTGTAGATTTGAATAAAGAAGGCGCAAGACTCTGGGGTGGACTTAAGCACAACAACCTCAGCATCTACATTGATAAAGTTGTAGGATTACACCAAAACAAAGGTTTGCCAGCAGCGGTAGTGATAGTTGATGGCATCCATTCTGCGCGTGTCAAGGCGATTCAAACCATGCTTAAAGAAAAATCCTTTGCTATCCCTACAGAAGTGCGAATTAACTTTTTAGATGGTTGCGATTTGATAGTGCAGTTTGGTAAAAAAGCAAGAAACCCGCAGTAGACATGCAGGTTTATTTAGATAATTTTAGTATAAAAATACTACTAAAGCGGTGATGCTAGCAACGCCTCTGCTTGCATATCCTTCACAAAAGCGATCGCTTCTTCTTTGCTCCTAGCCACCTGCTGTACAAAGTTAGGCGTGGGAGTGGGGAGAGAAGCTAGAGCAGCGGCTTTAGTTTTCCCACTCACGTCAATGGCTTGATAGCTACCATCGTACCAAGCGTACCAAAGTCGTGAGGTGATGTGTCCATTTTCGAGGTAGAGCAACTTACCCATTACCCATCTCCTGAATTAGCTTCCGTAACTCGGCTATTTCCTCAGCATCTAACGGCCGCTTCAACGCTTTCAATGCCTTTACGCGAGCGCGGCGAACATCCCCTGAATCCATTGCATCAGTGCGGCGAGTGTAAGTACGAGTGCGGCGAGTTGACATAGTGTTTATTGTATCAGGTGATCTAGAAAGCCTAAATATCTGCAAACGGATTTAAAGTATAGCTTGCCATTCTGTTCTTTGCTTGTTTCAATAGAAATGATGACCATAAATATTGCTGTGGCTAAATCAAATCAAGAACGAGCCGCGGCGTACCGAGCGCGGCAAAAGCAAGGAATTGAAATACCACTGTGTAAGTGCGATCGCCCCCTCAAGGGAAAACTTAGTCAGCGGCGGCGGCTATGTCAATTGTGCTTTCTCAACTCGGAAGATGGCAAACACCGCGCCTGGAAACGGGTAAACGCCAAGCGTGGGCGTAATGTACTGCAACAATACTTGCCAAGCTGGGGTAATTGGAAAGTTGGAGATAAGGCGATCGCTCCTGATGGCAGTGAAGGCGTGGTAGGAGCGATCGCTCTTTACGTCAATAGCAGTGTTGAGGCTACAGTACAGTTTACCGAAGAAGTCGGGGAACTATTGGAGGAATCTTTTTTGATTTCTAGTATTAGTTGTTTAATTAACATTAACGCTTAGTTCTTTGCCTGTTACTATTGAAATGCAAGCAAAAGAACAAAGTAATGACTTCAAGAATTTAAAACAGAAGCAGCAGCTAAATCCCCGTCACAAAACAAAATTTACTGTCTTCGCAGCGGGGCGTAGCCCCAGGGCGAATTACGAATTACGAATTATTTACTATATACTCTTGACGCTATGTTCTTTAGTTGTTACACTTAAGAAACAAGCAAAGGAGATAAAACAATGACACTACAACAACTCAAAACCCGCCAACAAACACTACTCAACCTAATCGCTAAGGTAGGCGGCAAGAACAATATCAGAAAGTGGGTTGATGAGTTGATGAGTGTTGAAGCCAAAATTGAAGAATTAGAAGCGCAAAGTCTAAGCGGCGGTTCCCGCCGATCAGAACTTTGTAAGAAAGCAGTACCCGCAGTACAAGTTGTCTACATTGACGACGCCGACCACTTAACCCAACCCTGGACAGTTATCGTAAGCGGCAAGGAAGTAGCAAGATTTGCAACTCGGATGAAGTGCGATCGCCACTTAGCTTGGAAGGGTTTGCAGGCGGCGTAATGGGTGAGGGGACTAAAACCAAGCAAAGGAGCTAGTCCCCTCGTAAAATAGAGTAGCACGCTTAGGGTGAAAGCATGGACAACAGCCAATGTGAGAAGATAACTGTTTGCGATCGCGCCGAGTGAAAAAATATCCGCGCCCCAAAACGACTTTCGCCACTGGCATTAATAATTTCCTTTTGTGATCGGTGAATGACTCCTCAGTCCACTCATACACAATTCAAAAGCATCCGCCAAGTCATCATGACTGGTAGAGCCAAATTCAGTTATCTGTTGAATCAACCGCCCCAGTGGTCTGCGTCCATCGCTCATTGTGCGGCTGTAAAGATTGAAATGGACAAGCTTATTATCGAATAGCCCTGAATGCTTCCGCAGCCTTTCGAGCTTGCCACCGCGACCAGAAGCCGGAACGGGGCGAACGTGCCAATTAGTGATTTGACGACGTTCAATAATGTGTGATTCGTAGTCGCCTTGCAACGACAACCCGTAGGCAGAAGAATCAAACCACAATTCTAATCCCCTTACTGGTACATCGTCCCAGTCGCCTGTTGTGTGGTTGTAGAGTTTAGTCATGGGTAGCAAGTGTTTCCACATCTCCCAAATTTCAATCATTGCGTCTAACTTGGCAGTATTGCCCATAACTCGGTCTTCCCAAGTATCAATTATCCAGTATTCGGGTCTATCCCCATTTTGGCAAACTCCACTCAACACCATTGCAGTGTAATCGTTGGAATCTTTAAGTCCAGCTGATAAGTCAACACCCAGCACCAAACTATCAAAGCGTGAAGGGATAATACCGCGTTGAATGAGGTTGGGGTCAATTGACTGTTGTTTAATGCGGATAATTTTGTTTTGGCGCTGGAAGGCAAATTCAATGGGCATATTTTCCCGCTCCCACTGCAAGCGAGAAAGAGGTGTTCCAGGACTACGCTCGTCCACTGGTTCCCAATAGCTGTACTCTGTGCCATCTTCCTTCTCAAGAAGTGCAGACTGCCTAATCACTCTCCATTTCTTTTCTTCAGTAAACTCTGTACAATAAATATCCACAGGAGTCATCTGCGTCCCAAGACAAATAGCGCGGCTGCCGTCAAAGCGGCAGAATTGCACCACACTGCGCCAAGTGCTTTCCATTGAATTACGCACAGATGCTGCCTTAATTGAGTCTGGAGACTTAATTAAATCATCTAAAAACACAAGCATGGCCCGCCGACTATTCAATCCCCCGTTCAATCCGCCGCAGACATAAGTATATTGCTCTTCTGTCGTTGGCAACCCCGCCCAAGCGAGGTCTATCATCCATTCCTTTTCACCCCATTTCTGTTTAGAAGGGCGCACCCAAGGGAATATCTCTTGGTACTTGTCAGATTGAATGATGGACTGAATTTGCCGAGAGCGAGGAAGCGCAGTTTCAATGTTGTAACTGATACCCATGACTTTTATGGGTATGCGGTTCCACGGTGAAGTGTGTATTCCTATTTCATAGGCAATAAATTGAGCCAGTACCGTGCTTTTGGCCGATTCACGAGGAGCTAATATCAGGGTATCTTCCCCCGCAATTCCCCGTAGATATCTAGAATCTTCTCCTGTAAATAACGCTTCTAACCACACTCTCATGTGGTCATAGGTTATGTGATTGGCGATCGCTAACCTAAAGCTCTCAAAAGAGTTCCACGCTATTGTTTGCGAAGCGGTGGCAGAAGCGATCGCATCACTAAAAGTTTCCCACTCGCGCCATTGTTGTTGTGATCGCTGGCGGTACTTAGCGGTGTTATTTTTGGTTTTGGTTTGGAGGCGCGGGGAGAGATGGGAGGGTGAACCGATAGTCACGGAATCTTTACAGTAGATTACTTACCTTTACCGATGATACTAAGAGCGATCGCCCCTCACACTGGAAATATAATCGAATTTAATCAAAACCCGTGTTTAAGAAAATCGCTGCGTGTCTGTTGCCTTTTTTCATTTGTCTGCCTGCTAGCGCTCAATCTATTCCTATCCCTGCTGAACAATGGATACCTGTCACCCAAGTAGCAAAGGGTGAGGTATTCTCTATTGATAAGGGGACTATTGGTACAGACGGTAATATGCGAACCTTTTGGGTGAATGTTAACCACATCAAAGATAGTAATGTGGCAATCACTAGAATGTATATGGGAGCCAACTGTGCCAACAATGTTGTTGAGTATGGCTGGTTACTCCAAGCTGACTGGCAAGGGCAAGTTATCACGAATAAGTATCCCGGCATGGAACCTGTGCAAGCGTCGCCGGGGACAGCTAACGATAAGCTAGTCAATGCCGTGTGTACTGAGTTCTCGACTGACCCACAGCTTAACGCTTTGACTAGAGCGCGGCAAGCAGACGCAGAGGCGATAACCAGAGCGATACAGATTGGGGCGGGGATGTTTAAGTAGGGTTAAAATAATTCGTAATTCGTAATTCGTAATTCGTAAATTTTGTTTTGCAATGGGGATTTAACCCCAATCGCATTACTTACCGGTTATAGAACCGGGGGACTTTAACCCACGGAATTGAATTAACTTAGTTATTTTAAGTTTTTGGGTAACAACAATTTTCTCATTAATAATATTTGATTACTATTTAAAATTATCTGACACAACCGACAATAGCCAAGTTTCAAATACAGCTTTTGGGCTGGAATGTTGTTTAACAAGACAGTCAAATATATTTGTTTTATGTCTATTTTGACAGCAACCTGGTGAGCGATCGCCATCAAGTCAGAAGCAATACCCAAATTTCTAGCATTGGGCAACACACAGAGGTTGAACAGGTAACAAATATTATCTAATACGACTAGCTCCAACACACCAATAATTTCATCTTGCAATAGAGCAACCAAGCAAAAATATTGCAGAGGGGGCAGCATCAATCTATCTTGTAACCCAGGAAGTAGATAAGGGTGGGAGTAGAAACACTCTTGCATCGCTTGAGCTACCTGGGGTGCATCTTCTGGAGTGGCTAGCCTCAAAGTTATCACGGGCGCTCATCATTACTTTCTTCGCTGCGTGGATCTAGCACCACGTAGCCTTCTTGTTCTAGTTTCTTAGCAGAGGTGTTGACGTTGATATAGTACGGCAGTCCCGTCGCCGCCGCAATTTCTTGAGTTGAGCGACTCAAAATTAAGCTCCAATAGTTCATCTCGCTGGCACTATGTTTTTTGAGTTCTGCTCCTTGTTCTTCTGGTGGCAATTGTTGAATTTCTTTAAGATGCCTTGCTTTAATTTGGAAGATAAGATGAGCATAATCCCGAACAAGTTTGTGGGCTTTGAAATTGGCGATCGCTATATCAGCTAGTTCATCGCTAAGTTTATCAGAAGCCTTCTCTATGGTCTTGTCGCGGGTTACTGTCTTTAACTCGTCTTGGTAGCGTCCCCGTTCGTCTTCCCATGTGTCCTGGACTCTCCAAACCTCAATTGTGGACTTACCGCGCCCTGACGCAGATGCCATTTGCCGGATGGAGATGCGATCGCCCTTGACAAAGCGTTCTTTGCACTGTTCCCGGTTCCATGGCCTTGGCCAATTCCAGTTCACTAACTAATGCTCCAAATAGTTCACAAACAATTCCGATTGAAATCAGGTTTATAGTAGTGCCATCTTCATCAAATTCTGTATCAAAAAAATAACGTTTTTTCATGAGCAACTTTGAATACTGGAACAGCTACAATCCTAATTCAGATTTCGGTTCCTTGATGCCGCCCTTGTTTGGGACGGAGCAACAATCAACGGTTGGCAATCTGCAAGCATCTAGCGCGGGTTACGATCCCTTGTGGGTGTACCAGACCTATGGAAGTCGCCTGCATACCCTTCCCCAAGATCTGCAAGATGCAGTATTTGAAGCAATGCGAGGAGGTACAAATAACCAATTTTTGATGCAATACATTTCCACCTATAGTGGCGGGGCCACGCTCAATAATATTTGGGCAGGGGAAGCGAAATTATATTTACCAGAATTGCAATGAAGAGTATTTGGTAACTTTTTTACTCAGTGCTCAGTACTGAGTTTGCTAAAGAGCACTAAATTAGAGATAGAGAACTTTTCAAAGTTAAAAATTTTACCAGATTATTGAGAGTGCTTCTAATTGCCGCCTCGTTTTGTTAACAAAAGAAAAAAAGGTATTTGCCGGGTGGCTTTTTAAAATCTTCACAATACAATAATGAGAATATTTATACGTAGCTATTAATGAGTAAAATACCTGATCAATATAAAGGTACTGGGTACGGAACAGTATACGGGGACTCCGAAATTAGACAAGCGATCGCTAATGCGGAAGTTGCTAAATCATTAGGCAGTAGTCCTGGTGACGCCTCTGCTGACAATCAAGACGTTCAAATAGCTATTGAAACAACAATTAGAGATACCACCTATGAAGTTCGTGATAACACTGCTGCTGCTTTAAAAGAAGGGGCAGATATCCTAGGCGCAACTATGCCTGCTGGTGGTGCAAGTGGTAGAGGATGGCTCTCAGCAATTTGGAAGCTGGTTAGCGATATCATAGACACACTTCGTGAACGCCTACCTTCCGCTTTAGTGGGTGGTCGTTTTCAGGTTGATGGCAGTGGAGTCACCCAGCCTGTATCATCTGCCGCTCTTACTTCTGTTGATGGGAAAATTCCTAGTAATCTAACTGTTACGAGTGGGCGGCTACTGGTAGATACAGGTGGCGGGGGTGGGGGTGGAACCTCCGATTCAACCGCAGCAAACCAAACTACTCAAATAGCCATCGAAACAGCAATTCGAGATAAGTTGCCTTCTGCTTTAGTGAGCGATCGCTTAAAATCTGAAGTCTTGGGGAATGTGGCAGCTGGTGTTGCTGATACTGGAAACCCAATAAAAATGGGTGGGAAGTACAATGCAATTCCTCCAACTTTAACTGATGGGCAGCGGGGGGATTTGCAGCTATCTGCACGTAGCTTACTGCTATTTGAGACTATTGATTTTACTTCCAGCCCAGCTAACATTACCGCTGCTGATGTTGGCTCATCTACAGTTAGTGGGCAAAATAGCCAGGGTATAATTACTGGTACACCTACTGCTAATAGCACTGTTGCTGTAGCAGGTAGTGGCAATACTTCTTTTTCAGTACTAGTTACTGGTACTTGGGTAGGCACTCTCCAGTTTGAGCGCAGCCTTGATAATGGAACCACTTGGACAAGCACTGGAGCATTTAGTGCGGGTACAAGCTTTTCGGGACAAACCATTACTTCAAATGGTGCATTCCACGGTAATGCTTCAAGTGCTACCAATATCAGAATGCGGGCTACTACGTGGAGTTCAGGAACTGCTACAATCCGTATTTTGCTTGGTAAAGGAACCGGAGCAATTACAATTGGCAATCCAATCAGATTGTACGATCAAGTAAATAATGCTCAAGCTACTATTAAGCCTGCAAGTACAGTTGCAACTGCTGCCGATACTGCAATAGTAGTTGCTGTTAGAGATGCAATTACTGCTGCATATAATCAATTTGCCGCAGAAACAATTCTGACAGCACCTACCACAACTTCTAATTTAGATGTAACGCTGTACCGCAGAATTACCTGCCAATTTACTGTTGCAAGCATTAACACCAGTGTTGATGTGCGATTAGAAGGTAGCTGCGATACAGTCTTTTTTAATTTATCGCCTACAAATACCGATACAAACATTACAGCTAACGGCACGTACGCTTTTATCCTGGAATCAATTGCCCTTCATCGAATTAGATTCAGATTTGTTACTGAAACAGGTGGAACAGCAGCAACAATTGCAGTGAGGTTTGTAGGGGGCTAGTATGGCAATATTTTTACAGCGTTCAGGTACAAGCGGTAGCACTACATCCGGCTCGCAGGTTTTTACTAGTTCAGGAATATGGACTAAGCCTGCGGGCATAAGCTGGGTAATTGTTGAATTATGGGGTGGTGGCGGTGGGGGTAGAGGTGGTGGTGGAGATACAGGCGGCGGCGGCGGCAGTGGAGGCGCTTTTGTTTGTAAAGCTTTTATAGCCTCAGCCTTACCTGCTAGCGTTACTGTTGCTGTTGGTGCAGGTGGCACTGGCGGCACTGCTAGCAGTAACTCAGGCGGTAATGCAGGTGGCGAAGGCGGAACAAGCAGTTTTGGGATTCTTGCTTATGCCCACGGAGGAGGCAGTCCACCGGCTTATTCTAGTGGGCCAGGAGCGAATTCATTTTTTTCTGCTGCTGAGGCTGCATTGTATTTATCTTATTTTGATGGTGGTAGCCCTTCTGTTCCTAATGCCACTTATGGTGGCGCTATTAGTAGCTGGAATAGTGACGGATTTGGGTCTACCTACGGTGGCAATGGTGGTGGTAGCGGTGCTATTGATCAAAACAACGCTGGATTTGCTGGCGGCGCTTCTAACATAAGACTAGGCGGAGGCGCTGTAGGCGGTGCTAATACTGGTGGCAATGGGGCAAATGGTACAAACTCAACTACAGGTGCAGGCACTGGCGGCGGTGGCGGTGGCGGAAATATAACTACTGGTAATGGTGGTAATGGTGGTAATGGCGGAGCACCCGCCAGTGGTGGTGGCGGCGGTGCTCGTGGGGGCAGTCTAGGTGGTGCGGGTGGTGCGGGTGGACGTGGTGAAGTCAGGATTTATTGGGGGTAGTATGCGGTACGCAGTAATTAAGAATAATACAGTTGTTAATACAATTATTGTAGAAAATTCAGAAGAATTTTCTACAGAGGATTTATTAATTCAAAGTGATTATGCCGGAATTGGCGATCGCTGGGACGGTAAAAGTTTCATAGCATCTCCACCACTGCCATCTCCTCCTAACTGGAACGCATTCAACAAAGCACTGCTTTTAAATGTGGCTTACAACAGAGTAACTCAGTTTTCTATCAACCAAGTCGCTGTGCGGCGATTGGAAACAATTGCGATTTCTTTAGATGTTGCTAGTAGTGCAAATCAAGATTACACGATTTTCATTGTGTTGTGGAACGCCATGATTGATGGGTTGCCTGTCATAAATAGACCTACGCCTGAAGAAATTGACGGGTGGAAGGCGATCGCTCTTACTGCAAATATACCATTCAGTTTTGCTCAAGATGGCAAGATAGTTATTTGATTTGATCAATTTCTTCAAGGCTTCGCTGCACTGCATTTTGATCAAGGTCATACACTTTAGCAGCACGTTTGATAAAGTGCTTTTTAATTTCCTTTTTAAAAGTAAGCGAGGGGATACTTGCGGCGGCGAGACCTTCCATATCAGCCAATAATTCGGTGATACTAAAACCTAAAAATTCATCGTAACCAGTGACTGCCCAATCCACGATTTCACCCCACGCGGGAGCATCTGGTTTCAACTCAGAGAAGTGAGAAGTTTAGCTTTTCGGCTAATCTAAAACCCACTCAAGTCGGCGCTTTAGGTCGTTGCAGTGACTAGGCAGTAAAATTCCATCATGCTGAAGTCTGCCAACTACAATCCCTGGTGCAATGCCAATTTCAGCAGCAAACTGCTCAATGGCCACTTTAGTCCGTTGTTGACCTGAAGCTAGAAATCGCTTCAACTCAATAGGGGGGATAAGTATGTCCGCAGCGAATTTGTTTGCTTCTTCCTCATTCGCTAAATCCTCAACAGCACCAACACCTTTCCCTTCCAGGAAGACATCACGCTTACCATGCAGCAGAATATGACCAGATTCATGGAAGAAAGCAAACCATAAATGGTCATCAGTTTTATGCCGCAGGCTGAGTTGAATCAGCGCTTTCTGAGGATTTAACCAGCGTGTTGCTCCACAGGCTCTTGTCTTGGGAAGTTCCGGTATAAAAACCACAGCCACACCTGTTTCAGCACACAGTTGCACTAATTCTGGTTGAAAAACCTCTGGTGTTTTCATCGTTAAAGCGCGGACTTGTAGCAGTGCCTCCCTGAACTTATTCTCATCATAGGTAGCACTCTTGATTTCAGCTGCTTCAATTTCTCCTTGACGCAGCCAAGCAGCCATTGCACCAGGCTCACTTTGAAAAGCCTGCGATTTCCTAAAATCCACATGAGTACTACACCATATTCCCTCCCATTGTTCAGGGGAGGCGACGGCGAAAAAATTTAGCACTTCCCGCAATTGCTCAACTTTGTCCTGATAGCGCCGAATCCAACCAAAATCAATCATGGCTTTTACAGGAATTTGTCTAAGCCATGTGACTTCTTTTTGCAAGCGCTCTTTTTCTTCAAGTCGTGCTAAAGTTTCCCGGTATTGTCGTTCACGGTTGTTCCAAAAACTAGCGGGGATACCTAATACACGCTCTAGCTGCAATGCTGTTTCAGGAGTAATAGCTACTTTGGCATTAATGATTTCGTTAATTGTTTTTTTAGGTCTCCCTGTACGTTCCGCCAGTTCAGCTTGGGACATACCCCGCTCTTCAAGGATTTCTTGAAGAGTCTCCCCAGGAGGAGAAACGTAATCTGGCGTGTATTGATTTTGGATTGCATTACTCATGAGTATCCTCCACGCCCAGTATTCTAACGGCAGTTACTTTATTCCAGTCGATGCCACCATCTGGTTTGGTAGGAATTGGTTCATCTGCTGGCTCAAATATTAGCCGATATGGATGATCCAAATCTAGCGATAACTGACCTGCGCGGTCTTGAAGCAATTCGTGACACCTTCCTGGAAGATTTCGCATATCTTCAAGTACGTTGGCAGCACGTAAACTATCTAGTCGTCTTCGGATGCGTTTTGCTCTATCTGCACCATGATTTTTCTCTAGAAGCCTTTGGTTATTGCACTCTTTTTCAAATTTACGATTATTGAATACAATATCCATTGTAGCAAGCTTCTACTAATATTGTTAACCCTTAAGGTTAATAACATTCTAGGCGCTTGAACTAAAAATGACACCAATTACCCAAAAATTACCGTAAAGCTGCTTTATGATAGTACATTTGTTCTAAATCGGCTTCATGCTCAAAATTTCAGCTTTTTCATCTAATAGGGTGTCCGCCGAGAGTTAGAGTCGAGGCATCTTGTTCAATTTAGGCGTTGGGATTTACAGCTTTCAAGTCTAAGTTCTTCGCTCCAATTTCTGCGCGAGCAAGTGCCTACGTTCATAAGACACTGGCATCACATAGCAATCCAATATTATTGGCATTTCAGCATTTTTCACTGTCCGTCACTTCCGCCAATAAATGACGGTCGTTGACGGTACTACTTTTTTGTGATTCAATACCGTCATCGACCGACAGCAGTTGACGGGAGTGACGGAAGATGACGGAATTCAACAAAGCCGAGGCTTTAGAGTATTTAGGTGTGAGCGAGCGTACCCTTGAGAGGTACGTTAACAAAAACAAAATTGGCGTGCGATATGTCAACAGTCCAAGAGGTAAACAGCCAGTATTTGAAGAGGCAGATTTAGCCAGATTTAAGGCAGAGCAGCAGCAATCAAATTATCATCCTTCTGTAGTCACTGAGCAACGCCAAAGTGTAATTAATGAGTCTGTATTAAAGCAAAATGCACTTAGTTTTGCACCTACTTATGCGCTAAACGAAGACGAAAGAGCAGCGATTCAGGTATGGGTTGAAATCGCTACTCAAACTCAATTATTGGAAATAATCAATC
Source organism: aff. Roholtiella sp. LEGE 12411 (assembly GCF_015206995.1). Taxonomy (GTDB): domain Bacteria; phylum Cyanobacteriota; class Cyanobacteriia; order Cyanobacteriales; family Nostocaceae; genus Komarekiella. The sequence goes on along the minus strand of NZ_JADEXR010000172.1, from coordinate 619 downwards.
ATAAGTTACTTTTGAATTTAGACGAGGCGGCGGCGGTTTCAGGATTGGCGCGATCGCACCTAGAGAAAGCCGCTAAATCAGGTGAATTGAATGCTCGGAAAATTGGGCGCGGGTGGAAGTTGAGGGGAGAGGATTTGAGTGATTATATAGATGGGTTGTTTGGGGGCAATAAGCGCGGCAGCGGATGAAATTAGGAGTCAAAAATATTCTCAAAATTCTTCAATACGATATCGATATCTGTTTATGAACTACATTTGGATTTTTACTTTTGGTTTCGCTTGTCGCGCAAAATGAAAAACTCCATCCCCTTGTGGGTGGGGTTCTTGGGCGAATGGCATTGGTCGCTTCTTTACCATGCCCCATACCCAAAGCGGCGCATCGCAGAGTATAGAAGTGATGCGATCGCTAACGCTTCTCATGTTGAATGCGATGTCTGCAAAACCCCAAAGCCTTGCTATTGCTACATTTCTATATGTTTAATAGCAAACATTGTTCTGAGCAGCAAGTAGACAAAGGAGCACTCAAAAAGCAAATAGAACGACTACGGGGCGCTGGATGCACCAGGATTTACTGGGACATCCAAAGCCGGACAACGGAGACGCGGGACGGTTTAGAACGA